>CAVFAZ010000050.1:0-18989 GCA_963620825.1 Kurthia senegalensis
CCACGGCCTGTACGGCGTAATAATCCTCTCCGACCGTAATGTCTGCGGAGCCATAGGGGGCGACTCTGGTCCAGGACTTTATCTCAGGAATGCTCGGGAAGAACTCCTCTCCTGTGCCCAAGGTCATTCCGGTCGATGCCCCCATACCGATGGCGTAGATTTCCCTGGCCTTCGGCTGGTGATTTCCCACGCTGAATTCAGTGACAGCGTAGGTCATCAGCAAAATCACAAAACCCAGGGCCACGGAAAGTCCCAGAATCTCCACAATGGAGTAAAGCCTGTTCTTCAGCAGAAACTTAAAATAGCTCTTCATTTTTCAATACACTAATTCAAACCGGAGAAAACGTAACACTCTTCGTGCCGAAATAAATAACGCCCTATCTCATAATAAGATACGCGGCCCAAACAAATAGATGACGTGTAAAATTACTTTACACTTATGTATAGAAACTTTACACTTTTCACGGCAGTTCCGGCAGACTCAATGGCAGCATTGGACGCGAAGCGGCCGAAACCAAAAGGAGGGCGTATTCCTTGGAAAAGTCTTAGAATACTCCCTCATTTTGTATTGATCAAAGTGCTTTCGGCAGCTTATTGCCGGTTACAGCAGGAAGGTGAGGTATGCCGGAAGGTATGTGATGTTCCCCTCTTTCGCGTAGTCCTTGGTGTAAATGAGGTATCTGTCATTTGCAATCCGCGATGAGAATTTTTCGCAAAAGGCATCGAGAGACGCGTGGGTTTTATACGAAGATGATTTCACCTCGATAGGGATGATTTTGGATCCCTTGGAAAGCAGGAAGTCAACTTCATACGAATGTTTTCCGCTGTCTGTAGGCCAAGTATGGTAAAACAGTCTGTAGCCTGATGCGGTTAGTGTCTGTGCCACCATATTCTCGTACAGATACCCGAGATTAGCAGGGAGTGAATCGCTCAGCAATTTCTCGTATATTACATTCTCTGTGAATGACTTGTCCATAAATGCAAGTGTCGTGAAAAGACCGGTATCGCCGGCATATATCTTATATTGTGTCAAATTCTCCGTATTGCCAAGTCCGATATTCGGATCATCGCAATGGTGTGCGATATTTACGGTCATCGTCTTCTCGATCTCTGATATCAGCTCGACATAATCTGAGTTATCCGTGTTCGGGATGACGCTGGAGAGCTGATAACGGGACTTGTTGCCATAGAGCTGGGCGGGAATCGCAGAGAAAATCTTAGATGCTTTTCCCGATGGGTCAATTTTCTTAAAATCAGCATCGTACAGGGTGAGAATCGTTCTTTTGACCTCATCTACAGCAGCGAGATTGTTAGTGTCCAGATACTCATTCACTGCCTGTGGCATACCTCCGACAAGCATATACAGACGGAAATCGCGCATAAGCTTGCGGTGCGCTTCCTTCAGCGCCTGCGGTTTCTCCCATATGCCGTGGAGCAGCGGAACAGTTGCAGTATCACCGAGAGCCCATCTGAACTCCTCATAGTCCATAGGGTACATATTTATCGGTTTTTCCTCGCTCGGAATCAATATTCCTTCAACATTCTTTCTTATTGAAATCAGAGATCCGGTTTCTATATAATCGTATCTATGATCCTTCACAAGAGATTTTATGGCCTGCCGGGCAAGCGGCTGGAACTGTACCTCGTCGAAGATTATCAGGGACTTTCTTGTGATCAGGTTGACTCCATAGATAAGTTGCAGCCTGAGGAACAGATAGTTAAGGTCAGAGATGTCACTGAAAAGGTTTTTCACCTCCCTGGAGCAGGTGCTGAAATCGATGAGAATGTAGGATTCATATTCTTTCCTGGCGAATTCTTCAACTATGGTGGACTTTCCGATTCGCCTCGCACCCTGGATAAGCAAAGCCGACTTGCCATCCTCTCTCTCTTTCCAGGCAAGTAATTTGTCATAAATTTTCCTTTTGAAGACACGTTCCATTTCCATATGATTTCTTTAGTTGTCTTCTGCAAAAATACCGACGAATTCGGTCTCCTCCAAATTTATTTCGCGATTTTTCCGGAATTCCTCAAGTTTTATATCGCCATTTCCCTGGAATTCCTCAAGTTTTATTTCGTCATTTATGGAATCATATTACTCCGCTGCCGATCATTTCGTCGGAGGGGTCGTACCAGACTGCGAACTGGCCGGGGGTTATGCCGCGCTGAGGGGAGTCGAAAAGGATGTACATCGCGTCTTCGCGGCGCAGAAGCGTCGCGTCCTGAAGCGGCTGACGGTAGCGTATGCGCACGCGGTAGCGGCGCGTTTCTCCGACGGCCATCTCCAGGTCAGGACGTATCCAGTGCAGGTCTTCAGAGGCAATACGCAAACAGCTGCGGGACAGACCCTTGTGCTGATGTCCCTGCCCGAGATATACGATATTGGACGATACGTCTGTGGCTATCACGAACAGCGGCTCACTGTGTCCGCCGATGTTCAGCCCCTTGCGCTGCCCGACAGTATAGAACTGTGCGCCTTCGTGCTTGCCGAGAATCTGCCCGTAAGGGTTTGCCTTATAGCGGGTTTTGCGGACGTGATGCTTCCCGCTGCGGTAAGTTTCGGTCTCGAACTTTATGGAATCGTAGCTTAAAGGGGAGGATATGAGGTTCAGTTCTTCTGAACTCAAGGCCGCTAACTTTTCGGAAGAGAAGTCATTTTTCGAGCCTTCCGGAGAGTACTGCTTATCTTCTGATATATAGCTGGTTATGCAGCGAAGCGGCACCGAAGGGTCGCAAAGAAGCGACTGAAGCACAGCGAGAGAGGACTGGTATTGGACGCAGTCCGCGTAGAAGGCATCGAACACTTCCACGACGTCTCCTTCGACGCTGCGGAGCTTCTGCTGGAGGAACACCGGCAGATCGACCTTGCCCACAAAGCAGATGCCCTGCGAGTCCTTCTTGTCCGCCGAGGGCAGGTCCGCCTCGTGCGCAATCTGACGGACCTCCTTCTTCAGCAGCCCGCCTATCGGGAATATTGCCTTACTCAGCTGAGACTGAGTGAGTTGGCAGAGGAAATAACTCTGGTCCTTACCGGGGTCCACGCCCTCGAAGATGCGATACAGAGTCTCTCCGCCGGCAGTCGTGAAGCTGTCGCTGCGGCAGTAATGTCCGGTCGCGACTGCGTCTGCGCCCAATTTTTCGGCGGCTTTCAGGAATGCGTCGAATTTGATTTCACGGTTGCAGAGCACGTCGGGATTGGGCGTGCGCCCTTGGGAATATTCGTCGAACATATAATCGACCACCCGTTTGCGGTATTCTTCGCTAAGGTCCACGAAATAGAACGGAATGCCGATTTTGCGTGCGACCATTTCAGCCACGAAGCGGTCTTCCTCCCATTCGCAGTCGCCGTGCAGGGTGCCTTCCGTGTCGTGCCAGTTCTGCATGAACATAGCGAACACATCACAGCCCTGCTTCTTTAGCAACAGGGCTGCTACGCTGGAGTCCACGCCTCCCGATAATCCTACGCAAATTTTCATTCCGTGAAAATTTTCATTCATTATCATCTAATACTGGGGGATGCATCCCCCAGGCCCCCTCGGTCGCTTCGCTCCTTAGTCGCTCCGAAACGAATTTGATGGGTATTCCTTTTGACAAAATGTCAGCCGAGGCTGATAATGTTAAATTTCTATAAAAGTTTTCCGCCGAATTTCGCGGCGAGGGACTTGGCCGCGTCGGCGACCTCCTCGTCACTCAAAGGCTTCTGGCTCACGGCTTTGGCGTTGAGACGCACCTCGCGCTTCTCCTGATCGAACTTCTCTTTCAGGGCCTCGAACTGCCTCTTGGTGTCGAAAGTAAACTCCCCATTCTTTATCCAGGCGAAATAGGACGGCTCCTTCTCATAGACCTCGCGGGCAGTCTTGCCCTTGTGCTTGCCGAAGGTGATGACAGCTTCCTTGTCGTCATTCCAGGCCAGGCGCCCGGCATAATCGATATTGCGGTTCTTGACGGAGAAATTCGAAAGGAAATCCACATCGTTCTTCAGGGTCTCGGGGTAGCGGTCGAGCTCTCCCTTGAGGACCTTGTAAGTGGCAACAGTGTCAGCCTCAGCGGAATGCGCGTTCTCGAAATCCTCTCCGCCGCAGTAGAATCTATAAGCTGCCTTGAGGTTTCGCGGCTCCATCTGATGATAGATTCCCTGGACATCGACCATCTTGACGCTGTGCAGATCCACGTCCCTGATGAGGTCCAGAATGTGCTGGAACTTGTCCCGGGCTTCCGGAGCGGCATTGGGATGCGAGTCCAGATAGTTCCGGGAATAAAAACGGAGCCTCTCTATCTCCTCGGAGAGCATAGGCAGATCGAACTTCGCGGAATTGAAACCTGCCAGGTCGCTGTCCTTCAGCCAATCCAGCACTTCTTCCACTACGTCGCAGAAGCGCGGGCAGTCCACAAGTTCGGCATCCGATATGCCGTGAACGGCCTGTGCGCCCGGAGTGATGGGCTTCTGCTCCCGCTTTTCGTAGTCCCAGGGCTTGAGCCTCCAGGTCTTTATCCTTTCCTCCCCGCCGGGAAGTATCTTCACGAAACTGAGCTCGATCATCGAGTCAGACACAATATTCAGCCCCGTGCTTTCGATGTCGAAAAACAGGAGGGGCCTTTTGAGTTGGAGTTCCATTGGTTGCTATAAAATTATGGAGGCGGAGCGGCTTGTGCTGCCGGCGCCTCCGTGTATCGACATTGGCCGTGAAACGGCCGATTAAATTGCCACTGGCATTATTATGCCGCAGATTTTCTCGCTCTCGGCTTCCTCCTCGGACGGCAGGATGAGGGCTGCGCGGCGGGCATCGGCGAACTTCATCACGATGTTCTCGCAGTTCATATTGCTCAGAATCTCGATGAGGAAAGGCGATTTGAATCCGATGGTGAGTTCCGCTCCGCTGTAGTCGCAGGCGATCTTGTCGTAAGCGGCAATCGAGAATCCCAGATCCTGTGCGGTAACCTCCAGCTGGTTCTCCTTGAGGTCGAACTTGATGCTGTTGGACGCCTTGGCGGCGCATACCGCGATACGGCGGATGGTGTTCAGGAACTGTACGCGGTCGATCTTCAGGATGTTCGAGTTGGTCTGAGGGATGACGTCGCGGTACTTCGGATATTTGCCCACGATCAGACGGCAGTAGAGGGTGGTGGCTCCGAAATTGAAGATTGCGGAGGAGGTGTCGAAGCTTACGCGGACCTCGGATTCATCCTTGACCAGCAATGACTTGAGCACTGCGGCCGCCTTCTTGTGGAGAATGAAGGAAATCTTGCTTTCGGCCTTCGCGTCGGTAATCGTATAGCAGATGAGCTTGTGCGAGTCGGATGCCACGAAAGTGGTGGAATCCACGTCCATATCGAAGAAGATACCGTTCATCGCAGGTCTCATCTCGTCGTCGGCGGTAGCGTAGATGGTGCTGTTTATGCCGTCCAGCAGGCTGCCGGACTTGAAAACCACTACTGTGGCCTCTCCTTTGAGACCCTTTATGTCAGGATAGTCCTCGGCAGGGAAGAACGGCAGGACCGAGTTTCCGCTGCTCCATACGCAGTCGAAAGAGCTGTCGCTGTCCGTCTTGATGCTGATGGGCTGGTCCGGAAGTGCTTTCAGAAGATCGATTATGTGTCTGGCAGGCACTGCCATCCTGCCCTCTTCGAGGGTGGAATCCACCTCCACTTCCGTCACCAGAGTCAGTTCGGAATCCGATGCGGTGATCGTCAGGATGTTGCCCTGCAGAACGAAGAGACAGTTCTCCAGAATCGGAAGAGAGGACTTCATCGGAAGTGCCTTGGAAACATCCATTATGCCTTTCAGCAGGCTTGCGCTTGAAACTTTAAATTCCATAGTCGAATCATTTATATCAACTACAAAAGTAATAATAATTCCGCGAAGAAAGAAAAGTATGACAAAATGTTTTTGGCATAACATTTGACTGATTCCCGCCCGGACCGGTCAGCGTCCCGTGCAGGGCAGAATCTCCGGTCCGGATGGAATGAAAGAACAAATAATACATAAGTTATGAAAAAGTCACTTATCACTATTCTGGTTGCCGTTCTGCTGAGCGGACTTACAGCCTATGCTGTCGCGAACAGCTCTTCCAAGACCGCAGCCGGAGACGCTTCAGCTGTCAGTCCGGAGATGTACAGGACTGTCAATCTGGCACAGACCGACTACCCTGATTTCACCTACGCCGCAGAGTCGGCCGTGGATGCAGTCGTATATGTGGCTGTGACTGTCACTTCCCAGTCTGACTATCAGATAGATCCGTTCTTCCGCTTCTTCTTCGGAGACGTAACCCCGCAGTCGCGCGAGCAGCACGGCAGCGGCTCAGGCGTCATCATACGCCCTGACGGATACATAGTTACGAACAATCACGTGGTCCAGAACGCTACCAAGGTCGAAGTCACCCTGAATTCGAATCAGACCTATGAGGCCAAAGTGATCGGCACCGACCCTGCAACCGACGTTGCTCTCATCAAGATCGAGGCTGAGGGCCTGCCGACGGTGGAATTCGCCGACTCCGACGACCTGCGCCTGGGCGAGTGGGTGCTCGCGATCGGCAGTCCGTATGACCTCCGCTCGACCATCACCGCCGGCATCGTCAGCGCCAAGGGCCGCACGATGGGCAACTCCTCCCGCGAGGGCGGCGTGCGCATCGAGTCGTTCATCCAGACCGACGCTGCGGTCAATCCCGGCAATTCCGGCGGCGCTCTTGTGAACAAGGCCGGCCAGCTCGTGGGTATCAATACCGCAATTATCTCTCAGACAGGCTCTTATTCCGGATATTCCTTCGCAGTACCGTCGAACATCGTTAAGAAGATCGTGAGTGACCTCATCGATTTCGGCAGCGTGAAGAGAGCTCTGCTCGGTGTTACCATCGCCGACATCAACGAAGAAATTGCCACGGATTTGAAACTTTCTTCCCGGAAGGGAGTATATATTAATGGAGTTTCGGAAGGCGGTACAGCCGACAAAGCCGGTATGAAGAAGGATGACGTCATCATCTCGCTTGGCGGCCACAGCGTGAACAAGGCTTCCGAGCTTCAGGAAAGGGTGAACAGCTTCCACCCGGGCGATGAAACCACCTGTGTAATCATCCGCAACGGCGAGGAGAAGACCCTGAACCTTACTTTCCAGGGAACAATGGACGAGAACGGCACCGTATCCGAGGACGGTTCGGTGGCATTCTACGGATCCAAGCTGCGCAAGGCGTCGAAGGAAGTGCTGCAGCAGCTCGGGCTGAAGAACGGCGTGGAGATCGTTTCGGTAGGCGAGGGCAAGCTCCTGAGTGCAGGCGCTGCCGAGGGTTTCGTAATCCTCTACGTGAACGACCAGCCGGTAAGCAAGCCTGAGGACGTGATAGAGATAGCGAACAAGGCGAAGAGAGCCATATACATCGAGGGCGTCACAGCCCGCGGCAAGGCTTCATACTTCGGATTCGGCAAGGAGTAGGCCCGCGCGAGAGCCTCCCGCTGTCAGAAAGGACGTGTCTCTCTCATCGGAGGCGCGTCCTTTTTGGCCGCTGAAAGCGTCCAATGCTGAAGTTGTCATTGGCCGCAGGCCGAAAAACGGAAATATGTAAACAATATACTAAGAATGAGACAGTTAAAGATTACAAAGTCCATCACTAACCGCGAAAGCGCATCGCTGGACAAGTACCTTCAGGAGATCGGACGCGAGGAACTCGTGTCCCCGGAAGAGGAAGTGGAGCTCGCGCAGCGCATCCGCAAGGGTGACGAGGCCGCGCTCGAGAAACTCACCCGCGCGAACCTGCGTTTCGTGGTGTCGGTGGCGAAGCAGTATCAGAATCAGGGCCTCAGCCTTCCTGACCTTATCAATGAAGGCAATCTGGGCCTTATCAAGGCTGCGGAGAAATTCGACGAGACCAGAGGTTTCAAATTCATTTCCTATGCTGTATGGTGGATCCGCCAGAGCATACTCCAGGCTCTCGCCGAGCAGTCCAGAATCGTGAGACTGCCTCTGAATCAGGTCGGTTCCCTTAACAAGATAAACAAGGCCCTCGGCAAATTCGAACAGGAGAACGAACGCCAGCCTTCGAATGAGGAATTGGCTGAAATGATCGAGGTTCCTAAGGACAAGATTGCTGATACTCTGAGAGTTTCGGGCCGTCACGTGTCCGTTGACGCTCCTTTTGTGGAGGGTGAGGACAACAGCCTTCTGGACGTCCTTCCGAACGACGATTCGCCTTCGGCCGACCGCGGCCTCGTGAACGAAAGTCTCAGCACCGAGATTGACCGCGCCCTGCAGATCCTCACTCCGCGTGAGAGAGAGATCATCAAGAGCTTCTTCGGCATCGGATGTCAGGAGATGACTCTTGAGGAAATCGGTGAAAGACTGGACCTTACACGCGAAAGAGTCCGTCAGATAAAGGAAAAGGCAATCCGCAAGCTCAAGAAGCCAAGCGCCTGTGAGCTGCTCAAAGGATATCTCGGATAATGACCCCGGAACAGTTTCTCGCCTCGAAAGCCACAGTGGCCGTAAAGGCACTCTATAATGCTGACATTGAGCCGTCCGCCCTTCAGGTGGCGGCCACCAGAAAAGAATTCGAAGGCGATTTCACCCTCGTGGTGTTCCCGCTTCTCAAGATTTCCCACAGCGCTCCGGACGCTACCGGCGCCGCCATCGGTGCCTGGCTTCAGGAGAATGTACCGGAGGTCGGCTCCTACAATGTAGTGAAGGGCTTCCTTAACATCTGTCTTTCACAGCTTTATTGGACGGAGCTCTTCTCCTCCATCGCTTCCGACGGCAATTTCGGACGCCTCCCGTCCACAGGCCGCCGCGTGATGGTGGAATTTTCTTCTCCGAACACGAACAAGCCTCTGCATCTCGGACATATCCGCAACAACCTTCTCGGCTCCTCAGTTTCTGACCTTCTCAAGGCCGCTGGCGAGGATGTCATCAAGGTGACTCTCGTCAATGACCGCGGAGTCCACATCTGCAAGTCAATGTATGCCTGGCAGAAGTCATTCCCGGATGTCACTCCGGAAAGCAGCGGCAAGAAGGGCGACCATCTGGTAGGGGACTGCTACGTGGAGTTCAACCGCATTTATACAGAAGAAGTCAAAGCCCTTGTGGCAGGCGGAATGAGCGAGGACGAGGCCAAAAAGGAGGCTCCTTGCATGAAGGCCGTCCACGAAATGCTCATAAAGTGGGAGCAGGGCGACCCGCAGGTTCGCGCACTCTGGTCCAAGATGAATTCCTGGGTGTTCGCCGGGTTCGATGAGACCTACAAGTCTCTCGGCATTTCCTTCGACAAGGTTTACTACGAACACGATACCTATCTTCTCGGTAAGGAACTGGTACAGAAGGGACTGGATATGGGCGTGCTGGTACGCGACCCTGACGGCTCGGTATGGTGCGACCTGACCGCCGACGGTCTGGACCGCAAGCTCCTGCTGCGTTCGGACGGAACATCCGTCTATATGACACAGGACCTAGGCACCGCCGAGAAGCGTTTCGAAGAATTCAACCTCGATTCCCACGTATATGTGGTCGGGGACGAGCAGAACTATCATTTCCAGGTTCTGAAACTCATTCTCGGTAAGCTTGGATTCGACTGGGCATCAAGGATTTATCACCTCTCTTACGGTATGGTGGAGCTTCCTGAGGGCAAGATGAAGTCCCGCGAGGGTACGGTGGTCGATGCCGATGACCTCATCGAGCAGATGTATCAGGAGGCCAAGGCCACTTCCGAAGAGTCGGGCAAACTGGCCGACGTTTCGGAGGAAGAGAGGGAGCGACTGTACAGAATGATCGGTCTCGGAGCACTCAAGTACTTCATTCTCAAGGTGGATCCGAAGAAGAAGATGCTCTTCAATCCCAAGGAGTCCATCGACTTCAACGGCAATACCGGTCCTTTCATCCAATACACCCACGCCCGCATCTGTTCCATCCTCCGCAAGGCGGATGCACAGGGGATTAATCACGCCGCAGACGGCATTGCCCTCGATACCGAGCTCAGCGCCAAGGAGATACGTCTCATCAAGATACTGAACAGCTACCCTCAGAAGGTAGCGGATGCGGCCGCGCAGTTCTCCCCGGCCATCATAGCGAATTTCTCCTATGACCTCGCCAAGGAGTTCAACCAGTACTATCACGAGACGGCCATCCTCAAGGAGGAAAATGAAAAGATTCTGCGTTTCCGTCTCGTGCTGATCGAGACTCTGGCGTCAGTTCTGCGCTCCGCCATGGGCATCCTCGGCATCGAACTTCCTGAAAGAATGTAAGGAATGCCTGATACGCAAGCATATATGTTCCCTACTTCCGTAAAGGAAGTTGAGGCTCTCGGCTGGGACTATATCGACATCATCTTCTTCACCGGAGATGCTTTCGTGGACCATCCGTCCTTCGGAACTGCCTGTATATCAAGATATCTTCAGAAATTCGGCTATCGCATTGCGGTCGTCCCCCAGCCCAACTGGAGGGACGACCTCCGCGATTTCAGAAAACTCGGTGCGCCGCGTCTGTACTTCGCGGTGAATTCCGGCGCGATGGACTCGATGGTGAACCATTACACCGCGGCCAAGCGCCTGCGCCACGATGATGCCTATACCCCCGAAGGCCGTTCCGGCCAACGCCCGGACTATGCGGTCACCGTCTATACGAAAATTCTCAAGAAACTCTACCCGGACATCCCGGTTGTGATTGGCGGAGTCGAGGCATCGCTCCGCCGGCTTACTCATTATGATTATTGGCAGGACCGCCTTTTCCCTTCGATCCTGATCGACAGCGGCGCGGACTGGCTCTGCTACGGAATGGGCGAGCTGCCGATGCTGGAGCTCACGCGAGCGATCGAAGCCCGGCGCAGCCTGCACGAGATGCGCAAGATTCCGCAGTTCGCGTTCTATATGAGCGGCACCTCGCCGCTCAAGGATGCACTTTTCCTGCACTCTTACGAGCAATGTCTGTCCGACAAGCGGGCCTTCGCGGAGAATTTCAACCGGATCGAGACTCACGCGAATATGATGCATCCTGCGGTCATCATTGAGCCGGCGGGGAAGGGCTATGTGCAGGTGAATCCTCCGTATCCTCCTGCAGATGAGAAGACTATGGATTCCTTCTGGGATCTGCCTTTTACCAAGTTGCCGCATCCGCGCTACAGGGGCAAGAGGATTCCGGCCTACGATATGATCAAGTTCTCGGTCACGACGCATCGCGGCTGTTTCGGAGGCTGCAATTTCTGCACTATCGCCGCCCATCAGGGCAAATTCATCCAGTCCCGCTCCGAAGACAGCATACTCAGCGAAGTGCGCGGTCTCGGCTCGCTTCCGGACTTTGCCGGCAATATCTCGGATCTGGGGGCCCCTACGGCCAATATGTACGGGATGGGAGGACGTGACAGGAGTCTCTGCGACAAATGCCGCCGCAAGTCCTGCCTCTTTCCGTTGCCCTGCCGCAATCTGGACCGTTCGCACGCCCGTCTGCTGAAACTCTATGCTGACGTACTGAAAGTCAAGGGGATAAAGCACGCCTACATCGGAAGCGGCATACGTTATGACCTCTTTCTGACCGAGGACGGCTTTGTCGATGAGACTTCCTGCCCGTATCTCAGGGAACTGGTGCTGAGACATACTTCGGGACGTCTGAAAGTGGCTCCCGAGCACACTGAGGACAAGGTTCTGTATTATATGGGCAAGCCTTCCTTCCGCCTTTTCGAACGCCTGAGGACGGAGTTTGACAGGATAGTCCGCAAGGCCGGAGTCCGTACGGAACTCGTGCCGTATTTCATTTCGTCACATCCCGGCTGCACTATGAAGGATATGGAAAAACTGGCCTCGAATCCGGCCCTGAAGGGCATCTGGATGGAGCAGGTGCAGGACTTCACTCCGACACCTATGACGGTTTCTTCTGTTATGTTCTATACAGGCATCGATCCGAGGACGATGAAGCCGGTCTTCACTGAGAGGGATCCTGAGAAGAAAAGAAGGCAGAAGTCGTTTTTTTTCAGAAAAAAGGGGTGAAGAATGTTGTGTGTAATTAGTTTTTGTCCTATTATTGCACGCTGAAACAAATTAGACACCTATGAAACAGATCGACAATAAGAAACGTCACGTAGTAAGCTACGAGAATATGTCCGAGGAGGTTGCGGCGGCATTCAACGCCAAGTATCCCAAGGGCTTCAACGACTATCTCCCCGACCTCGTAAAGTATCCGAAGCCTGACGGGACATCGTTCTATGCTGTAACCCTTGAGATTCCCGATGCCATCTATCTGGTGAAGATAAAGGTTAAAACCGACGATGTCGATGATATCGAAAGATGGCTCGAAGGCGAAGAGGAGGCTGAGGAAAGCCAGGTAACGGGAGGGGCGGAGGAGTCCCACGAGGGTGACGCTCTTCCGGATGACAATATCTCCCAGTACGGTACAGACGACGATTCTGTTGACGGTGACGCATGACACTTCCGAGATTGTCCGCAAGGAACAAGCTCCTCGCGCTTTCTCTGCTGGTGGGATGTCTGTCGGGCGGTGCGGCCGTGCTGCTGCACTTTCTGATTTCGCTCATCAAGACGGCGGCGGACGGAGTTTTTTCCTTTATTCCGGGGCATTGGCAGTGGCTGGTGCTTCCGGGAGTGGGTATGCTCATATCCTTGCTGACAGTCAGATACATAGTAAAGGACAATATCAGTCACGGAGTGACCAAGGTTCTTCAGGCCATCTCCAACAAGCAGTGCTTCATAAAGGCGCATAACGTCTGGTCGTCCGTTGTGACCAGCGCGGTTACCATTGGACTCGGCGGCTCTGTGGGCGCCGAGGCCCCGATAGTCTATACCGGAGCGGCGATCGGCTCGAACCTGGGACGCCGTTTCGGAATGTCCTACCGGCAGATGACGATTCTGCTGGGCTGCGGCGCGGCGGGAGCGCTTGCCGGAATCTTCAAGGCTCCTCTCGCGGGAGTGCTTTTCACGATGGAGATTCTGCTCTTCAACATCTCGATGTCCTCGATGATGCCGCTGCTGCTTTCGACCGTGGCTGCGACGGTGGTGTCTTACCTTTTCACCGGCTCGCAGGCTGAATTCGCCGCCACGATCGTTCCGTTCCGCCTGGCGAATTTCCCTTTCTACTGCGTTCTGGGCGGTTTCTGCGGACTCTTTTCAGTGTTTTTCGTGCGCAGTACCATCTGGCTTGAGGACCGTGCGGCGAAGGTGCTGAACCCTTATAAGAAGTGGGCTGTCTGCGCGGTTGCGCTCGGTCTTCTCATCTTCCTTTTCCCGCCTCTGTACGGCGAGGGCTACGACTGGGTACGTATGCTTCTGAACGGCGGAGACCCTGATTTCTCGGACGTTACGCTGCTTTCTTTCCTTACGCGCTCGTCCTGGGGGATAGTGGTTTTCTTCGCTCTGGTAATGCTGCTGAAAGTGTTCTCGATGACCTTCACCAATGCCGGCGGGGGAGTCGGAGGAACTTTCGGACCGACCCTTTTCGTCGGGGCTATCGCCGGTTTCGTGATTGCCAGAGTGCTGAATCTGGCGGGACTGGACGTGCCGGAGTCGAATTTCGTGCTCGTCGGGATGGCCGCGATGATGGCAGGAGTGATGCAGGCGCCTCTGACAGCGATCTTCCTTATCGCGGAGGTGACCGGAGGCTATGGACTCTTCCTTCCGCTGATTCTCACTGCGGCCGTATCTTTCGGAACTACAAGGATTTTCGAAAAATATTCCATATACACCAAGCGTATCGCCCATACCGGAGAACTGCTCACCCACGACAGTGATCAGGCTGTGCTCACACTTATGGATCTTTCCAAGCTTGTAAGCGACAAATACCCGAAAGTCTCTCCGGATGCGAAGCTCGCAGACATCGTCGAAGTGTTCAAGTCCAGTAACGCCCAGGTCTATGCCGTTGTGGATGACTACGGGGTGTTCTGCGGAGAGGTTACGGTGGATTACATTCACTCCATCGCGCTCCGTACGGACGAGTACGACACCCTCTCTGTCAGGGACTTTATGGACCAGCCGCCGGCATTCATCTATGCGGATGACAAGATGGAGGCAGTGATGGACAAGTTCGACAAGACCGGCGCCTGGCGTCTCCCTGTGGTCACTGAGGACCGCAAGTACGTCGGCTACGCCTCGCGCTCGCGCATTCTGACGGCGTATCGCGAGATGCTGAAGGACTTCTCGCAGGACTGATTCCCTCCCTTTTTGCACTGAAACTGATACATTGGCCGTAAGGCCGGTTAAAGAAAAATAACGGAATGAAAGAAATATATATAAGGCATCTGGCTTCTCTAATGTCTGTAAAGGATTGGCAGATAGAGAATTGCGCTGCGCTTTTCGAAGAGGGGGATACGATTCCCTTCATCTGCCGCTACCGTAAGGAGCGCACCGGCGGACTTGACGATGCGGAGGTCGCGGAGGTGCGGCACTGGTACGATGTCTTCGCCGAGATGGAAAAACGCAAGGCGACGATTCTGGAGACGATATCCTCGCAGGGAAAGCTGACGGACGAGCTGCGCTCCGCCATAGAGGGGAGCGTGGATGCTTCGGAGCTTGAGGATCTTTATCTGCCTTACCGTCCGAAGAGGCGCACGCGCGCGACTGCCGCAAAGGAGGCAGGGCTTGAGCCTCTTGCCGACAGGATGTATGGGGTCAAGACCTCAAATCCGGCCGCGGATGCCCGCAAGTTCCTCAGTGATAAGGTGGCTACGGTGGAGGATGCTCTCGCCGGGGCGCGCGACATCATCGCTGAAAGACTCAGCGAGACGGCTTCCGTCCGCGAAACTCTCCGTTCCATTTTCCGTACGCGCAAGGTGGTCTCGAAAGCCACGAAGGCCGCCCAGTCTTCGCCCGAGGCCGCAAAGTACCGTTCCTATTTTTCTTTCTCGATGCCTTTGTCCAGAATCCCTTCGCACAATCTGCTCGCTATGCTTCGCGCTGAGAATGAGGGATTTCTTTCACTCAGCATCGATGCGGATCCGGATAAGTGCGGGGCCAAGATATATTACGATTTCTGCAAGGCGAATTCATACCCGGCTCCGGCCCTCGCGGAGCAACTGCATCTGGCTTTCGATGATGCGTACAAGCGTCTTCTGGAGCCTTCCATAAGCAACGAAATCCTTAAGGAAGCCAAGCAGAAGGCTGACATTGAGTCGATTAATGTGTTCGGGGAGAACCTGCGACAGCTGCTTCTCTCCGCTCCGCTGGGCCAGAAGAGGGTGCTGGCCATTGACCCGGGTTTCCGTAACGGCTGCAAGACCGTCTGTCTGGATGAACAGGGAAGACTTCTTCATCACGAGATAATCTTCCCGCATCCTCCTCAGAATGAGAAAGTAAAGGCCATTATGGCGGTCAGCTCGATGATAGAAAAATACGGAATCCAGGCCATCGCCGTGGGCAACGGGACCGCCAGCCGCGAGACCGAGGATTTTCTGCGCAAGGTTCATCTCCCCGAGGACTGCAAGGTCTGGACGGTGAGCGAGGACGGGGCATCCATTTATTCGGCGTCCGAAGTCGCCCGCGAGGAGTTCCCGGACGAGGATGTCACAGTGCGCGGCGCAGTTTCCATCGGCCGCCGTCTGATGGATCCGCTCTCCGAACTTGTGAAAATAGACCCGAAATCCCTGGGAGTCGGTCAGTATCAGCACGATGTGGATCAGGGACTGCTCCGTGAGAAGCTGGACAACGTGGTGTCTTTCTGCGTGAACAGCGTGGGCGTGAACCTTAACACGTCGAGCCCGTACCTTCTCAGTTATGTCTCGGGCATAGGCCCTTCGCTCGCAGGCAACATAGTGTCCTACCGTTCCGAGAACGGGGCGTTCGCTTCACGCTCGGAGCTTCGCAAGGTCCCGCGTCTCGGTGCCAAGGCGTTCGAGCAATGTGCCGGTTTCCTGCGTATTGCAGGCGCAGCGAATCCGCTGGACAATTCCGCGGTTCATCCCGAGTGCTATCATATAGTGGACAAAATGGCCGCCGACCTCGGTATGCCGGTGTCCGCCCTTGTGGGCAATGCCGAGGCTTGCTCGCGCATTGACGCTTCGAGGTATGTGGAGGGGGATTTCGGACTTCCTACCTTAAATGACATAATCAAGGAGCTTGCAAAGCCCGGCCGCGACCCCCGCGAGAGCGCCGAGGAGTTCGAGTTCGCGCAGGACGTGCATACACTGGAAGACCTCCATTCCGGAATGGAATTGCCGGGCATCGTGACCAACATCACTAATTTCGGAGCGTTCGTCGATATCGGTCTGCACGAAAACGGCCTGATACACGTCTCCCAGATGGGCGTGCGCGGTCCCGTGGATCCGTCCAAGGTCCTCAAACTCCACCAGAAGGTCCGCGTGAGCGTGCTGAACGTCGATACCGAGCGGGGACGCATCTCGCTCCGCCTGATGAAATAAAAATTGGCCGGCTCGCGAGCCGGCCAATTTTGTCCTTTTTTATGCTTTCGTGCGGGGGCGGATCTTGCGGAAACGCAGACCGATGACGCCCCAGAACGCTTCGCCGAAGATGCCGCTGGACATTTTCGAAGTGCCTTTCTGGCGGTTCACGAAGATGACCGGCACTTCCGCAATCTTGAATCCCAGGCACTTGGCGCTGTATTTCATCTCGATCTGGAAGCCGTAGCCCTTCATCTTCACGCGGTCGAGGTCGATCGTCTCGAGCACCCTGCGGCTGTAGCAGACGAAGCCGGCGGTCGAGTCATAGACCTTGATTCCCAGCACCGTACGCACATAAACCGATGCGTAGTAAGACATTATGATGCGGCCTATCGGCCAATTGATCACGCTGATTCCGTGGCAGTAGCGCGAGCCGATGGCCATATCCGCCCCTTCTTTCGCGCAGGCCTCATACAGCCTCGGAAGGTCGTCCGGGTCGTGCGAGAAGTCAGCATCCATTTCGAAAATATAATCGTAGCCCCTTTCCAGAGCCCATCTGAAACCCTTCAGATAGGCCGTTCCGAGTCCCTGCTTGCCGCTGCGCTCCTCGATGAAAAGTCTTTCGGGCAGTTCTTTCATAAGTTCTTTCACGATGGCCGCGGTCCCGTCGGGCGAGCCGTCGTCAATGACAAGCACATCGAAACTGCCTTCCAGAGCCGTCACGCGGCGGATTATCGCCTCGATGTTCTCTTTTTCATTGTAAGTGGGGATGATGACTATTTTTCTGTCCATAATGCCGGTAATAAGTTCCTGCAAAAGTAAAAATTTATCGCAGATTTGAAAGATAAAATTGTGTCAAATGTGGCAGAATTTTTCAAATTTCCCTTTTGTGCGTTTTATTGTACCGTCTGTCAGTGAAAAAATATTAAATTTGTGGATACGGAATTTAAGAATCGTATGTCAATGAAAAGTATAAATTGCTTCATTCCTTTTCAGGATGCGGAACAGGTGAGGGAGACGGTCGTGAACCTCAGGGGCCAGAGCGAAGTGAACAGGATTTACCTTGTAAAAGCGGATGCGAGTCCCGTCCCGGAATTTCCCGAATGCGGAGTGATTGCCGCCCCATCTCTGAAGAGCACAGAGGCCGTGCGCGGGATTGCCGGGGCGTCGGATGCTCCTTTCTCTCTGATTTACACCAAGTTCACACAGCTGAGCTTCGTGCGCTTCGCCCTGGAGCGTATGCTCTCCATTGCCGAAGATTCTTCTGCGGCAATGGTTTACGCGGACCATTTCAACGAATTGGACGGAGTCCGCAGCAATGCTCCGGTGATTGACTATCAGGATGGTTCGCTTCGCGACGACTTCGATTTCGGAGGACTCCTGCTTTACCGTGCAAGCGCCTTGAAGGATGCAGTCGCGCGAATGTCAGTCGATTATCAGTTTGCCGCTCTCTATGACCTGCGCCTGAAAGTGGCGGAGAAAGGTTCGCTGGAGCATATCAATGAATACCTCTATTATGAAGTGGAGACGGATACCCGCAAGTCCGGCGAGAAGATTTTCGACTATGTGGATCCGAAGAACCGCGCGGTTCAGATAGAGATGGAGAAGGCCTGCACTGAGCATCTGAAGGCTGTGGGCGGTTTTCTGGAGCCGAAGTTCAAGCATATCGAGTTCAGCGATGATTCCTTCGAGTATGAGGCTTCCGTGGTCATTCCTTGCAGGAACCGCGTCCGCACCATTGCAGACGCCATCACGTCAGCGCTTTCGCAAAAGACTGATTTCAAATACAATGTGATAGTGGTGGATGACAATTCCGATGACGGGACCGTGGATGTGATAAAGAAGTTTCT
Source organism: Kurthia senegalensis (assembly GCA_963620825.1). Taxonomy (GTDB): domain Bacteria; phylum Bacteroidota; class Bacteroidia; order Bacteroidales; family UBA932; genus Cryptobacteroides. The sequence continues at coordinate 18,152 of CAVFAZ010000050.1, forward strand.
GGACGATCCCAGACTCGTATATATAGCACAGGACAGGTTCTATCACGCCATCGGCGGCAACTGGAATGCTGCTTTGCATCATCCCAAGTGCGGGAAATTCGCCATCCAGCTCGATTCGGACGATGTCTATTACGATGAGACCACCGTTCAGAAATTCATCGATGCGTTCTATGCACAGAACTGTGCTATGGTTGTGGGCACATACAGGATGACCGACTTCAATATGCAGACCCTGCCTCCGGGCATCATCGACCATCGCGAGTGGACTCCGGACAATGGCCGGAACAATGCCCTGCGGGTAAACGGGCTCGGCGCTCCGCGCGGATTCTATGTTCCGCTTCTGCGCACCATCAACTTCCCGACCACGAAATACGGCGAGGATTATGCCGTCGGACTCCGCGTCTGCCGCGAATATCAGATAGGACGCATATATGATGTGGTCTATGACTGTCGGCGATGGGAGGGCAACTCGGATGCCAACTGTGATGTGGAGAAGATGAATGCCAATAACTTATACAAGGACCGCATCCGTACCTGGGAACTCAGAGCCCGAATAAGGATGAATCGGGGCAGATAATTTTCTTAAAAATTTTGCAGAAAAGTTTGCAGGATAAAAAATAGTTGCTACCTTTGCAATCCCGTTCGCGAGGCGAGCGGGATTTTATTGAAAAGTTCATTGAAAAGACTGAAGGAAGTACAAGCAAGTACCGAGAACAAGATAAGAACGAGAGCGTTGATTTCTTTGGAAATTAAGGTGTCGGGATCGAGCTGGAAGTATAAAGAAAATATACAAAGAAGAGTTTGATCCTGGCTCAGGATGAACGCTAGCGGCAGGCTT
>CAVFAZ010000051.1:0-32824 GCA_963620825.1 Kurthia senegalensis
GGGCGGCCACAGGCATATTCGAAGTGTTGCAGATGATGGTGGTTCGGTCCATCAGGTGGCGTCCGGTGTGAGGGTCGATGAGTTCAGGGAACTCGGTGAAGATTTCCACCACCTCGTTCGCACGCTCACCGCACGCGGCCATCACGATTACGTCAGCCTCTCCCTGCTTGGCGATGGCGTGCTGGAGCACGGTCTTGCCGCAGCCGAACGGGCCCGGAATGAAGCCGGTACCGCCTTCGGCGATAGGGTTGAAACTGTCTATGACGCGGATTCCGGTTTCCATTATCTTCTGCGGACGCGGTTTCTCGCGGTAACCCCTGATGGCGACCTTTACAGGCCATTTCTGGGTCATCGTGACATCGTGCTTCTCGCCTTCCTCATCGATGAGAACGGCGATTACGGTATCGACGTTATAGCTTCCGGCAGGGACGATGGAATCCACCGTGTATTCGCCTTCGAAGGCGAACGGAACCATAATCTTGTGAGGCAGCCAGCCTTCCTTCACTTCACCGAGCCAGTCGGCGGCAATCACCTTGTCGCCCTTCGCTGCGACAGGAGTGAAGTCCCAGAGTTTCTCTCTGTTCAGCGGGTCCGTATATTCTCCTCTCTTGAGGAAAACGCCTTCCATAGTGGTAAGGTCGTTCTGCAGACCGTCGTAAACGCTGGAGAGAAGGCCCGGGCCCAAAGTGGCCTCAAGCATTCTGCCCTCGAACTCGACAGGGTCTCCGCATTTCAGACGGCGGGTGCTTTCGAACACCTGTGCGGAAGCCTCGGAGCCGGTCACCTTGATGACCTCTGCGAGAATCTTCGTGCCGTCCAGATCGATGTAGCAGAGCTCATTCTCGGCCACAGGCCCTTCGGTGCGGATAGTCACGAGGTTGGAAACGATACCCGTTACCTTTCCTTTTGTCTTCATATGATAATTATTTTGATTATTCGTATTCTACACCCTTGAATGTGCCGCGGATCTCGTCCACAAGCCTGCGGAACATTTCGCGTCCCGTCTGAGGGTCGAGTTTGTTCCAGCGGTCTATGATGCGCAGTTTCACGATGAACGCGAGTATGCGGTCCATCGTGAAGAGTTCCATCAGCGTGAGGTTATCGACCTTCTCCCAGATGAAGTCGTCGATCTGCTTCTCCCTCTTTATAAGGTCGTCCGCCACGAAAACGGCGTCCATTTCCGGATCCGGCTCAGGCTGCTGAGCGTCTTCGCTCCGGTCCAGAACCACGATGTCCTGCATAGGGGCGCGGCCGAGGGCGCGGTTTATATAGCGCACCTTGGCATTCCTGAGGTCCAGGTCGAAAGCGAAGTATTCCCTTATGAACCTGTCGTGATGGGAAAGAGCCTTCAGATAGAAGTCCCGCCCGAGAGTTTCCTGGTTATAGCCTTCCAGGAGAAAGTCTATCAGGGCGTTGTCCTTTTTCGAGCACTGGCTCCGTATGTCGGCGATCACCTCGTCCGCATCCACCTGGGCATTCTGAGCTCCGGGCGAAAGCAGCGGGAGGGAGGCGATGATGTACTCGTAATTGTTCATATACTAGCCGAAAAGGAGTTTCCTTGTGGCAGGGCGCAGATATTCGCCTATGAGGGACTTGAAGGTCTCGTCGGTAAGGCTGATGTAATAGCCGCCGTCCTTAGGGCCGATAGTGAAGCCTCCGCCGATTCTCTTGGAGAACTGCACATCGACGCCTTTGCTGAGGGTCTTTGCGAGCTCGCCTTTCACGAACGGTTCAAGTTTGTCCTGCAGGGCTGCAGGAAGCACGAGAGAAAGGTCGGTGGACTGCTCGGCCGTGAATTTCCCGGCAACGGTCTTTATGATTTCCTTGAGGAAGTCAGGCGAACAGAGTGCCTCGCTGACCTGCTTGCCGCAGACGGAGTTCAGAAGAAGATTCTCAATCTCGGACTTGGTGGTCTGGAGAGCCTGCTCCGAAGCCTTGCGCACGTCCGACTCAGCCTTCCCGGTCAGATCGGCGGCATCTTTCTGCGCTTTCGCGATGATGGCCGCGGCCTGCGCTTTCGCTTCGGCCAATGTTTCCTCAGCCTGTTTCCCAGCCTGCTGAAGGAGCTTTTCGCCCTCTTCCTTACCCTTGGACAGCCCCTCACTGTAGAGCCTGTCCGTCAGTTCCTGTAATTTGCTCATATTTGTATAGGCACAAAAAATATTTAATCAAATATCCGGTTTGAATTATAATTTCCTATGTGGTTGACCATTCTTGCGTCACATCGTGCAAATATACCAATTATTACTCACTTCCCTACTCTTATCTGAGAAAAAACTTCGTTCTCCTTTTTTGCCAGCCAATTGTTTCGTAAATTGGAAACAATTATGTACCTTTGCAAAAATACAGATTACTGATGACACAAGAATTCTTCAAATTGGTGTTGACGGATGAGGCGAGAGAATTCATTGAAGAATTGCCTGACGACGCATCCTACAAAGTGCTATACAACATAAGACGTGTAGCCGGCGGCGAGCGTAATCCTGAATTGTTCAAGAAACTGACGGGAACTGAAATTTGGGAGTTTCGTACTCTCTACAGAAAAGTTGCTTATCGACTGTTCGCATTTTGGGACAAAGATGAAGAAGCACTCGTAATAGCAACGCACGGATTGATAAAAAAGACACAGAGAACGCCTGACAGAGAGATAGCCAAAGCTGAAGCTGTCAGAGCCGAGTATTTTAAAAACAAACGATAATGGCCCAGATGAATCTTACTCCGATAGAAGATGTCCTTGACAAGAAGTTAGGGAAAAAAGGTACCCCTGTCCGTGATTCTTTTGAAGCAGAGGTAAAAGAATCACTTCACGCATACCGTATTGGTGAGGCTATAAAAAAAGCCCGGCTTCAGCAGAACCTTACTCAGGAAGAATTGGGCGAACGTATCGGCGTCAAACGGTCTCAGATCTCCCGTCTGGAGAAAGGTTACAGCATAACCATTCCTACGATGAGCCGTGTATTCAAAGCATTGGGCGTCAATACCGCCTCAATGGATCTGGGAATCGCCGGCAAAGTCATTCTCTGGTAGCCGGCCGGACAGCCTCCGCCACAATTGACATTTGTCTGCAGAGCACCGTCACTTCCTCTTGTCGCCGCCACCAGGCCGGCTTCGGTGCATCGAAAAGTACAGAAATCGTTTTATCTGCACTTTTCGATGTGTTTCAGTACAATGAAAAGTGCGATTGGGCTCTGTATCGCACTTTTCGATGCACCAGTTTCTACTCTATATCGCACTTTTCGACGCACCAGTTTCTACTCCACATCACCACCGAGATGGTTTTCTCCTCTGCATCACATCACCGCTGAGACTGATTTTACTCAAAGAGTTTCTTCAAAGTGGCAACATCTATCTGGAGCTTGCGGGCTATTCTCTTGATATTCACTTTGTATTTGTTTTTCAGCACCATAGCGAGGCGGCATCTGTCATCCACGCCTAACTCCCTAACAGAGTTTACTTTAAACATTTTCTTTACAGATTGTGAGATAACATAGTTCAATTCCTCTTCAGAAAGAACGACATTCTCTCCGACACCTTCGGCAATCCTCAGATAGCCGTCTATGTTTCTGACAACTCCATATGCATAATTCCACGCTGTTCCGAACATCTGTTCAGCCTTTTCTGTAAGCACATAAGACTCCGGAAGGATGAAGCCGTACTGATCGTTGAAGACATAGTTATCAGGAAGAGACACATCGCTTCGAAGCAAAACCCGTTTTTCTCTACAACTCAGTTCACATAATGGCTTCTTTTCGAAAATCTTATTCAGCTCACTGAAAATCAGATTTGTAGAGCCCCATATATAGCCCCCAACCGTGACATTCGGGCAAGCCTTCACAGGATTTCTGGCTATATACAAGACAGTATCTCTGAGCTGTCCCTCATTCTCCACTTTAACAAGTTTGAACCCGTAATTATTTGGAAGTAAAGGGTAACCGTCATCCCGCAACCGGTCATTGAGGCGCCTTTTCATAAACGTGAAGAACCTGACCATATTCTCCCCGGAACCATAGGCAAGGATATGGCAGTGATTAATCATAAGGTTGAAGGCTACTATAGACAGATTGTAGATGTACTGTCCGATGGCGACCCCGTTCATCCCATTGGCATATTCGCCATCATCATTGAAGATCTGTCCCTTCTCTAAAGAGTCGAATGTCAGATGGTAATACCACTTGGGCCAAGAGCGGTATTCCTCATAACTGGTTTGCAAAGTTCTCATAACACTTAAGTTTAAATCATTAAGAAATATATCACGCCTCGGCTCGACCCATTCTCATGACTGTTCCTTTTCCGTCAGACCCGATCGATGCACCCGGAGACATCACTCGCCAATATAGTGATTTTATCCATTACCGCCACCGCCAGGCACACCGATTTCGCCACATTTCCTGAAAAAATATACGTTTCTTAAATCTGTTAACTTTTCTTTAAGTTATTTTTTAGGAATCACTAATCCAAATGCCGCGGAGACATCGGAAGCTCCGCAAGCGCATTGGACGCGAAGCGGCCGGAGAAATGGATTGCGGTTGCGGAGCTTGCCGATGCGGAGCGGCCGATACGAGCATTGGACGCGAAGCGGCCGGAGAAATGGATTGCGGTTGCGGAGCTTGCCGATGCGGAGCGGCCGATACGAGCATTGGACGCGAAGCGGCCGGAGAAATGGATTGCGGTTGCGGAGCTTGCCGATGCGGAGCGGCCGATTGTAAAACATAGTGCATCGAGAAGTGCAATAGTGAGCCAAAGCGCACTTCTCGGTGTACTGAAATACAATGAAAAGTGCAGATGAAACGTTATCTGCACTTTTGGATGTTCGAAACTATTATTGGACGGCGGAGCCGGCCGGGATGAAAGCATAAAATTGGCCGCCCGGAAGCGGCCAATGGAAAAACTCAATGAGTGAGTAATATTTTTGAGAATGGAACTCAGTCGACGTTGTCGCGGACGCGGTCGAGGAAGGACTTCATTGCGGCGTTGTCGCGGCGGGCTACTATGTCCTTCAGGGCGCCGAGCTCGGAGATGATTTTGTCAAGCTGCGAGATGGAGTGGGGGTTGAAGAGGATTTCGGTGAGCAGGAAATCGTCCTCGCTCAGCAGGCCGCGCGCTATGGCGAGGTGCCGTTTGAAGGTCGTGCCGGGCACATCCTGGTGCTTCATTATCGCGCCGAACACCAGCGTCGAGGCGAACGGGATCGTGAGCGAGTACGCCACCACCTCATCGTGCTCGCTGAAAGTGTATTCACGGACATTGAGTTTCAGCGAGTTGAAGAGGTCGCGGAAGAAAACCACGCCCATATAGTCCGAACCGCGCACCCCGGCGGCCTTGTCTGCGGGCTCATTGATGATAATCGCATTCTCGCTCTGCAGATTCCCAAGATTCGCGAAGGTCGGGCCGAACATCGGATGCACGCTCACATAGCGCATCCCGGTGCTCTCGTAAAAATCCTTCAGCCCGGTTTTAACCGACGCGATATCTGAAATGATGCAGGACTTGTCGATATGAGGCAGCAGAGCCTCGAACGCCGAAATGGTGTAACTCAGCGTCACACAATTGATTACAAGCTCAGGATGGAACTCCTCCACCTCCTCCATCTTCGTGAAGCGATAGACATTATAGACGAAACGAAGTCTCGCGCTGTCGCTCTCCATAACGGCCACCTCGTGGCCAAAGCTCAGCAGATCGGAGAAGAAACTCCCCATCTTGCCTGCCCCGAGTATCAGAATCCTCATTTCTCCATCAACTGCATCTGCACGCGTACCGACTCCTCGTGGATACTCGTCATAATCTTGTTCACGAACTCCCCGTCGAGATCCATCTGTTCTCCCCTCTCGCGGCGGCTCTTCAGAATCTCATCGTAACGGTTGCTCTGCAGGACAGGCATATTGTGCTCCTTCTTGTAGGTTCCGATCTCGCGCGAAATGCCCATTCGCTTGGCGAGAAGCTGAAGCAGCTGGGTATCCAGCTCATCGATTTCCTTACGCAGCACGGCGATATTCTCCGTCGTCTGCACATTGTCTCTGATTACCAGCATATTGAGTGTATAGTCAAGAACTTCCGGAGTGAGCTGCTGCGCCGCGTCGCTAAGGGCGCGGTCAGGGTCGCAGTGGCTCTCGATGATAAGGCCGTCGAAATTAAGGTCCATCGCCTGCTGCGCGAGCGGGGCGACGAGTTCACGCTTGCCTCCGATGTGGCTCGGATCGCAGAAAATCGTCATTTCAGGGAAACGGCGGCGAAGCTCGATCGGAATGTGCCAGAGCGGAGCGTTGCGGTAAATCTTCTTGTCGTAGGAGCTGAAGCCGCGGTGAATCACGCCGATGTTGCGCAGCCCGGCGTTCCAGAGCCTCTGAATCGCGCCGATCCAGAGCTCAATGTCCGGATTTACCGGATTCTTCACCAGCACAGGCAGGTCCGTACCGCGCAGAGCGTCAGCGAGATCCTGCATCGCGAACGGGTTCGTGACCGTGCGCGCCCCGATCCAGAGCACATCCACGCCGGCCTTCAGAGCCTCGAACACGTGCGAAGGCGTCGCCACCTCGGTAGCCGTCAGCATCCCGTATTTCTCCTTCACTTCTTTCAGCCAGGCGAGTCCCGGCACGCCCACACCTTCGAAACCGCCCGGCTTCGTGCGCGGCTTCCAGATGCCGGCGCGGAAAATCTTCACGCCGTTCGCGGCGAGTTTCTCCGCCGTTTCGAGCACCTGCTCACGAGTCTCCGCACTGCACGGTCCCGCAATGACCACCGGTCTGCGAGGGTCCACGCCCTTAAGCTCCAACTTCTTGATTTCCATAGCCTTATCTTTTAAAACCAATTATTTCTGCATCAGCGCCTTCACCCTTTCCAGCGCAAGCTGCAACTTTTCTTCGCTGCAGCAGAGCGAAGTGCGCATATAATTTCTTCCGACGCTTCCGAAGATGAAGCCCGGCGTGACGAACACCTTCGCACCGTAGAGCACCTTGTCGCTCAGCAGCTTCGAAGCGCACGTATCGTCATTGGCAGCGTCGCTGCCAATAGGTGCGTTTTCAATGTGCCCCCAGAGGAACAGACCGCTCTGAGCATCATCCACCCGGCAGCCTGCGGCTTCCAATATCTGTTTCGCGATGACGCGGCGTCTGCGATAGATCGCGTTCATCGCTGCGTAGTCCTCGTCGCTCTGGCCGAGCGCCTCAATGGCCGCGAGCTGCATCGGACGGAACATACCCGAGTCCATATTGCTCTTCACGCGAAGAATCCACTGAAGGAACTGAGCGTTCGAAGCCGCCATTCCGATACGCCAGCCCGGCATATTGAAAGTTTTGCTCATCGAATTCATCTCGATGCAGACATCCTTTGCGCCCTCCACCGAGAGGATGCTGAGCGGATGGTCGTTCAGAACGAAGCTGTAAGGGTTGTCGTGGCAGATGATGATGTTCCACTTGCGGCCGAAGGCCACCAGACGCTCCAGAAGCTCGCGCGTAGCCGGGGCACCGGTAGGCATATTCGGGTAATTGCACCACATCAGCTTAACTTTAGTCAGATCGACCGTAGCCTCGAGCTTTTCGAAATCCGGCTGCCAGCCGTTGTTCTCATCAAGTTCGTACGGAATCAGCTCCGCCCCCACAAGCTTTGCCACGGAACTGTAGGTCGGGTAGCCGGGATTCGGAATCAGCACCCCGTCGCCAGGATTCAGGAACGCCATCGAAATGTGCATAATTCCCTCCTTGCTGCCCATAAGGGGAAGTATCTCGGTGGCCGGGTCAAGACTCACGCCGTACTTGCGCGCATACCAGTCAGAGAAGGCTCCGCGAAGTTCGGGAATGCCGTTATACGGCTGGTAGCCGTGGACGTCGCTGCGGGCGGCAGCGGCCGCGAGGGTATCCGTAACCTTCTTGACAGGAGGCAGATCCGGGCTTCCGATACCCAGGTTGATTACATTCTCTCCGCGGGCGTTCATCGCCGCGATTTCTTTGTTTTTTACAGAGAAATAGTACTCTTTCACATCAGAGATCCTCTGCGCAGGGGTAAAAGATGTATTCATTTTTTATATTTTTTCGGCTCGAAAGCCCGTTTTATCATTTTCAGTCCGCTACCGACTGTCTTCCGTCCTCATACTCGCCCAGCACCCTGAGCATACCCGTAAGGGGCCTTATCGCGTCTATCGCCTGGCGGTAGCGATGGTAGTCCACATAGAGCAGGTTAATGTAGAACTGATATTCCCATTCCTTGCCGATAATCGGAACCGACTGAATCATAGTGAGATTCATATCGTAGAACGAGAGTACCGAAAGGACCTTGGAAAGACTTCCCGCACTGTGCTGGAGAGTGAACACCAGAGTGCTCTTGTTCACCGTCCCGTCCGGACAGAGGTCCTTCAGAACCACATCGGCCACACTTCTGTGCGCCAGAATCAGGAAGCGCGTGAAATTGCGCTTGTTGGTCTCGATGCCGTCCGCCAGCACATTCATCCCGAAAAGGGCCGCGGCACCTGCCGGGCAGATGGCCGCGTGGTCGCGCAGGCCGTTCTCGCTGATCCATTTGGCGCTTCCGGCCGTATCGTCCTTCTCCACCAGCTTCACTCCCGGAAGATTCTCCAGATACTCAGCACACTGCCTCAAGGCCATAGGATGGGAATTTATCTCCTTTATATCCGAAATCTCCACTCCCGGCAGAGCCACCAGGGCGTGCTTGATCCGAAGCTTGTACTCCCCCACTATCACAAGGTCGTGCGCCTCTATCAGCCTGTAATTCTGAAGGATACTGCCGGCGATAGTATTCTCGACGGCCATTATTCCGAGTATCGACGGGTCCTTTTCGACCGTGTCCGCGAGCTCGGGAAAAGTGTCGCAATCGACACAGGAGATGTCACGTCCCTCGAAATAGTCCTGCGCCGCTAGAAAATGATTGCAGCCGTCGATTCCCTGTATTGCTATTCTGTCCATAAAATCATTTTTCCGACACACCTCGAGTCCGGGCAAGACCAAAAAAATCCCGCAGCTTTCGTTGCGGGAGTATCTTAGGTTCATACACTTTCTGACTCGGAAGTTTACACAGATTCCCGCTCTTACCTTTTGCCAAAGTAAAAGTAAAAGTAAAAACCAAAACCAAAGGAATATGTGCAAACGCTGTTCATGCCTTATTCTTTCGTGTGCAAAGCTATAATTTTTTAATATATTTGCAAAGATTATTAATAATTATTTATGAGCAAAATCAGCATCTGTCGCAGTATCAGCGAGTTACGTGCGGCCCTTCCACAGAGCAGACAGATTTTCGTCATAATCGATAACAATCTGAAAGATTATTACCGATTCTTCAATAATTGCTACATAATCGAAACTCCGACGGGCGAAAAGTTAAAGACATTAACTACCGTGGAGACTCTCGCCGGCCGTCTTCTGGAAGAGGGAGCCGACAGGAGCAGCTTCATCCTCGGCGTCGGCGGCGGCATCACCAGCGACCTGACAGGCTTTCTCGCTTCCATATACAAGCGCGGAGTGGACTTCGCATTCGTCCCGACGACACTCCTGTCGATGTGCGACGCGGCAATAGGCGGCAAGAACGGGGTCAACTTCCACGGTCTGAAGAATATGCTCGGAGTCATCCGCGAGCCCTCGCAGGTAATCATCTGCCCGGAGTTCCTCAAGACCCTCTCAGTCAAGCAGTTTCGCTCCGGAAGCGCCGAGGTTCTGAAAACCTTTATGATATACGACGCGGAGTACTACCGCAAGGCCGTGGATCTCTTCAGCCGGATAGCCACCGGCGGTCTTGAGGGCAAGACGGAAGAGCTCATAGACATCATCGGCAAATGCGCCTCGTACAAGCAGGCGGTCGTAGCCCGTGACCTCAACGAGCACGGCGAGAGGCGCCTGCTGAACCTCGGCCACAGCTTCGCGCACGCCATCGAGAGCTGCGCCCTCACTTCCGAGGACAATACCGGATTGGCCGCAAGCGGCCAATTCAGTCACGGTGAAGCGGTTGCGATCGGTCTTGCTCTTGCCGCGAGGGCGGCTGCAACTCTGCACGAGGCTGAACCGGAGCTGGAGCAGCAGATAAGAAAAGACCTTCGCGCCTGCGGTCTTCCCGACAGTCTCGAAGGTCTCAGTCTCGATGGTTCAAAGCTTTGCGCCGCGATGCTCAAGGACAAGAAGGTCGAAGGTGACTCCATCCACCTCATCCTTCCGCGCCGCATCGGCGAAGTCATCGACCTAAAGTATCCTGTTTCGCAGCTGGGATGCCTGATGGCTCCATAAACTACTGTTTCAGAAAATCCGAGCGCATCGGAGAGAAGCAGTCGATGAGAATTCCCGGCTTCAGGCAGACGCAGCCGTGCAGGACATTAGGTTCCATATAAATGCTGTCACCGGCCTTCACGATTTTCTTTTCACCTCCCACGGTGAATTCAAATTTTCCGCTCGCCACATACGTGGTCTGAGTATGGAAATGGGTATGAGGAGTCCCCTGTGCGCCTTTCTTGAATTTGACCTTTACCAGCATCACGTTTCCGTCATAGCCCATAATCTGTCTGCAGACGCCGTCGCCGGCAGGCTGCCAGGCTGTCTCTTTTCCGGAAATGAATGTCTCGCTTCTCGTTTTCCCGACGATACCCTCCCTCTGGCCGTCGGCAGCAAGAGAAAGGGATTCCGTGCCGAGAAACAGGCAGGAGAATATTACAAGTGTTCTAAAGATAATTCTTTTCATAATCTATTTTACTTTTACGGTTAAAGGATGATTTACCGCTGTCGCCTGAGCGCGCATATACCCGTTCCAGGCCTCGGGGCTTTCCACTCCGCCTTCACTCCAGCCGGAAGCCGTCCAGAACTCCACAGTCTCGCCGCAGGCGACTTTCAGAATGAAGCCGGCGTGGCCGTCAATATTGGCAGGCTTGCCCTTGAAACTGTCCGCGAGCACTACTCCAATGCTTATCAGACCGTCCCCGTGAGGATCGGCGAGCTTGCTGTCCGAAGCCCACTCGGTGAATGAGACATAGTCATCTCCGAACACGAGCGAGACGGTGTCGTGAACCACTGCGCCCACGATAACTTCCAGGGAATCAACCCCTTCAGCCTCGAACGAAGTGGTCCAGCGGACGAGTCTGCTGTTCGCGTCGAGCGATAGCGACCTTCTGGCCGTGAACGGAACTCCGTTCACGTCAATGTCCCTGTAAGTGAACTCCGCTTCGGTGCGGAGCGGTCCGTTGCTGAGCCTTTTCTGGGTGGTCCAGTTGTCTCCGATGCAGACCTTTCCGTCAGCTACAGGAGCACACGCGCCGCCGCCCAGGGCCTTTCCCACCATATAGCAGTCACAGCCCTCGCCGTGGTTGCGGTGGAAGTTGCCGGCGGTGAGCCAGGCGTCAAAGACAAAGCGCGAAGTGTTCTTGATCCAGATATCCTGGCCGAAAGTCCTCGGACCTGCAAGGGCGGGGCCATAAATTCGGCCTACAACGACATTGTTCTCATACGCATAGTCGTCCTTCCTTTCGGGAACGTAGCGGCTGCGGGCGAGGGTGTCATAGACAGACGGCGTGCCCGTGGAAACGGTGAAGGAAGCGGATGCTCCCGCCTTCATATCCGTCTGGAATATAAGGCTCGGGGCGCCTTCGGCATCCGACACTGTCTGGCTCGGAATCTCCGCTCCGGCGGAGCTGCGGACTACGGCATTCTCTGCGGAAAGTCCCCTGATACCAAGCGAGGAGAACGGGATTTCGACGGTCTCGCAGATGCGTTCCACGTCTGAAGGGTTGGACACGCAAACAGTCCTGTACTGCGCTCCGCAGGAGCAGAGCAGACAGGACAGGACTGATAAAGCAAGAAACAGCCGTTTCATTATTTAGGCTGCTTGCCGATGTATGCGAGGATACCTCCGTCCACGTAGAGGACGTGGCCGTTCACGAAATCCGATGCAGGGGATGCGAGGAAGACTGCAGGTCCCTTGAGGTCTTCGGTGGTGCCCCAGCGGGCTGCAGGGGTCTTGGCGACGATGAATGCGTCGAACGGATGGCGGGAACCGTCAGCCTGACGCTCGCGCAGAGGTGCGGTCTGAGGGGTTGCGATGTAGCCCGGGCCGATACCGTTGCACTGGATATTGTACTCGCCGTACTCGGATGCGATATTGCGGGTGAGCATCTTGAGTCCGCCCTTCGCAGCGGCGTAAGCGGAAACGGTCTCACGGCCGAGTTCGGACATCATCGAGCAGATGTTGATGATCTTTCCGCCGCCCTGCTTGATCATGGAAGGGATGACTGCCTTGGAAACGATGAACGGAGCGTTGAGATCGACGTCGATGACCTGACGGAACTCCTCCGCCTTCATCTCGCACATAGGGATGCGCTTGATGATGCCGGCGTTGTTCACGAGGATGTTGATAGGGCCGAGGTCCTTCTCGATCTTCTTTACGAGCTCCTGAACCTGATCCTCCTTGGTGACGTCGCACACATATCCCTTCGCGTCTATGCCCTTCTCCTTATAGGAAGCGAGTCCCTTGTCCACAAGTTCCTGCTTGATGTCGTTGAAAGCGATCTTTGCCCCGGCCTCAGCGAATGCTGTAGCAATCGCGAAACCGATACCGTAGGATGCACCCGTAACGAGCGCAACCTTTCCTTCGAGTGAAAAACTTACCATAATTCTATAACTTAAAAGTTGTTGTATTTTCTATTTTGGGGGCTACCTCATCTCCAGATATGAAATCTGGTCCTTGTCCCCGTAGTTCAGGTTCTCTCCGCCCATACCCCAGATAAAGGTGTAGTTGCGGGTGCCTGCGCCGGCGTGGATGGACCACTCCGGAGAGGTGATGGCCTGCTCGTTGTGAAGCCATACAAGCCTCTCTTCCTGCGGCTGTCCCATAAGGTGGCAGACTGCGTTGCCCTCGGCAATGTTGAAGTAGAAATATGCCTCCATACGGCGTGTGTGGGTGTGGGCCGGCATCGTGTTCCAGACAGAGCCGGGAGCGAGTTCGGTAAGACCCATCTGAAGCTGGTTGGTTCCGCCGCCCTTCACTCTGCTGAGCACAGACCATACGATGAACTGGTTCACGACGCGGTCGTTCGATTCTTCCATTGAGCCGTAATGGTCTGAAATGGCGAGCGCATATTTCTTTTTGTCCGCGTTCTTGTCCGTAGTGACTATCTGGGTGATGTACTCCTTGTATGCGGGAGCGGAATTGATGTAGAACTTCGCCGGATTCTGCGGATCGACGCTTCTGAAGGTAACTTCCTTCTTGCCGCAGCCGACATAAAGTCCCTCCTTGTATTTCAGGGGATATTCCTTGCCATCGACGGTCACGATGCCGTCACCGGCGATATTGATTACGCCAAGCTCCCTGCGGTCGAGAAAATGCTCGGCCTTGAGCTCATCGAAAGTATCGAGAGTGAGGGTCTTGTTCACAGGCATCGCTCCGCCGTAGATGAGGCGGTCATAGAGGGTGTAAGTGAGGTTGATTTCATCGGGAGCCATCACCTTCTCCATCACGAACGCGCTGCGGAGGCGCTCAGTGTCATAGTGTTTCACATCATCCGGATGGCAAGCCGTCTGGACTGTGTAGCTAACCTGTCCGAAAGCCTGGGAGGCTGCGAGAGCCGCGAGGGCCGCTGTTATCATTAACTTCTTCATATTCTGTTACGCGTTATTTGATTCTGTATTTTCGGAGATTTCGGAAGCGTTCGCTTTCTGCTCCTTCACATTCTTAACCCTGTTCCAGGCCACCAGACCGCCGGTGCAGAGCACGAGTGCGACGATGCCAATCCATTTGCAGCTGTGGGTAAGGTGGAAAATCACCCAGGTGAGAGGGCTGGACGCGAAGTCGAGCGAACCACCCTCGAAGCCTTCAGGGATGGCTACGGCAGTATCGCCCGTCTGTGCGAACACGTCCTGTGCAGCCAGGGTGAAGTACGGAGCAAGGTCAGTAACAAAATACAGGCCAAGCAGGACACAAACCAGTCCGACTATAAAGGTCTTGACGACATTTCCCTTGGTGATGGGAAGAACTATCGGGAAGATGTAGAACATTCCGGCAAGGGATGCGAGCGGAAGGAATTCATTGCCAGGAAGAACCACGGCAAGGATGAGGGTCACAGGGATGAGAAGCAGCGAAACGACCAGAGTCGTAGGATGGCCGATAACGAGTGCAGGGCTCATTCCGATGTTCATCTTCGCGCCCTTGAATTTGCGGGAGATCAGGCTCTTGGTAGCCTCTGAAATAGGTTTCAGGCCCTCGATGAAGAGAGTGGTGATGCGCGGGATAAGCTCCATCACGGCTCCGATCTTGATGCCGAGCCCGAGGATGTACGGAATCTTGTCCACAATCTCGCCCCAGCTCGAGCAGCTCAGGCAGCCGATGATGATTCCGATGATGACTCCGAGGAAAAGCGGCTCTCCGAAGAGGCCGAATTTCTTCTTCATCCCTTCAGCGTCGATGTCCAGTCTGTCGAATCCCGGGATTTTGTCAAGCCCCGCATTGACGGCTTCGGCGAAAGGAACGAAACCCTGGCAGAACGGCTGAGGAATGGATATTCCCTCCATACCTTCGTAGAATCCCTGGAACTTGGAGGCCGTGCGGTCGGCGAGCACAAGGGTGATGATGTAGCAGACGATGGCCGCGAAAAAGCCCCAGAGAAGGCTGTCGGTGGCGAAATAGGTAATTGCGCCGATGAAGGCGTAGTGCCAGTAGTTCCAGAGGTCGATGTTCACGGTCTGGGTGGTCTTGGTGAAAAGCATCAGGAGGTTCACTCCGAGACAGACCGGGATGATGAGGGCGCCGATGGCGGTGTTATACGCGACCGAAGCGGCCGCAGGCCAGCCCATATCGAAAACCTTGAGCTGAAGTCCGTAGATATCGACAATCTTGGAGAGCGCAGGACCGAGCGCGCTGGTAAGAAGCGCAGTGACTACCGAAAGGCCCACGAAGCCCACTCCGACGAGCAGACCGCTCTTGAGAGCCTTGCCCGGCTTGATGCCAATGCAGATGCCGAGAATGGTGAAGATCACCGGCATCATAACGGCGGCGCCCAGACCGATTATATAACTGAATACCTGTTCCATTCCCGTGACTTATTTGCGGACCCTGTCAATAATGCTGCGGCTCTCAGAGCAGAGCCTGGTGATAGTAGCCCAGTCGCCTGCCTTGACGACTTCTTTAGGGAAAAGATTGCTGCCCATACCGACGCAGGAAGCCCCGGCCTTGAACCAGGCTTTAAGATTGTCCTCCTCCGGCTTCACGCCGCCGGTCACGAGAATCTGCGTCCAAGGCATAGGCGCCTTGATGCCCTTGACAAAGCCAGGCCCTAGCACGTCGCCCGGGAAGACCTTGACGATATCGCAGCCTGCAGCCTGAGCCGTGCCCACCTCGGTCACGGAACCGCAACCCGGAATATATGGCACGCACCTTCTGTTGCAGACATCGGCGACATCACGGTTGAACAGCGGTCCCACGATGAAATTCGCGCCTTCCTGAAGGTACATAGCTGCCGTCGGAGCGTCTATCACCGTTCCTGCTCCCAGTATCATTCCGGGGAGATTCTTTACGGCATATTTGACCAGTTCACCGAATATTTCCTGGGCGAAATCGCCCCTGTTGGCAAACTCGAAGACCCTTATGCCTCCATTGTAGCAGGCCTTCATCACCTCGATGGAGATGTTCAGGTCCGCATTGTAGAATACCGGCACCACACCTGTGGAAATCGCGGAGCCGATCACCTGTATCTTGTTATAATCAGCCATATTTCTGTATTTTTATCTTGATACCCTGCCGGATCCGTTACCCGACATAAGAGATTCCACTTCTTTGACGCTCACTCTGTTATAGTCGCCTTCAATCGTATGCTTGAGGCACGAAGCCGCGACAGCGAAATCGAGCGCACGCTGGTCGTCACCATACTCGAGCAGACCATAGATGAGTCCGCCGCAGAATGAATCGCCTCCGCCCACACGGTCAACGATGTCCGTGATGTCGTAATGCCTGGAGCAGAAGAGCTTCGCTCCGTCATACAGCACAGCCTCCCACGTATTATGGTCAGCATTGACCGAACCGCGCAGGGTTATGGCCACTTTACCGGCTTTCGGGAACCTCTTCATCAGCTCCTTTGCTACATATTCGAATTTGGCGGTGTCGATGACGCCGGACTCAGCGTTGAAATTCTCCGGCTTGATTCCGAATACCTTCTCGGCATCTTCCTCATTCCCGATGATGACATCGCTGTAAGACACCAGCTCAGGCATAATCTCGGATGCCGTCTTGCCATACTTCCAGAGGTTCTTGCGGTAATTCAGGTCGCAGGACACCTTCACCCCGAGACGCGACGCCGCCTTGACAGCCTCCAGACAGACAGCCGCAGCACCTTCGCTGATGGCCGGGGTAATCCCCGTCCAATGGAACCAGTCGGCTCCGTCAAACACTTTCTCCCAGTCAATCATACCCGGTTTGACCTCAGAGATGGAGGAATGGGCCCTGTCATATATCACCTTGCTCGGACGGGAAACCGCCCCTTTCTCAATGTAATAAATTCCGATTCTGTTTCCGTATTCAATACAGCCGTCCACTCCGACGCCCAGGCCTCTCAATTCCGCAAGGCAGGCGCGGGCGATGTCGTTGTCCGGCAGAGCCGTGACGAAGCGGGCATCTTCACCGTAATTGGCAAGCGAGACGGCCACATTCGCTTCGCCGCCTCCGAACGTCGCCTCGAATTCCCTGGCCTGCGAGAATCTCAGATGGCCGGGAGCGGCAAGACGCAACATTATTTCTCCAAATGTAACAATCCTTGACATAGTCTATTTTATTTATTCGTTAAATATATCATACATAATTACTGAACCGGATCCTCGCCGTTTATGATGTGACGGCGGCGGACAAGTGATTCAAGGAGGTAGTAGTCGGCGTAGTTGAGCGGGACATCGATGTCGTTTCCGTGCGGAACGCTGCCCACAGAGTGCCGGAGAAGGAATCCGCCGTTGGTACCGGGTTCAGCGCGGTAAGGCGCTGCGCTGAGGGACGTAACAATCCTGTCCGCAGTCTTGAGATACTCGCTGTCCTTTGTGTACTGCCAGAGCTCATAGAGGGCTGAAGCCATAATGGCTCCCGAAGAAGCGTCCCTCTGATCGGCATAATCCGCATACTGAGGCTTTTCGGCACAGTATTTCGGGGCGTCATAGTCCCAGAGCGGAACGAAGTCCGAAGGCATATTCGGCTCGGTGATAAGAAAATGCGCGACATTTTCAGCCTGGGCGAGATAGCGCTCGTCAGCGGTGTAACGGTAGAGGACGGTATAGCCGTAGAGAGCCCAGGATTGGCCGCGTGCCCAGCGGGACTCGTCATCCGCGCCCTGAGCGGTGTATTTTCCACGGACCTCTCCTGTCTCGGGATCATAGTCCACAACGTGGTAGGTGCTGTAGTCGGAGCGGAAGTGGTTCGCGAGGGTCTTGTCGGCGTGGCTGAGGGCAATCTCTCTGAAAGACCGGTCGCCGGAAATCTCGCTCGCGCGGAAAAGAAGCTCGAGGTTCATAAGGTTGTCGATGATGACAGGGCACCTCCACCCTTTCTCCTTCTGCCAGCCGGCAGTGACGTTCCACGACTGGATGACGCCCGCCGCCGGACGGTAACGGGTCACAAGGGACCGCGCTGTGTTCACGAGGACGGTGTCATACCCCGGAAGATTCTTGAGCCTGAGACCGTTGCCATAGCTGTCATACATCATGAAGCCCACATCGTGATGTTTGGTGAAATACTGTATGTCGTGCAGGGCTTCGGTCTGCTTCTGCGCGTGAACGGCATACTCCTCATCGCCCGTGAGTTCATACATATACCACAGGGTCCCGGCAAAAAATCCGCTCACCCAGCTGCGGGTCGGAACGAAGGAAATCTTGTCATTCTTGAATGTCGAAGGAATCCGGACGGTGTCGCCTTCCTCGCAAGCGGCAATAAGCGGAGCGAGCTGTTTTTTTGCGAAATCGATATCGTCATTGATGACCCCGGCCACAGGATTGCAGGCAAGGGCCGCAAATGACAGGACCAGGGCAGGAATGAGTTTCTTGAAAATAATCATTATGGTGTTTCGTTATTATCCATCGCGGCGCGATTGTTTTCACCGCACCGGATTATTCCGCTGCCGGAGCGGGGAGTTCTTCGAAGAATACGGTTTCCCCGTCCTTGAGAACATATATGCCGGGAGCCGTGAAGGCGGTGTGAAGGTTCTCCGCGAGAGTGTAATCACCAGCCCTGTGGGCTACCGCATAGACGCTGCCACGGTAGGAAATTGCCTGAAGGTCAGCTGTATTGCAAAGCACTTCAGGAGTGCTTTCATCACTTCCTTTGGCATATTTTCTCGCGAAAGCCTTGACGTCACGGACCGAAATGCACGGGAGAACGGCATAGGCATAGGAGTCTGTCTCAAGAGGATCGTGCTCGAAATAGCATTTGAATACCATTCCGCTGTCAGGGCGGTCATAGCACGGAGCGATATTTTTCCAGTTTCCTCTCTGGAGACCGGTCTCGACCTTGACAGGCTCTCCGTCAAGGCTCACATAGCCCCTGTCGCGGTGATGAACCCAAGAGGCACCTCTGACATTTCCGGAGCTTACGCGACCGCTGAGATGGTTCTGGTCCAGGGCTGTGGTTATGCGGCAGATATCCTCCCGCTCGCGGCGAATGTCGGAGCCGAGGGAAACGATGATGTCAGGGAAGAAGAAACTTGCCTTGAAGGCGTGGAGGCCGAAGCGGCTGACTTCCATCGCGCTCACAAGCGCATCCCCGGCGACGAGACCTCCCACGTGAGAGGTATTGTTCTGCTTGTCAGCTCTTTTATCACTGGTGCTGAGCGGCTTGCCATCCTCAAAAGCCGTCACGCCCGGGAGTTTTCTCCAGTCCCAGTAAGGGTAGATGTCATCGTATTCATCCCCGGTCTGCATCAGCAGCTGGGTGCCGTCGGCGCTGAACTGCGCGAGCAGATTCTCGGCGTTGGTGAATTCATAACCAATAGTCCTCTCAGACTGCATCCTGACGGAGGCATACCAGTCCGGAGTGCGGAAGATTCCGAAATCGGAGCGCGGAAAGAAAGTCGCGCCGGTAAGCTGATTTCCGTAGAGCTCCGGCTGAAAATCCTGAAGGGCGAGGTTGCGGAAAGTTTCGCTCCGCGGCCTGCCGAGGGCCGCCATATTCTGCATCGCCACGGCGCAGGCGTAAGCCTTGCCGCGAAGCCTGGTAAGCTGCCGTCCGCAGGCGCTCGGATCCATAATACCTTTCCAGATAGTCCAGCAGAGGCCGTTCAGGATGAAATTCTCCAGAATTTCAATCTGGTCCTCACTGAAAGCATAATCAGTGCCGTTCAGCACTCTGGCCCAGAAGGAGATGCCCTCCGCATAGGCGAGACCGTAATTTCCGAACTGGAGCATCGGACCGTGCTGATGATAGGACCAGTCTTTCTGAATACCCTCGCTGTCAGTCACATAGATTTCTTCAGAAATCTGGCGGACAGCCTCGCGGGCGAGCGCAGGGTCTTCTATGAGAAGCGCTTTCATCAGCTGATTGCCGGCGAGCCAGGCCTTGTTCTGCCCGGTGCGCCCGAATTCCGATCTCTCGAGCACGTAGAGCGCTCCGTCGATCTCCTCCTGCGAAAGCTCGTCGCGAAGCAGAATCATCGCGGCGGTAAGTTTCTTCGGCACACCGATGTCGTTGTGCCACCAGTTTGGATTCTTCGGCTTGGTGGTAAACCACCAGCCAATGGCCTTGTGGAGCAGCCGGCTGAGCTCCTCCGACATATAGAACTTCGACTCAGGACATTTATAGGACTTTGCAAGGGCATAGATTCTGGTGATATGAAAGGTCATATCCCATTCTCCGCGCTGCATATTGGTGTAGTCTATATCCGTCCACTGCCCCCTTTCCCAGTCGAAAAGGCCCATAACCCGCTCCACTTCCTCAGAAGGAAGCTGGACCGAGAGATAGAGCTGCATCAGGAGCACGTCGATGGAGGCACGGCCGTTGTCGGAATACTCGAGGAAACGCTCAGTGACCTCGGGTGAAGGGGAATAGGAGCCGAGAGTGGTGTTCACGAATGAGTCCCTGACCTTGCGAAGCTCAAGGATTGAACTGTCCGGAGTCTCCTGAGCCGACGCAGCAAGAGAGAATGCGAGCGTGAAAACGGCAGAGAGGATGTATTTCTGAAATCCCATTCTAAATGTCAAGATTTACTCCAGTGGTGTAGATGCAGCCGCCTTCGGCAGTGAAGGCGCCGCAGGTGGTCGTAGTGACGATGTCATTGACATTTACCGTAAGGCTGAGGCCCTCGGAGTAGGTCCTGGCAGGGATGGCGATGAGCATCTCGGTGCCCTGTGCAATACCCTCGGAACCGCAGTCATAGATGATGCTGCCGCCCTCGGAAGAAGCATTCTGAGGCTCAAGACTGCTCTCGTAACCGAAATTGAGAGTGAACTTGCCGCTGAGCGGAGCGCCTGAACGGTCTATCACGTTGATTTCCTTGACATTGCCGGCAACGTTCGCGTTGACTTTTATTTTAAGGAAAGCCATCGCGTGTCTGAAGTTATAGACGGTTGCTCTGCCGCGGGAGTAGGCATACATCAGAAGGGATGACGGATCGACATTACCCTCGACATAGTTTTGGGTCCGAGGGATATTGACGGTCATCGAATTTTCTGAGAATGAGTCCTCGACATAGGCGGACGCAGGGTAGAGAGCGCAGTACTCGCTGCCTTTGACATTAGGGAAGGCGAATTCCACATAGTTGTCTCCGGCCACGCTGGAGCTCTGCTTCGTGCTGGTCACGCCGTTGAGAACAATGGCATCACCGCTATTCCAGCTGACACAGTAGGTATCGGTTCCGCTTTCTTCAATGCCGGCCTTGGTGTAAACGAACTCAGGCTGAGGCATGGAGACCTTGCCCTTGACTCCATAAACGGCGCCGTCCGTACAGAAAGCCGCCATCACCTCGTCCCCACCGATACTGTTCACGGAGTTCCAGTTGGCGTATTTTTCGGACATATTGATGCCAGCCGGGCGGGTAGCTGCGCGCATAGTGGTGAATTCGCCATTCACCATCTCGCTCTTTGGGCATACCTGTATTTCCAGATCGGAGTTATCGCTGCTCTTGCTGCCTGAAGGAGTCCTGTTGGTCTGGTATGAAATGAGGAAATAATTGTCGGTCTGGGTGATATACGGAGCTCCGTTGAAGAAGGACTCCGGCTGCAGACTGGTCTGGAACGGGTCGAAACGCGGAGTTCCGTCGGCGAAGTCGCCCACTGGGGAAGCCCAATTGTCGGAAACAGAATTGTAAACGACTACAGGATGGAAATCCTCACTGCTCCACGGCTTGCGGTACTCGATGGCGAGGTAGATGTTGCCGCCGTAAACGGTGGCTGAAGGCATACCGTCGCGGCCGTCCTTGGTGTAGCTGGCCACGCGTGCAGTGCCCCAGGTCTGCCCTCCGTCTCTGGACTCGATGACGGTGATGTTCTGGTCACCGATACCGCTCGCGGAAGCGTACGGGGTCTCGTCAGCGAAATACACCTGGACAGTGCCGTCAGGAAGTTCGAGAACGAACGGCTCGTAGCAGCCGGCGTACTCAGAAGAGGAATATATCTTCACAGGCTTGCTCCAGGTGGCACCGTTGTCATCGGAAGTAAGCACGGAGATATGGTACGGGAACGCGTCCTTGTCATCCTCTGTTCTCGTACGCTCGTTGACCGCATAGATGATGCGGTCCGGCTTGTAAGGGTTGGTTGAGCTGAGGCAGGCGAAGTCAGGGTTGTCAATCTTGACGGTATTGCCGTCTGAAAGATAGTGCTCGAAGATACACTTCGCACCGTCCCAGGTGGCACCCTCATCGCTGCTGAACTTGACATATGCGTCCTCGGAAGTGGAGTAGCAGGCCATCAGCGTGTTTTCGTTAATTCTGTGCACACGGCCATATACCGCAGGGTTGGCGGCGATCAGAACCGGAGTCTCCCACTCGACCTGGATGTCGGATCCGACAACCTCCTCGCTGATGGAGGCGGCGGTGGCGACTATTCTCATTTCTTCCGCTTCAGCGTCGAAACGGGAACTGCTGCAGGAGGCGAAAGACATCCCGGCTGCGAGGGCCGACGCGAAGAGAACAATATTTCTGTATTTCATAAAATAAACTTTTTTTCTTTCGTATGCTCTATAGGGCTTCTGCGCTTAGAAAAGAACGATATTATCTATGTAAACCTTCGCGTAATAGCCTTTTACCGTAGTCGTCTTATTGATGGTGCAGGTAGGATAAATCTTGAGAGTGCCTTCCTCGCTGAAATCCACTTCAAATGTGAGCCGGTTCCATCCGCCTTTGTAGATATAATCCCACTGGGTACGGTCCTCAAGGCCGCCTGTTTCACTTTTGCCCAAACGGATAGATTTCAACTTACTTGTAGTATATTCTCCTGAATAATCAGTCTGATAGGCAACAGCCGGAGAACGTCCTCCGGTGGCGCTTATATTGTCGCCATCCAGACGGCCCTCGAATTTTATTCCCTTGAACTGGGAGAGATCTATGCCGCATTTTGTGAAATAGTCGCTGAGCAGAAGTATGCCTCCGCGGGTTTTATTGTCGGAATTGTTGAACCACCTGAGAACCTTCCCGTGATTGTCACCTTCGTAAGGGCTGTCAATGACGGAAAGAGACTCCTTTTTCAGGTACGTCGAGTTTGAGTTGTGAATCTTGAACATATCCGAGAACTCTCCGTCATTGAAATCGGCGAGATACTCGTCATAGACGATCTCCCATTCATTCTCGAAAGTTTCGCCTTTCGCGTTGACTCCGGAATATTTCACGGAGTATGTACCCAGTTTAGGGAGAGGATAATTGACCTCGCTGTCTTCGGAGATGAGGACATCATCCACATACCATTTGTGCTGTACTCCTTCGCCGCCGTAAAGCACCTCGGCGTCGATGTCAACGGTAAATGTGAACTTTCTGATGTGGTGTTCGTCGAACTTGACCTGCAGAGGACGGTTGTCTGCTTTCACCGTGAATGACCTGGTCCAGCTGCCCGCCGCATTGGTGCCGGTATAAGTCACGATATGCTCATCTCCGGACACTGACACGTTCTTCGGGATATAAGCCTCAAAATAAGCCTCTGTGGACATTTCCACGCCGTCAAGACTCCAGGAGTGCTTTACATCCTCGCCGTGCTTCACAATGGCGTAGAGCTGGAGATAGCTCTCCTCCATACGGCTCACAACGGTGGAGTCGCCGACGGAAAGGCACATCTCAAGTTTGTCCGCGACATTGACAGTATAGCTGTGTTCGATTGAACCGGAACCGTTGTAAGCCTTGAAAGTGACTTTGAACTCGCCAGGCTCATTGAACTGATAGGTCAGCTTGTCGGTGGAAGATTCCAGCAATCCGTTCACGCGCCATTCTTTGGTAAGGCTCTCGCCGACCGTGAAACTGACCGAGAAGGTGTAAGAATCGCCGACACTCAAAGAGATGGTCTGAGGAACGTCGGATGGGAACTCCGCGACAGGTGCATCATACACGAGCGGCTCGTCTTCCACGACCTTGCACTGGCACAGACATACGGCTGCGACAGCGGCAGCAAAAATATATCGTTTCATATTGTTTTTCATTACTTGATTACTGGTAGTTCTCCTGATTTTCATCCTGCCACTCGTTCACTCCGTCACGTACGCGGTTACGGAATGTAAGGGTGTCGGTGGCGTGCCAGAGATTGCCGTCTTTGTCGGTAAACTTGTAATTGAGGAAAATCTTGCGGTCCTGAAGCAAGCGGGCGCGGTTGTAGCGGCTTTCGCCGTCAGGCTCCACTGTGTAGGTCGCTCCCGGGACAGACTCTATGGTGACGGAGCCGTCAGGAGAGAGTGTGAGTTTCATCTGCGCTGCAGAGCCGTTGAGTCCTCCCGCCACTGCGTTTGCAGTGAGGGAATGAGGAGAAACCGTTGTGAGAGTCCAGACCTTGTTCGTGGACTGAGGAATCTCGGTGGCGTAGGTCTGAGTCTCGCTGCCGCCTTCAACAGTGGCCTTGCCGCCGTGATACCAGTTTCCGAAGAGCATATTCTCGTAGCGGACGCCGATTACGGTGGACTCAAAGCCGGAAATTATGTCAAGTCCGTTGCCGGA
The DNA here is from genome assembly GCA_963620825.1 of Kurthia senegalensis. Classification (GTDB taxonomy): domain Bacteria; phylum Bacteroidota; class Bacteroidia; order Bacteroidales; family UBA932; genus Cryptobacteroides. The sequence continues at coordinate 24,062 of CAVFAZ010000051.1, forward strand.
AGTGATTTTGAGCGGAACCACAAAGTCCGGGATCATACTTGCTGAACCTGCGAGATAGGCCGCAGAATCCACCTGGACAGTGATTTTGCCAAGATGGGTGTCCTTCTTTATCACTGTAGTCCCGTCCTGTCCTCCCTCATTGACCAGAGAGTACTCTGAAGAAGGGAGCGGTTTTAATTCGGTGAGGTCTGCCGCAAGCTCATTGATGTAGCTCAGAGTGTGGTTCTGCATCGCTGCGAGAGCGGTAGTGTTCGCGAGGGACTCATCGACAGTGTAGTTGACGGTTCTGTCCTCACCGTTGTTGATGACTCCGGCAAGAGCCACTCCGGTGGAGAACTTCATCCCCTCGCCGACTACGACAGTCCTCACATCCACATTGTTCGCGAATCCTACCCCCTGAGAGGTGGAGTCCTTGATGTAGCTGCCGTAGCAGGAAGTGAGCGCGAAGATCGCGGCCAAAATTATAATTGCATTCTTTTTCATATTCCTGTTCTCCATATTTTACTGCCAGCTTTCCCAGCCTTCGTTCTGTACCAGACCCTTTGTCTTGAGCATCTCAGTGTAAGGGATAGGCATATAGGCTGACCTGAAGACACGGGACTCGAAGACCTCGGTGCCATAGGTGTAATCGTTGTCGCCATTCTTGGTGATAGTCGGTCTGTGGACCTCCTTGTTCAGATCGCCAAGGGTAGTGGACCAGCGCCTGATGTCATAGAACCAGCTGCCCTCGAAGCAGGTTTCGATCCTGCGCTCGTTGCGGAGGAACTTGTCGAAAGCTTCGGTGCCGGCAAGAGAAATCTCGTCGAGATACGGGTCTTCGGTGAATCCTTTTTCGCCGTCGTAGGTGTTGCGGCTGCGAAGGTAAGAGATGGCTTCCTTCGCTGAAAGGCCGTCAATTTTGGCATTCGGACCGCCTATCTGGTTCGCAGCCTCGGCAAAGGCGAGAACCATATGCGCCCAGCGGATGTGGAATTTGCAGCGCGGAGCCCTGGTAGTGGTGCTTTCCCTCCAGTCCACGCCGCTGTAAACGAACTTCTTGATGTGATAGTTGGTGCGGGAATTTCGTGAAGAAATCTCTGCGGCATCTTTTCCGCCGTTCTCCCAGTTCTCGAAAGTGTAGGTTCTCTTGTCAGTATAGCCGGTTGTAATTTTTCTGCCGTTGTAGAAGATTATGCTGTAGAACCTCGGATCGCGGTTAACGTACGGATTCTGAGGGTCGTAAGTGTAGGTCGGAGACTCTCCGAGAGGATAGCCGTCAGCCATACCGAAGCAGTCCACGAAATCCTGGGTGGCTCCCATTGTGCCGTTGCCCTGGAATCCGTTCGGATAGAACATACGCTCCATCGCCTCGTTGTCTGTGTTGTAGTGGCCGGCGAAGATTATGCTCGGGCTGTTGGGGTCGGTCCAATCGACGGCGCTCTTGAGGTTGAATCCGCCGGAAACGTTTCCGTCAACATTGATTTTGAAGTCGATGACTTCCTTCGCGAATTTAGCCGCCTTTTCCCAGCGGGTCACATCGCCCTCCGGGTTGAACCTCGGACTCGCCCAGGTGAGGCATACGAGAGCCTTGATTGCGGTTGCGGTCATTCCGTCCATTCTGCCGTAGTTCCTGGAGCCCATCACGCGGAGGTCTTCAGTGCTCTCCACAAGGAAATCCCTGTGAGCGGCAGGAAGGTAGGCGATGGCAGTATCGCAGTCGCTGAGAATCTGCTCTACGCACTCGTCGTAGGTTGCGCGCGGGAACTCGACATTCTTGATCTCATCGGCGTCGTAGTCCCAGATTCTTACAGGTTCCAGAACGAGCGGGACTCCGAGAAGTTCTCCGGTGGTCGCACGGCCGCCGAATTTCTTGAGCAGGTCCCAGTAGAACCACGCTCTGAGCGCGTGAGCCTCGCCCCAGGTCTTCTTCTTGAAAAGTTCGTCAAGATGCTGGTCGGTCATATAGCGGACGCTCAGGCCCTTCCTGTCCTTGATGAAGAGATTCAGGTTGTAGATGGCCTTGTAGTCACGGGTCCAGTAGGTGCTGAACAGGTCCTGATTAGGGTGGGTAACTCCCACGGCAAAACGCGACATAACGGAAGTCGTGGAGGTCTCAGCGGCATTGTCGGTGAGGCAGTCCAGATAGGCGCTCTCATTGTCGTCGTAGTTGGTGGGGATGAAGTCGTAGCATTTGTTCACGAGTCCCTTCATCGTCGTCTGGTTCGACGTTACGTAGTCCGCATCGAGAATCTCTGTCGGATACGGTTCAAGGAAGGAGCAGGAGCAGGACAGGCCCAAAATCAGGAGTAAGGATATTATATTGTTTCTTTTCATCGTCTTCAAATGATTTAGAACGTGAATTTAAGGCCTCCGACAAAGGTCCTCATCAAAGGGTAATTAGTGAGGCCGGCGCTGATGGACTCAGGGTCGAGATCCTTTATTCCAGAGAGGGTGAGAACGTTGTTCGCCCTGAGATAGACCCTCATTCCGCGGATGCCGCGGGTGATGTTGAGCCTGCGGACAGGGAGTTCATAACCGAGCTCGATTGTCTGAATCTTGAAATACCTGCCGTTCGCGAGCCAGTAGGAAGAGGTCACATAGTTGTTGGTGACCTGATTGTAGGTCAGGCGCGGAGCTGTCGGGTCGGTTGCGTGCTCAAGGGTGTATTTGGTGTAGTTGCCGTCACCCCAGCCGTTGAAGTAGTAGGCGTTGTTCATCAGAAGGTCGCAGGAAGAGCGTCCGGTTCCGGTGACAAGAAGGTCGAAATCCCTGTACTTGAGATTGATGGTGATGCCGTAGTAGAGGGCGGAGTTGCTTTCACCGATGACGCATTGGTCGGAAGAGTCGATGTAGCCGTCTCCGTTCATATCCTGGTACTTGAAGTCGCCCGCATGAAGGGAGGTGTCGAAAGACTGAGGGACTTCGAGAGTCTCTGCGTCGGTCTGGAACTGGCCGATGTAGCGGTAACCCCAGATGGCTGTTGCTGATTTGCCGACAGAGGAACGGTAAGGCTCGCTGTAGCTGAGTTCGTCAACTCTGAGTCTCTTTGAGAACCTTCCGCTGCCCCAGGCTCCGATGGAGTAGGAGAAGTCCTTCCCGATGGAGTCCTTCCATCCGAGGGAAACCTCATAACCCTGGAAGGCGGTGTTGGAGTAGTTCATATAGTATGAAGCGCTGGAAACGCCGGTAACTCCCGGAATCACATTGGAAAGGGCCGACACAGGGCCGTAGTTGAGGAAGTTGTAGTAGGTGAGGGACGTGGAAAGTCTCTTTCCGAGGAAGAGCCCGTCAAGACCGATGGAGGCCTCAGGACGCTTCTGGAGTGTCAGACTCGGATTTCCGAGTCTGGAAATGAGAGTGCGGTAAACGACGTCGCTCTGAGTGGTGCCGAACCACATACTGGTGCCGGTGTACGGTCCGAAAAGAGTGCCGGTGCTGTTGTTGGAGTAGTTGTCATACTCGTAGTTCGCAGAGAACGAAGAGTCGTAGTAGAGAAGACCCGCCTGGAAACGGAGTTTGAGAAAATCCATTCCATTCACACCGCGAAGCCACTTCTCGTTGGACATAATCCAGCCCAGTCCCACTGTCGGGGAATAATTCCAGGTGTTATTGACAAGAGCGTAGGTTCCGTGTTCGTTCATCGTTGTGGAAATGATGTAGCGGTCGTCATAGACGTAACTTGCGTTGAATCCGAAGTTCATCTCACGACGGTGCTCGCGGATGCCGGTCTGGGAGCGCTTGGTAATCATATAGTCGGCGCCTGCCGATACGGCGTGCTTTCCGAAGGTGCGGTCGTAGGAGAGTTTCTCCACGAAATACATCCTGTTGGAATAGAAGTCCATAAGTTTGGACTGGCTTGTGGTCTGAATCACGCTGTGGCTCGGGCTCTGTGAGAGACTTGAAACAGTCTCGCCGGTAACTTCGTCAGCAGTGTTGGAGATAATGTAGGCCGCATAGTCCTCCTTCGTTCCGAGACGGACGAAGTTGGTGGCGTCGTATGCAGCGTATGTCATTGACTTCAAGCCTTTTGTTAAGAACGAGAGGTCCACGTTCAGGCGGAGGTTCATAAGACCCTTTCTGGTAGTCTCGGTGTAGTGGCCGTTCTCTGTGATGTTTCCGATAGGGTTCTGGGTGTATTGCGCGGTGATTGCGTACCACGGAGACTCAAGTTCAGGGTCGTTGTTGGCATAAATCGGGAACGACAGCGCAGGAATGGTGTTGATATCGTTCAGGATGGTCGGGAACTCGACTCCGTAGGAACTCGCATAGCCGTAGTGCGGAGAGCGGCGGATTCCCATAGAGGAGATTATGCCGAACTGGGCGGTTATGTATTTGTGAATCTTGACGTCAAGGTTGGCGTTGATATTCACCCTGTTGTAGTCGGCTGTGGAGCCCATCTTGTACATATCGTCCTCACCGGCATAGCCGAGGTAGGCGTAATACTTGACGACGTCGTTTCCGCCGCCGGAATGGAAGCCGGCTTTGCGGTAGGACATCACATTCTTGAGCATCATATCCTTGAAGTTGACATTAGGATGGGTGAGGCTGTAGGCGTCGTTCTTCTCGTACTCCCGGATGTCGGCCTCGGAGTAGAGAGGAGTGAGGCCGCTGTTCACCCTTGCGAGGTTGTTCAGGCGCGCATAGTCCGCTCCGTCAACATATTCGGCCATCCTGTCCGCCACATTCACTCCGGCCTCGACGAAAGCGTTCACATAACGGTCGTTGGCAACGCCCCTCTTGGTCTTAATGTTGATTATTCCGTTGGCTGCGGAGGCGCCGTAGAGAGTACGCTCCATAACGTCGCGGATGATTGTGATGGACTCGATCTGCTGGGGGTCAAGCGGGGTTTCGTCAATTTCCACCGGCACATCGTCCACCATATACATAGGTGTACGGCCTCTGGAAGTGACACTGACTCTGGTATCGCCCTTTACGCTGACGCCCGGAGAGCCGTAGTTCTCGGTGACGATCACACCCTGGGCAATGGCCGTGAGGGCATTGCGGATGTCTGTTGAGGAGTATTTCTCAAGTTCCTCGCCCTTGATGATAACGGTGTTTCCGAGGGAGTGGCGCTGGGAAATCTGCATATACGGCAGGTTCAGTTTCTCGGAGTAAACAGCCTGCTTGTAGAGGGTGATTACCTCGGAGTCAGCCAATGCGGCGACTGTGGCATAAACGGGCTGGAAGCCTTCCGCAAGTATTGAGACCCTGTCGCGGGAGTCTGCGGTGAAACGGACCCGGCCCTCGGCGTCGGTGGCTTCGTGAAGAGTGCCCTCGCCGACGATGATCTCGGCGTATGTGACGGCATTCCCGTCCACATCCACAAGACGGATGGCGACATTGACATCGTTGTCAGTCTTGGACTTGGACTTGGATGATTTCTTGGACTGCGCGTCCGCATTCCATCCGCCTGCAGGCATCACGACCACACCGCACAGCAGCAATGACACCAATAAACGGAGTATGTATTTATATTGTTTCATAAAAATGCTCGAATTTTAATTGTGCTACCATTCCTGTTTAGGCGTATAGTTCTTCATCTTCCTCAAATCGGCCTGACTGAAGCGGATATAGTACATACCGTCGTTTTTCCAGACTATCTGGCGGTTTGCAGGAAGTTCGAATCTTTCGTAACGGAAGCCTGTAGGATAAAGGTTCGCGTCATAACCCGGGTTGAGTTTGGTAGCCCTCATACCGTACAGCTTGCTGCGTCCGATGGCAGGAGCGTCCTTCCAGCGGCGGATGTCGCAGTAGTAGTGATCTCCCTCGAAGCAGAGCTCAATGTTTCTCTCGTTCTTGACGCGGGAGCGGTAGGTTTCCATATCCGAAAGGTATTCTGAACGGACATCAGGCATTCCGGCGCGGGTTCTTACGACATTAAGAGCCTCGACGGAAGTCATATCCGCCTCCGGAGCCTTGCCGGCACTGCCGCCGTAAGCCTCGGCTGCGCACTCGGCGTAGTTGAGATAAACCTCGGCGAGACGGATGATCGGGTCAGCAAGCTTGACGTACTTCTGGTTTCCGTCCTCGTACGGACCGCCGACAGTCTTGCACTCGAAATAATAGGTCCTTGAAGAATTGTCCCTGGCTTCTGAATAAGGTTTCATCCATTCTCCCTTGTTTCCGTCTTCGTCAATGTACATTGAAGCGGGCTCGGTAAAACCTGAGACTTTCTTCTGGTTATAGACCACTGAAAGATCAAGGCGAGGGTCTCTGTTGACATAAGGATTCTGCTCATAGTAGGAGCCGGCGTCAGTCGCTTTCTTGCGGTCCTCTTCAGTGTTGAGGGCATAGCCGTCGATGGTTTCAAACTTATCCACGAAATTCTGGGTCGGGCAGCGTCCCACGTTCTGGGCCGCATAGTTTCCCTGAGCGAAAATGCCGGGAACGATTGCCTGAAGAATCTGGTTGCTGAGTTTGATGTTCGTATATCCATAGCCCCAGAGCTGCTCGTTGGTGTGGTAGGTGTCGTGAAAGTTCGTCGAAATATCGGAGAAATCGAGGAGTTCATATTTGTTTTCCAAAGCCACCTGGAGAGCTTCCCAGTTAGCCTCGGCGGCTTTTTCCCAGCGGGTGATGTCGTTGTTCGGATTGTTGAGAGGGCTCGCGGCGTACATAAGTGCGCGTCCCTTCAATGCCAGAGCGGCGACTCCGCTCGGACGGCTCATATCCGTAGCTTTCAGTTTTCCGTCAGGGTCGCGGCGCATCTTTCCAGCCGTCTTGAAATGGTCGGCGGCGGTCTGGAAATCATCAGCAACCTTCAGGAGGAATTCATTCTCGTCTATGGCCGGAAGGTCGCAGTCGTCGATGTCAAGCACCTTGTCCACATAAGGAACCGCACCGTAGAAGCGGAAAATGTCGAAATGTACGTATGCGCGGATGAAATATGCCTGAGCCAGCATATCTTCCTTCTCGGACTCGGTCGCATCCTGAAGCATATCTATATTCTCGATGGTCTTGTTGCAGATACGCAGGATTTTCCAGGCATACACAACTTTGCCGGTCTCCATATTCGAAGAAGTGCTGTAGCCGAACGGGGTGATGGCCTTGGAGCCGTCTCCCATTTTAATCTGATGGGCAGGATTGTCACGGGCCGGGTCGCAGATGTCGGTGAGACAGTCGGTCGTGATTTTTCCGCTGCCGAGATTGAAGCACAGAGGATAATATGGCCTCATCTTGGTATCTGAACCGGTATAAACCGCAGTAAAATAGCTTTTGAAATTCTTATACTTGGTGAATACCGCCTCTTCATCCAGGTCCGAATCGGGAGATTTGTCAAGGTACTCGTTCAGACAGGAGGAAGTTGACAATGCGACGAGGAGCATCGCAGCCAAAGTCAAAAATCTGTATTTTGATGTAGTTTTCATTGCCAATCCGTTTAGAAGTTAAGCTGAAGGCCGAGTTTAACGGTTCTCATATGAGGATATGCGCCCTGCTTGAGAGTCTTGGACTCAGGGTCGCCCTCGAGAAGGTCGGTGAAAGTGAGGAGGTTGTTGCCGGTCACATAAAGCTTGATGCCCTGCATTCCGGTCCTCTTCTTGAAGTTGCGTCCGTTCCAGGTGTAGCTGAGACTGACATCCTTGAGCCTTACATAGTCGGCCCTTCTCCAGGTCTTGCCCGCCATCTGGCCGATGACGTTGACGGAGTAGTTCTGACCGAAGTGAGGGGTGCTGTGGGTGCCGGAAGTGTTTGCCGGTGACCAGTAGTTGAGAGCGGACTGGTGGGTCACGTAGTTATCCTCGAAGAAAGCGTACTCATAGACGCCGTCATAAGTCACATATTTGCCCGCATAGCCCTGGAAGAGCATACTGAACTCCAGCCCTTTCCAGGAGAATCCGGTGTTGAATGCGAAGGAATATGGAGGATAGTAGGAGCCTTCGATGAGTCCCTTGTCGTCGTCGTTGATGATTCCGTCGGCGGTGTAGTCAAGATATTTGTAGTCTCCGACCACAACCTTGCCGATGCCTGAGGCCTCGGGAAGGAAGTTGGAGTGGATGTCGTCGATTGAAGTGAGGAAGCCGCCGTCGATGAGATAGACACCGGAAGTGTTCGCTCCGATCGGGGCGCCCACGGTGCGCTGATTGTCAAGAGCATACGGAGCGTCGTCGGCATAGACGACCCTGTTCTCGTTGAAGGAGAAGTTGCCTCCGACATTGAACTGCCAGTCTCTGCCGAAGCGTCTGGTGTAGTTCACCTCGACCTCGACTCCGTGCTTCTTGATGGCGCCTCGGTTCAATTCCTTTGAAGTGATGCCGAGCCAGATAGGAGTCTGGTTGTCCATAGAGATGAGCATCTTGTCACGGTATTCGTCGAACAGGTCCACGTTCACAGTGAGGTCGTTGTTGAAGAAGCCCATTTCTATACCGAGGTCCATCTTGCGGGCCCTCTCCCACTGAGCGGAAGCGTTGGCCATCTGGTCCTCGATGATGTAGCCGTCGCTGGTAGAGTAGTTGCTGATGTAGAGCCAGCGGTTGTCGGCGTAGTCGTTACCCACGAGACCTGCGGAAGCGCGGATCTTGAGTTTGCTCAGGTACGGCTTCAGAGACTGCATAAACTTCTCGTTTGTGACAACCCAGCCGATTGCGCCTGAAGGGAAGAAACCGAAACGGTTGCTCGGGGCGAACCGCTCCGATCCGGTGTAACCCATATTGAGCTCGAGGAGATAGCGGTGTGCGTAGTCGTAGGTGGCGCGGGCGACGAGAGCCTCGTTATAATAAGGGAAGGCAGATCCCTTGTCCTGCTCCTGACGGTTGAAAAGGAAGAGTCCCGTCACATTGTGGTCTC
>CAVFAZ010000051.1:32904-46812 GCA_963620825.1 Kurthia senegalensis
GTGGTGAAGATTGGGTCGGAATAGACATAGACAGACCCGTTCACTCTCTGCCACGGATTTTCATCGGTGCCGACCTTGTCGAAGTCGATGGTGTAGCTCGGACGGGAAAGGTTGGAGGAGAGAGTCTCATATTTATAATAGGTACTCAATGAGACTTTTCCCTGAACGGAAAGGCCCCGGGTGATGAAATCCAGTTTCTGGTTGAGGATTACGTCGGAGAAAATCTTCGTTCCCGTGTACTGGGTGGAAATTCCGGACATCAGCACATAGTAAGGATTGTAGCAGTTGGCGTCTCCACCCTTGCTAAGACGGTCCTCCTTTTTGTCGGGATAGTCAGTATCCGGGATAAGCTCCATAAGGCTTGCAGGATAGTATGCAGGGTAGCGGGCCGTGCTGGCTCCGAAAATGGATTTCCAGGTCTTGCTTTCGTCGTATGCACTTGAATCGGTTCTTATGTCAACGGTACCACCGAGTTTAAAGGAGAGCTTCGTGCTTTTCGTGAAGTTGAAATCCACGTTGGTACGGAAGTTCAGACGGTTGTAGTTGAAGGAGGTATTGACCTTGTCGTCGGACAGGCTGCGGAAGATTGAACCTTCGTTGGTGTAGCCGACCGATGCGAAGTACTTGACGAACTTCGTTCCGCCGCTGATGTTGAAGTTGGCGTTGGTAGTAGGCGCGAAAGACTTGCAGAGGAGGTTGAACCAATCCACGTCAGGGTAGCGGTAGGAGTTGACCGTGCTTGAAGGGTTGCGGTACTCGCCCAGGACAGCCTGCGATTTCATCTCGGCCCAATCCTGATCGTTCTTCACTGCGACATTGAAAAGCGACATGGTTGTGTAGCTGTCAATGTGGGACGGAGTATTGATAGGATTGGAGAAACCCTGCGACACTGAAAGCTTCATCTTAGGTTTGCCTTCCTTTCCGCTCTTGGTCGTGACGATGATCACGCCGTTCGCACCTTTGGCTCCGAAGACCGCGGTGGCTGAAGCGTCCTTGAGGACGGAGATGTTCTCCACCTCGTCAGGGTCGATGGACGCGAAGTCACGCTCCACTCCGTCCACGAGGACGAGAGGGCTGTTGCTTCCGAAACTGGAGACGCCTCGGATGACGATTTCCGCGTCGCTGTTGCCAGGCTGGCCGGAAGACTGCATCGTCGTGACGCCTGAGAGTTTACCGGAAAGGGCGTTGGTGATGTTGGAAACGCCGGAATTGACCAGAGTCTCGCCCTGCACCTGTGAGATTGCGCCTACGACGCTCTCCTTTTTCTGTACGCCATATCCTACCACGACGACGTCATCCAGAAGAATGGCGTCTTCCTTGAGGACTATTGAATACTTGGTCTGTGATGTACTCAAAACGACATTCTGAGTCACAAAACCGACACTTGACACGACCAGACGGCCGGTCGCAGGAACCTGCATAGTGAAGAGTCCGTCCAGATCGGTCAGAGCATAGACGGTCTGGTTGCCTTCGAGGAGGATGGTTGCGCCGATTACCGGAACACCCTGAGCGTCAACGACTGTGCCTGTGATGGTGCGCGAGGCGCCACCTTTGGACTGAGCCATAGCGCTGAAACTCCCCAGAAGCAGCAGCAGACATGCGGCTGCACCCGTCAGCAGGTGGATAAATGTTCTTTGCATTATTTGTATTAGAATGGTTGGTTACTATAAAATTATTCTGCAAAATTACGCATTTTTTTAGAATGCGTTAGAAATTTTAAGTCAAAAACTCACAATTTGACTACCGAAGTGCTATATTTCAGACGGTAGTCCTGAGAATCGGCGTCAAGCACGAAAATCTGATAACTTCCACCTCCGGGATAGACTCTCACTACGATATGCCCCCACGGTTTGAAAGTCTTCCAGAGCTCTTCGCCGAGCTGCGCGCGCGAGTACTCTCCTGTGATGTAAATATCCCTGTCACCGCTCCATATGTAAGGATCGGTCATCCTCTGGAGGGCATCCGCGCAGGGATGGTTCTTGTGGCTGGCATCAATGATGATGGCCTGAGGTGAAAGGGTCTGCATAAAATAGGCATTGCAGGTGTCGTGATAGCCGTGGTGGTTGGCTTTCATCACCGTGACGGGGCCGCATACCTTGGCTATATCGGTCTCGAAGTCGCGTTCCTGACTTTTGTTGCCTTTCCAGTTGCCGCCGGCGATGTCGCCTCCATTATAATAGGAGAACTTGCCGTAGCTGAGCTTTATGGCGCAGGAGACGATATTCTCATCGAAAAGAGTCGGGTCTGAGCTATACATTTTCCTGGATTTCAAGCCCTTGCCTGCCCAGACTTCGCCGTTTGCCGCGAGGTTGCGGATCCGGAAGGTTCCGGCGTATTTCTCAGGTTCGTAGCGCAGGCTGAACTGTTTTCGGCTGCCGATGCTGAATTTCTCGACCGCCGTGCCCTGCTCCGCTATATGATTGACAAAGTTTATATAATGAGGTATGAAGCCCTTGTCGGCATTGAGGACATTCTCCCGCGAGGGGAAATCATAGTCTGGGTAGCCCCTGTCCACGAATTTATTGAAGTGGAGATACTCCCCGAGCAGCGTGATGCCGGAGAGGTCATAGCCGTGAGTGCCTGGAAGAGCGTCACGGATGACTCCGATATGATCGGAGTGCAGATGGGTAATCATCACATAGTCAAGGTAATCTCTGCCTGGTTGAACCTGGTCCAGAAAATGCTTGATATAGATGGCGAGCCACTCCCCCACCTTTTTGGAGTCATCCGGGTGCTGGGGCCCCCATCTGTTGTTGTCTCCGGCATCGATGAGCATCGAGGTACCGTCAGGCATAATGATGAGGGCGGCATCGCCCTTGCCGGTGGCAATGGTATGGATGTCGAGATAACCCTCCTGCCATTCGGGAAGATACTCTGCCACCTCCTGCATCTGAACGTCTCCCGCCGTGGATGCGGGAGTTTGTGCGGAGAGCGCGGCCGGACTCAGAAGAAAGAGTACAACGGCCGGAAAAATCTTTAAAAGTATATGCTTCATATTAGTTATACGCGAATGCGCTCCGGAGAAAATTCCCGGAGATGCGCACAGTCGGTGCAAAGTTACACAAAAAATCCGCGATTTTTCCTAACTTCGCATTTTGTGGAGCCCGCAGGAAAGCGGGATGTTTTTTATGAATGGAAGAATGACATTGAAACATAGCCGGGTGTCGGTTTTATCCCTTGTATGCGCTGCAACTATGACAGTTGCAGCACTTTCGTGCAGTCCCAAGGTGAGAATTCCCCAAGGGTTTGCAGAAACTCCGAGTTCGGCTGAAACTGCCCCTGAGGGGGTCGCAGACCTTTCCCGTCTGGAGGGGATGACGCACCCGAGGCTTCTTATGAGCGGAGAAGAATTCGCTGACCTTAAGAAAAAGATCGAGAAACATCCCGAACAGAACAAGTCCCTGTGCAGACTTCACTCGATTCTGATGGATGTGGCAGATGAGACTGTCCTGGACCAAACCAGGATCGAGTTCAAGCTGGACGCTGCGGGAAAACGTCTTCTTACCCAGTCAAGACTGGCTCTGAAAAGAATCGGCTCGTGCGCATACGCCTACCGGATGAGCGGAGAGCAGAAATACCTGGACAAGGCTGTAAGCGATATGGAGAGCGTGCTCGCGTTCCCGTCCTGGAACCCGAAACATTTTCTGGATGTCGGGGAAATGGCTTTTGCAGTGTCTCTGGGATATGACTGGCTCTATTATTCTCTCCCCTATTCTCTAAGGGCAAAGGCGGAGAAGGAGCTCCTTAACCGCGCGGTGATTCCTTTCCGCACCCACGACGCAAGGCTTTCCGTGAGCAACTGGAGCCAGGTCTGCTACGGCGGCACACTGTCGGCGGCGATTGCCATCTACGGCAAGGAGAGGGAGAACTGTGGGGCGCTCATAAACGAATGCATCACCAACAATACCGACATAGTAAAGGCGATCTACGACCCTGACGGAGTCTATCCTGAAGGCTATTCCTACTGGGGATACGGCACCGGCTACGAAACCGTGATTCTGACCGAGCTTCAGAGGGTCTTCGGCACCCTTTACGGAATTGACAGCTCGACCGGTCTCGAGCGGACGGCGGAGTGGATGCTGATGTCATCGGGAGTGGGAGCACGCCCGTACAGCTTCGGCGACTCCGTTTCGGCATTTGACCAGCCGAAGGCCGGAATGTGGTGGTTTGCAGCATATTACAAGAAGCCAGCACTGCTGGCCAATGAGTTGAAACTGCTGCACAACGCTTCCGGTGAGGAAGTAAATCCCTACAGCACCAAGATGTCCGAGGTGAGGTTCCTGCCTGTGGTGATTGCCAACGCCAATAAAATCGACGATCTGGACGCCGCGCAGGACAAGACGGAAGAAAGGCCGGAAATGTTCTACGGAAAGGGAGAGACCCCGATGGTAATAATAAGAGGAGACTGGACGAACTCCGACTCGGACCGCTACCTTGCCTTCAAGGGCGGGCAGGCCCACCGCAGCCACGGGCATATGGACGCGGGGTCCTTTGTATATGACGCGCTCGGCTGCCGCTGGTCCGCCGAGGTCAACCGTCCCAACTACGCCACCATTGAAAATGCACTTAAGGCGGCGGGAGGAAAATACTGGGCTATGGGGCAGGGCTCCTACCGGTGGAAGGTATTCCGGCTCAACAACCGCGCCCACAGCACGCTGACCATAAATGACTCGGACCACAATGTCGATGGGTTCGCAAGCATTGACTCCGTATTCAATTCCACGGAGTCTCGCGGCGCCGTTATGAACCTGTCCCCGCTGTTCGAGGGCGAGGCGCAGTCTGTCCGGAGGACATACGAACTGAGAAACGGCAAGGACCTGTATATTACAGACGAGGTGACGGCAAGGTCAGACAGGGATGCAGCGGTGGAATGGAGGATGATGACTCCGGCGGCAGTCACCCCTCTCGAAAAAATGGAGGTACTATCGCAGGACGGGAAGACTATGTACCTTACGGTCAATGTGTTGGAAGGCTCCGGGAAGCCTGTGTTCACCCACTGGAAGGCAAAGGGCGAGAACAGCTGGGACACGGAGGTCAAGGGCTACACGGTGGCCGGCTACACCCTGACCGTACCGAAGGGGGTAACCTTGAGATTTCAGACCGTTCTTTCCGCGGAAACAAAATTTCAGTGATTCTATGAAAAAAATCATAACGGCCGTCCTTTCGGCCGCACTGTGCCTCGCGGTTCTGACTCCGGTCTCCGGATGCCGGAAGCCTGAGGAGGAAACCCACACACAGACTCAGGACAAGGATTCAGGGGACAATGTTGATTCCACGGAGGAGGAGAAGGAGGAGGATACGGTGCAGACCTACGACAGTGTTCCGCTCGATTTCAAAGATGATAACGACATCTCCGGGAACGACCCTGCGGGGAAGGCGGACCTCGGCGTATTCAAGAATATGGGACACCCGAGGGTTCTTATGAACCGCTCAGATTTCACTTCGCTGAAAAAGAAAGTCACAGAAAACAGCTCCGACAACAGGGTTCTGACAAAGCTCCACGAAACGATGCTGGAAGTTGCGGACGCCGCTCTGACATCCCGAACCAGCCTCACCTTCACATCGAACACATCCCGGAATCAGGACAGGGCCAAGGAGGCGATGAAAAGAATCACTTCCTGCGCCTACGCCTACAGGATGACAGGGACACAGAAGTATCTCGACAAAGCGGTGGAGGACCTTGAAACCGTGGTGGAGTTTTCCGACTGGAACGCCGGTTCGACATTCCTGACTGCGGCACAGATGGCCGCGGGGGTTGCCATAGGATATGACTGGCTGTATTATTCGCTGGATTACAGCCTCAGGGTCAAGATCCGCGACAGGCTGCTGCACTACGCCATCATTCCGGCCTTCAGCGCCGACTTCAGGACAGCCGAACACAACTGGAACCAGGTATGTTACGGAGGTACCCTTCTTGCAGCCATCGCCATCTACGGCAAGGAAAAGACACAGTCAGGAGCTCTCATAAACGACTGTATAGAAAACAACGGCAAGGTCCTCAGGAAAATCTACGAGCCCGACGGAATCTATCCCGAAGGGTACTCCTACTGGGGGTTCGGCACCGGCTTCCAGACCTTCATCTTCGCGGCTCTGGAAAGGGCGTTCGGAACTCTTTACGGAATGGACGACTGCGCGGCTCTGAAGAAGACTCCGCAATGGCTGCTTATGTCCTCCGGCGTCAAGGGAAAGGTTTACAGCTTCGGAGACTCCACCGGGAACTGGGATCAGCCGAAGATGGGGATGTGGTGGTTTGCAATGCACTACAATGACCCGTCGCTTCTGCGCACCGAGTGGAAACTTCTGAGCAACACGGTAAGCGCCTCTAACCCGTACGGCGTGGAAAATCCATACGGGCCGGATATGAGTGAAGCCCGGATGCTCGCGGTCGCAATCGCCTGCGCGAACCGTACGGACGACCTTGACTCGGTCATTGACGGCGCCACATCCTCTCTTCCGAATATGTTTTACGGTCTCGGAGAAGTTCCTGTCGCACTTTTCCGCACAGAGTGGAGCGACAAGAACACTGACCGCTATCTTGGTGTCAAGGGCGGCAAGGCGAACCACACCCACGGCCATATGGATGCCGGATCATTCGTATATGACGCGCTCGGCTGCCGGTGGGCGCAGGAGCTCAACAAACCGAGCTACCGGGAGATTCAGGAAAAGCTGCAGGCGGCCGGAGGCAACTACTGGAACCTGGGCCAGAGCTCCTTCCGATGGAGAGTCTGGGCCCTTAACAACCGCAGCCACAACACGTTGACTATAAACGACGCCGACCACAGGGTCGATGGAAAAGCGACTATCCTGAACATCCTCGAGAACGAGAGAGGAGTAAAGCTCGATCTGACCCCGGTCTTCGACGGGGAAGCGGCCTCCGTATTCAGGACTCTCGAGATCAGGGACGGCAAAGACCTGTATGTCACCGATGAAATCCAAGCGCTGGATGCAAAAGCCGCCGAGATTCAGTGGAGAATGGTAACTGGCGCAAGCGTCACCGCCGGAGCGGACAGGGAGAAACTCACACAGTCCGGCAAGACGCTTTACCTGAAAGTGAACATTATCGAGGGCACGGCCAATCCGGTATTCACATCCTGGCCTGCACAGGGCAGTGAAAGCTGGGATGAAGCCTACAGCGGATGCGTTGTGGCCGGTTACACGGCGACCGTACCGGCGGGGCAGAGCGTCACTTTCCAGACCATATTGACGTCAGAGGCTGACTGATGTTCGGGTATTTCAGGCGAAGTTACTTCGTGAGGTGAAGGATGAACTTGAAGGTCGGGAGGGAATTCCAGAGAGTCAGGATGTCCGAAGCCTTGGAAAGATTCAGTACACTGAATACGGCGTCAATGTACGGGCCGTAATCGCTCTGTCTGAGCGCTTCCACCAGAACATCGAGTTTTTCAGGTTCGGCAAAAATACACTGCATTATAACTTCCAGATCAGTCTTATCCAGATAGAGGTCCAGACTGTCGCCGGAGAGCGTGTAATGGAGAGGCGCACCTGTATAGATCATCTCCGCCGACTTCGCTGCCAGAGTAACCACATCCACACCGTAATCGGCAAGACCGATGATGTCGGAAATGCTGATACCGCTGCCTGAGCCGGAACCTGAGCCGGAGCCCGATCCCGATCCGGATGAAATCTCTGACATCTCAGGAACCGCGAAGAAATAATCCCCCTCAGTGTACCAGAATGCCAGATTCGCCGCAGGAGAAGTCATCCACGCATTGTCGTGAGTAGAAGCCGGGTAATTAACGGCGCCGGTCGATTTGTCTATGGTCGGAGAAAGTGAAAGGTCACCGAATTTCAGCGGAGAATGATACTCGGCGGTGATATTGCCGTTCTCAAGGAAGGTAACCTTGTTGAGAACATCAGCAACCAGCATTCCGCCCACCATATTCACAGATGTGACAATATTTGCAAGTGTGGCATTTTCAGACTGGCCCGGAACCTCGAATTCGAACGGGCCCGCAAGAGGGTAACCTGATGCACCGACGGTGGAATTACGCTTGACGCTCCAGGTACCTGCGAGCGTGGCGTCGATGACCTTCGTTTCAGCCTGAAGAGTAATCTTGCCGTCGGTAGTGATGTTTCCGCTGACGAAGATATTGTAATATACAAGGTTCTTCTGGGCACGTGTCAATGATACAAAAGGATGGCCGAAGGAAGTCTCGCCCTTGAAATCAAAGGAAGTGTCGCTGACTTTCCTGAGATCCACATTTACGGTGACTGAACCGAAGCCGGGGATGATATTTTCCAATAAAAGTTTGGCGTCATCGCCGCTGACTGCATTCAGCTGAACCTTACCGTTCTCAGTCTCCACACCGTTCACAGTAATGGCTGCATTGTCCGAAGCGGCCTCGACGGTCGCGTAAGGGATATCCTTCCAGGCTTTGTCCTCTTTCTGGCAGGATGCCGCAAAGAAGAGCGAAACGAAAAGCGCGACAGCGCCCAATGTTCTGATTTTCATAATTATAAATTTAAAAACTCTATAACTTGTTCACATTATTTCGATTCCGCCTGCAAAATAACTCCAAAGAATCCTAAAAAACAAATACTTAAACGTAAAAGGATGGCAGTGCAAGTCTGCCATCCTCTAACTTAAGTATTGCTATTGCTACGCGAGGCGCTTCTCGAGACGGGAGCGGATAGCGGCGATGAAGTCGGCGGAGTTCTTCACTGCCGGGGTGACGCCTTCCATAAGGTTTGCAAGGTCCTTCGTTACGATACCCTCGTTCAGAGTGTCGAAGCAGGCAGCCTCCAGCTGATCAGCATAATTCATCAGCTCAGGAATATTGTCCATTTCGCCTCTCTTACGGAACGCACCGCTCCACGCGAAAATCGTCGCGATAGGATTCGTGGAAGTCTCCTCCCCTGCCAGATACTTGTAATAGTGGCGGGTCACGGTACCGTGCGCGGCCTCATACTCGTACTTGCCGTCAGGGCTTACGAGCACGGATGTCATCATAGCCAGCGAACCGAAGGCCGTGGAAACCATATCGCTCATCACATCGCCGTCGTAATTCTTGCAGGCCCAGATGAAACCGCCCTCACTGCGCATAACGCGCGCAACTGCGTCATCGATAAGAGTATAGAAATACTCAATCCCCGCAGCCTCGAAACGGTCCTTGTACTCGGCGAAAACCTCCTCGAAAATCTCACGGAAACGCCCGTCATACTTCTTCGAAATCGTATCCTTCGTAGCGAACCAGATGCTCTGCTTAAGGTCCAGCGCATACTTGAAGCAAGCGTGAGCGAAGGAACGGATGGAAGCGTCGGTATTGTGCATACCCTGAAGAACGCCAGGTCCCTTGAAAGTATGGACGATCTGCTCCTCCCTCCTGCCGCTCTCACCCTCGAACACCAGCTTCGCAACACCCGGCTCATCCACCTTGATGTCAATGCTCTTATAAACATCGCCATAGGCGTGACGCGCGATGGTGATAGGCTTCTTCCAGAACTTCACCGCAGGATGGATGGAAGGGATGGTGATAGGAGTGCGGAACACGGTTCCGTCCATCATCGAACGGATGGTTCCGTTCGGGCTCTTCCACATCTGATGCAGATTGTACTCAGTCATACGCTTCGCGTTAGGAGTGATGGTGGCGCACTTCACGGCCACACCGTACTTCTTCGCCGCGTTTGCGGAATCGATCGTAACCTGGTCACCGGTATTGTCGCGGTTCACAAGGCCCAGATCATAATATTCGGTTTTAAGGTCGACGAAAGGCAGGATAAGCTGCTCCTTGATCATCTTCCACAGAATTCTTGTCATCTCGTCACCGTCCATCTCCACGATAGGGGTGATCATCTGTATCTTTTTCATAATCTGTTATTTAAAAATTATTTATGTGATGCGTAATAGTTCATCAGACAGCCATCTGCGAGAATCTCGCGCTCGTCTGCGGTCAGGTTCCGGAAATACAGATGCAGATCCTTCACGCCCTCGGCGCAGATAACCTTGGCATCAATCTCCTCCTTACCGGCCAGAATAGCCTCGCGGATACCCTTCACGAATACGAAGTCACCAGGGACATAATCGAACGGAGTGTCAGGCGCGATAGTGAACGGAACGATACCCCAGTTGATACAGTTGCTGCGGTAACGCTTCGTGGCGTACTCATAGCAGATATTGGCATCGCCGCCCAGAACCTTCTGGCAGGAAGCCGCCTGCTCGCGCGCGGAGCCGTCGCCAGGCTTGTTCGCAAATACGCAGGAGCCGAAGGAAGTGTCTGTCGCACAAGCTCCTACCTTAGAGAGAGCCTCGGCTACGTGAGCCGGGACATTTCCGTCGCGTCTTTCGTGATCCTCCTGCTGAATCCTCTTGCAGATGCCCACGTACTCAGGCACACGGCGTGAAAGCGTGAACTCGGAGAGCTTGATAGGGTTCGAGCGGTAGCTGGATGTCTCGCCGGAAGGGATGAGTTCATCGGTGGTGGTGACAGGGTCGTGGATGACGGCCGCCAGCTCGAGGAGCATATTGTCCTGCATAGGATACATCTTAGGCCAGTCCTTGATGTTCGGGCCGTAACGCAGTTCCACTGAAGGGTCAGCGTGGCCGTAGCCGTAGTAAACGCGGCTCTTGTAGATGCGGTCGTCGAACGAATACGGAGCGTGAGTGTCGTTGTAGTCGATATCGGTCGCTGCAGTGATCACTCCGCCATTGGCCGCGGTAGCGGCGATGGAGCGTGCATCCATCAGACAGACGAGCGAAATCTGGCCCTGACCCGGCTTCGAGCCTTCGCGGTTCGGGAAGTTGCGCGTAGTGTGGCGGATGGACAGGCCGTTATTGGCCGGCACGTCGCCGGCCCCGAAACAAGGACCGCAGAACGCAGGCTTGATGACTACGCCCGCCTCGAGGAGCTCCTCGGCGATGTGGTTGCGCGTGGTCGCGAGGTAAACAGGGGTGGACTGCGGGTACGCCGACATCGTAAAGTAATCGTTGCCAATGGTCTTGCCCTTCAGGATGGCTGCGGCCTCGCTAAGGTTTTCGTAGGTTCCGCCGGAGCATCCGGCAATGAGCGCCTGATCAGCAACTGCCTTGCCGTCACGCAATTTGCTAACGAGATCGATAGAGATCCTGTCGCCGAAACGCTTGCGCGCGTCCGCCTCGACAGCCTCGAGAATCGCCTTCGGATTCTTCTGGAACTCATGGATCGTGTATGCGTTCGAAGGATGGAACGGCAGAGCGATCATAGCCTCCTGCTGCGACAGGTCGATGCGGATCATGCTGTCGTAGTAAGCGATCTCGCCCGGAACGAGTTTTCTGTACGCCTGCGGACGCTCGTGCATCTTGTAGTACTCCTCAACCTTCTCGTCGGTAATCCAGATGGAGCTCAGACAGGTGGTCTCGGTGGTCATCACGTCGATGCCGTTGCGGAAGTCGATGGAGAGATTCGCAACGCCGGGGCCTGCGAATTCGAGCACCTTGTTCTTCACGAAACCGTTCTCGAACACAGCCTTGACGAGGGAAATCGCCACGTCGTGCGGGCCGATACCCTTCTTCGGCTTGCCCTCGAGCCAAACGAGGACCACTTCCGGAGCATTGATGTCCCAGGTATTCAGAAGGAGCTGCTTGACGAGCTCGCCGCCGCCTTCGCCGACACCCATACAGCCGAGCGAGCCGTAGCGCGTGTGGCTGTCGGAGCCGAGCACCATATGACCGCACTCGGCAATCGCTTCGCGCGTGTATTGATGAATAACCGCATGGTTCGCAGGCACATAGATACCGCCGTACTTCTTCGCGGCAGAGAGACCGAAGACGTGGTCATCCTCATTGATGGTTCCGCCCACCGCGCAGAGCGAGTTGTGGCAGTTCGTCATCGCATAAGGCAGCGGGAACTTCTCGAGTCCGCTGGCGCGCGCCGTCTGTATAATGCCCACATAGGTAATGTCGTGGGAAACCATCGCATCGAAGCGGATGCGCATCTTATTGCCCTTCGAATGGTCGATGTCGTGCGAGCGCAGGATTCTGTAAGCTATAGTATTTTCGCGAGCCTCATCTGCAGAAGGCATTCCGGTGGCATCGTTGACAATCGTCTTGCCATCTTTAAGATAAACACCATGTGGAATCAGTTCTTCCATAATAAAATCTGTTATTGGTTTATAATGTTATTGATTAATATGGTCAATGAAAGCATATCGGCGCTTCCGCCGGGTGAAATATTTTCACGGATAAAGTCTTGATTGAGTTTCTTTAAGTCGTTGACGTTAAAGTTATTGCAAAGTTCCGCCGAGAGCCTTTTCACTCTCTGCAGCGTCTGCGGCCCCGTGCGATGCAGAATGTTCGTATCGTCGAGCATCGACATAATGCGAAGCAGCGTGCGGTGGTTGCGGAACTCGTTGCCTTTCAGCGAGCGGTAGAAAGGCAGCCAGTCGATGAAAAGATCGCTGTAGCCGCGCAATGCGCAGTCGAGCGCGCCGCCCACTCTGTATGAGCGTTTTACCTCCGCCCCGTGCGTATCCGTCGCCTGCGGAATCCCTTCGGCGATGCGGGAGATGGTTCTTCTCAGATTCTCTTCGGTCAGATTCTCGCCGCTCGCGATGAGCGAAGCTGCCGCGCTGACAGTCAATCCGATACAGAAAAGCGCGCCCTTGTGCGTGTTCACCCCGTCCGTCGCTTCGAGCATCGCCTTTTCCGCTTTTACGCCTATCTTGCGGACGCTTTCAGCGTCCAATTTTTCATTGGCCGTTACGGCCAATTCTGTAAAGTACGGGCGGAGCGCGCTGATGCCCCGGGACATTGTTTCATAGTCCATATCGCGGTGCGACCCGCTGTCGTTTTTATCTACCAGACCCGGCTTCGGAGTCGTATCAAGTTCCTCACGCAGAGCATTTTCCGCAAGCTGCGCGAGAAGATAGGGAGTCGTGCTCGGATAGGCCATTTCCCTGGCCGCGGCGAATTCGCCGCCGTCCAATGCTTTCCTCACTTTGCTGGCGCTTATTATTGTGTCATCTTCCGTGAGCCGCGGAATTTCAATGAATTCAACGCCTTTTGCCGGAAGTTTTTCCGCCATTTGGGCGTTATACAGGCGGGTCAGCTCATCTTCCGGTTCCGACCCTGCGAAACGTATTTTCGCGTCCAATGCCGGAGCGATATGGTTTGCGAAAAGATCCAGGTCGAGAGCCATATAAGTGAGGGTCGCGTCGTCTGTTTTCTTGAGAAAATAGGTCGGGAAGGTGGCGGAGGAGATGGCGTAATCGCTTCCCTTGCAGACTGTTACGTTTGGCATATCCGCGCAGCCCTTTTCTATCATCTTCAGTCTTTCTTCGTACGGGAAAAGGGACCTGTCCTCCTTTACGGCGATAACATAGAGGCGATCCACCAGCGCGGCAGCATTCTCCACAAGATAGCGGTGCCCGAGGGTGAAAGGATTGGCATTCATTACGATAACTCCATTCCTGCCTTCTGTTTTTCTTTCGGAGAGATACTTTTTATACTCTTTCAGTCCATCGGCCCCGACCTCCATAAGGATGGCCTTGTCGGCGGTCGCGAGAAGCCGGAAACCGAGGCTCCCGAAGATGCTGCGGTTCGAGGGCTTGGTGAAAAGTCTTACAGTTTCATATCCCCTTTCACGGGTGAGTTCCATCAGACGGGATACAAGATTGGCCGTAAGGCCTTCGCTTCGGGCCGCTTCGCTGACGGCCACGCACTTGATGAGATTGCCCTCCAGACCGCCTCCGGCCAGGATTCTATCACCGTCCTCATCTTCGCTGAGCGTAACGTAAGTGTCCATCGGGGCATAATGCAAGCCATTGTCCGCGAGGAAATTCTCCACGCGGCGGCGCTGCGAGGCGAGGCTGAGCGGAACCGTATTTATGAAGCGGCTACTGCACATAGGAATCTATCAATTCGTCTATCCTGCGCAGAAGTTCCTCCTGGGTGTGGGTGCGGTTTCTCATACAGAA
>CAVFAZ010000052.1:0-6055 GCA_963620825.1 Kurthia senegalensis
AGCGCAACTGGATCGGCCGCTCCGAAGGCACCGAGATGGTCTTCGACACCGTCTGCGACGACCGCCACCTGCCTGTCACCATCTTCACGACCCGCGCTGACACCGTATTCGGCGTCACGTTTATGGTCCTCGCCCCGGAAAGCGATCTCGTCGAGCAGCTTACCGCGAAAGGTCACGAGTCCGAGGTCGCGGACTACGTCCAATCCGTAAAGAAGAAAACGGAACGTGAGCGCATCTCTGAAACCAAGACAGTAACCGGCGTATTTACAGGCTCTTACGGAATCAACCCTCTTACCGGCGAAAAAATCCCGATCTGGATTTCGGAATATGTTCTGGCCGGTTACGGCACGGGAGCCATTATGGCGGTACCGGCACACGACAGCCGCGACTACGCTTTCGCGAAGAAATTCGGTCTGCCTATCATCCCGCTCATCGAGGGGTGCGACGTGAGCGAGGAGAGTTTCGACGCCAAGGAAGGCATAATGTGCAATTCCGGCTTCCTGAACGGAATGACCGTTAAACAGGCCATAGAGGCGGCCAAGGATTATGTCGAGGCCCACGGACTGGGTCACCGCAAGACGAACTACCGTCTGCGTGACGCCATCTTCTCCCGCCAGAGATACTGGGGCGAACCTTTCCCTATTTATTATAAGGACGGCATCGCCTGCCCTCTCCCTGAGAGCGAACTGCCTCTCACCCTGCCTGAAATGGAATCCTTCAAGCCTTCCACCGACGGCCAGCCGCCTCTCGCAAGGGCGAAGGACTGGACCTGGCACGGCTACCCGCTGGAACTCAGCACTATGCCTGGCTTCGCAGGATCCAGCGCATACTATCTCAGATATATGGACCCTCACGATGAGAACGCCCTCGTCAGCAGGGATGCCGATGAATACTGGCGCAATGTCGATCTGTATATCGGCGGTACCGAGCACGCCACGGGCCACCTCATCTATTCCCGCTTCTGGAACAAGTTCCTCTATGACCTCGGCTATGTCTGCGAGCAGGAGCCTTTCGCCAAGCTCATAAATCAGGGAATGATTCAGGGCCGCTCGAATTTCGTATATAGAATCGTGGGAACCAATACCTTCGTTTCCCTCGGACTGAAGGACAAATACGAGACCACCGAAATCCACGTCGATGTGAACATCGTTCACAATGACCGTCTGGATGTTGAGGCCTTCAGGGCCTGGAGACCGGACTACAAGGATGCCGAATTCATTCTCGAGGACGGCGAGTACATCTGCGGCTGGGCCATCGAGAAGATGAGCAAGTCCATGTACAACGTGGTGAATCCGGACGATATCTGCGACCGTTACGGTGCGGATACCCTCCGTCTCTACGAAATGTTCCTCGGCCCTGTGGAGCAGTCCAAACCTTGGGACACCAAGGGTATAGACGGCGTTAACCGCTTCCTGCGCAAGTTCTGGAGACTTTACTGCGACAAGGAGAACTTCCTCGTAACTGACGAAAAACCGAGCCCTGCCGAGCTCAAGGCCCTGCACAGGCTCATCGGAAAGGAAGAGGCTGACATCCGGGCCTTCTCCTATAACACTACCATCAGCGCATTTATGATTGCTGTCAACGAACTCAGCACCCTCGACTGTCATAAGCGCGCCGTGCTCGAACCGCTCGTGATCCTGCTCTCTCCATTCGCCCCTCATATCTCCGAGGAGCTCTGGGAGATGCTCGGACACAGCGAGAGCATCAGCTTCGCGACCTTCCCCGAATATGTCGAAGCTTACACTGTAGAGGATAGCTGCAACTATCCTGTATCCTTCAACGGCAAGACCCGCTTCAACCTCTCCCTCCCGAAGAGTATGGCTCCAAAGGATGTCGAGGCCGAGGTTCGGGCTAATCCGCAGACAGCCAAATACGTGGCTGACAAGACTATAGTGAAAGTCATAGTCGTTCCCGGAAGAATCGTTAACGTTGTGCTCAAATGAAAGTGAAAGTTAACCTCAGGAAAATTCTGTTCGATTACATCGCTCTGACGGTGGCCTGTTTCTTCTTCGCCGTGGCGTGGGAGAGCTTTATGATTCCCAACGGTATGTCCGCCGGCGGAATGATGGGTCTCTGTACGGTGATCCAGTATGCTACGGGCGGGTTCATCCCCGCGCAGTATTCATACTTCGCCCTGAATGCGGCGCTCATCATAGCGGCGGTATTCTTTATGGGTATCGGATTCGGCTTCAAGACGATTTACTGTATCGTAGTGTCGTCTTTCCTTATGCAGGTCGTGGCCGGATGGACCGCCATTCACTGCATTCCGGGCAGTTTCTTCTATGTGGAGGAAAGGGTGATCATCCCTGTCATAGCGGGAGCCTTCGAGGCCCTGGGCATCGGACTCGTCCTGCGTTTCGGCGGGAGCACCGGAGGCACTGACATCATAGCCCTTATGGTGAACAAGTACTGGCCGGTATCGCTCAGTACAGCATTCGTGGTGATGGACCTCGTGGTCGTCTGCCTGCTGCTCTTCCTGCCTGACCGCTCCTTCAAGGATATGGTCTATGGTCTGGAGGAAATCATCACCTTCAGTCTTATGATCGACTTCGTGGTGGGCGGTAAGAAGTCCTCGTACCAGCTGCTGGTATTCTCCGAAAAATACGAGCAGATTGCGGACCATATAATAAACAATATGGACCGCGGCGTGACCATCCTCAGGGCTCAGGGCTGGTACACCAAGCAGGACAAGAACCTGCTGCTCATACTCATCAGTCAGAAGCAGTTCCCGGGCCTTGCATCCGTCATCAAGGAGCTTGACCCGCGTGCCTTTATGTCGGTATCCGTGACCAACAACGTCTATGGCGAGGGCTTCGAGGAAATAAAGACGGGGCTGAAGCGCAAGAAAAAGAATGAACTTACAAATCAATAGTCTATGGCCGTTCTGAAGACATCGTTCCTGCATACGGTGAAGGAGTATGCGATCATTACCCTGGGCATACTGCTGTATGTGCTGGGCTGGACCATCTTCCTGATTACCAACAACCTCATCGGAGGCGGGGTTACGGGTATCTCCTCCATCATCCAGTATGCCACATCGGGATTCATAAAGGTGGGTTATTCCTACTTCGTGATCAATGCCGTGCTTCTTGTCGTCGCCTTCTTCCTTCTGGGCAGAGGTTTCGGAGGCAAGACCATCTATGCGGTGATCATCGCTTCCATCGGGCTGAACGTGTTTCAGGACATCATCCCCGCTGACTTCATCCAGGTCCTGAGCATAGACAACGGCAAGCTTATGAGCACCATTATGGGCGGCATCCTCGTGGGTACCGGCATAGGACTGACGATGTCCCAGGGCGGAAGCACGGGAGGAACCGACATCATCGCGCTTATAGTGAACAAGTACCGCGGCATCTCCCCGGGCCGTATGATACTCTGGATAGATGTCGTCATCATCTGCTCTTCCATACTGGTTCCGTCATATACCCAGACAGGAGAG
Source organism: Kurthia senegalensis (assembly GCA_963620825.1). Classification (GTDB taxonomy): domain Bacteria; phylum Bacteroidota; class Bacteroidia; order Bacteroidales; family UBA932; genus Cryptobacteroides. The sequence continues at coordinate 3,440 of CAVFAZ010000052.1, forward strand.
CTCCTGCCGTTCACTGACAAGCTCGTGAACATAGTCTATGGCCTTATCCTCATCACGGTGAACAGCACCGTGCTCGATATGGTGCTGTCCGGCTCCAAACAGTCCGTCCAGCTCTTCATCCTGTCGAAGAAGTCCGCCGAAATAGCCGATGCCATCATCCAGGATCTTCACAGGGGCGTGACCGTGCTGAACGGGGAGGGCTGGTACACCAAGACTCCGACTAACGTGCTGATGGTACTGACCCGCAAGGCGGATCTTTCCCTGTTCCTGCGTTATGTGAAAACCATTGATCCTGACGTATTTATGTCCGTATCTTCAGTGACAGGCGTCTATGGACGCGGCTTCGAGGCGATGAAGGGCGTGAAAGCGTTAAAGAAATAGCAAGGTATTTAAGAACTTATATACCGAATGAAAAAAACTCCCTCCCGGGTCAGACTCGGGAGGGAGTTTTTGCGGATATTTGGCCGTTAAAAATTTTAGAACCACATTATGAAAACTATTCTGTTTTACGGCCTGACACTTTTGGCCGTTTCTTTATTCGCGTATCTCTTTATTAAGGACTGGCGCGGCGGAAGTCTGGACCTGAAGCGGACATCGTCCCGCATAAGACTGACTTCCGTATTACTGATGCTCTTTCTGTCTGCTCTGGACCTGGCTCGGGGGCCGGGCCGGGTCGGGGCGGAGTCACCTCTTCTCAATATGGCGGCGTCGGGATTCATACTTCAGCTCAGTCCGCGTTCATATCCGAAAAGGAAGCAGGACCGCTCGTTCCCTGCTGCCCTCTCTTTTTCGGCCGTATGTCTGGCAGTGTCCGCTGTCCTTGCCTCAAGCCGGGCTCCGGAACTGAAGAACGAAGCATCGGCTCTTATGACCGTATGCGGGCTGGTACTTTATAACGGATTGTGCCTCAAGGAGAAATATGCGAATCCGAGAAGCCTGTTCCTAAGCGATTCCGTCAGACATTCGATAGGGGACTATGCCTCTCACTGCTATTCCATACTGCTGCTTTCGGCCCTCTGTCTGAGTCAGATTGCGGCCGTAGCTGCCTCTCCGCTTTCCATCCTGCTGTCCCTGCTCTGCGCCGTGCTTCTTTCAGCTTCAGTATATGGAGCATACAGGCAGTCGGCTGACAAGACCATAGTGTTTTTAAGTCCCGGACAGCGTTTTCAGATAGACACCCTTCTGTCGGGGCGCACGGCGGAGAAGGGTGTCAGGTCGAAGTCCCGTATGGCGCTGATGTTCGATAAGATATTGAAGCATATGGCTGAGAATCATCCCTATCTGAGGGAGAAGTACAGCATCAAGGATCTGGCTGACGATATGCTCTCGAACCGCGTCTATGTGTCCAGCACCATAAACAAGCAGTTCGGAGACAATTACCGGAATTTCATAAACAAGTACCGTGTGGAATATTCACAGATGCTGTGGAAGATGAATCCCAAACTGCAGGCCCAGGAGCTCTATTCCAGGTGCGGTTTCCACAATATGGTGAGCTTCATCAACGCCTTCAGGACCGCCACGGGCTACACTCCAGTGGAATGGCTCAAGGAAACCCAGGTGGAAAAACTCAGCGGCGCAAAACCTGTCGGGAAAGACATTGCCGCCTGATAATCAGTTCAGTTTTTTATTCGGATTCTATTCCCTTCCAGTCAGAAGGAACAGGCGCCGTGATGCAGATTTCAGTATGCTTCACCGGATGCTCGAAACGAATCTCGTGGGCCTGAAGGCAGATGCCCCCGTCAGGATTGGACCTCGGGGCCCCGTATTTCAGGTCTCCCTTGATGCAGCATCCCAGATGGCTGAGCTGGCAGCGGATCTGATGGTGGCGGCCTGTGAGCAGTTCCACTTCCACCAGATGATACCTGTCCGTGCTCTTGAGATAGCGGTAGCGCAGGCGCGCAAGCTTGGCGCCGGGGCGGGAGGAAGCGGCACGATTGGACGCGTCAGCGGCCGCAGAAACTATGTATGACTTGTTCTGCTTCTCGTTGCGGACCATATAGTCTTCGAGCAGCCCCTCGGCGGGTTCGGGTCTGGAGCAGCAGAGCGCCCAGTAGGTTTTGTGAATCCTGCCCTCGCGGAACATCTCTGAGAGTCTCTCCAGGGCTTTGCTCGTCTTGGCGAGGATGCAGATGCCGCACACCGGACGGTCGAGACGGTGCGGGATGCCGAGATAGACTTTCCCCGGCTTGTTGTCACGCTGCGCGATGAAGGCTTTGTAGCTGTCTGCAAGGCACTCGTCGCCGGTTTTGTCGCCCTGGGTGATCTCGCCCGCGCGCTTGTTGGCTATGAGTAGATGGTTGTCTTCGTACAGAATGCGCGATGCGAGGTCGGCGAATTCTGTCTCTGTCAGTGTCCGGTATTCCATAAGTGAAAAATTTCTGTCAGCAAAGATACTGCTTTTTATGACAAATTGGCAGAAAAACGGCTTGGCACAACATTCGATATAAGTTCGGGCGTGCCGCGATGAAGCAGGCACGGGAAATTTTAGAATAATAAGTAAAAAAGATACAATTATGGGAAAAATTATCGGTATTGACCTCGGTACAACTAACTCCTGTGTGGCAGTAATGGAAGGTAATCAGCCTACGGTCATCATTAACAATGAAGGTGAAAGGA
>CAVFAZ010000053.1:0-22267 GCA_963620825.1 Kurthia senegalensis
TCATTGAACTGGAAGATTTGGTTCAAAAATCGCCGGTATTTTCAACCAAATCCAGAGATAGGTCCATTTGGTTAAAAAAGACCCGTTTTTTTCAACCAAATATTCAAATGCAAGATGCCGGTAAAATACGGTGGAAAGAAAATAGCTATTTCTTTGACAATCATCGAAATAGCTATTGTTTTTGTGATATGTTTTTTTGTCGCAGCAACAGACCGAAAGGGCCGGAGGCAGTCTTCGGGGACCTGAAGTTCAATCACGGCTTCAAGCGCTTCCGTCTGAAATCAAACAGGAAGGTCAATGTTGAGTTCGGATTGGTGGCTGTCGCCCACAATCTGAGGAAATATATGACTGACAGACGCTTCTCCCTCCACATAAAAACAAAAAAAGAGTGACTAAAAATCTCTTTTAGTCACCCTCAATTTTATGTGTGATTCGGTTGGGATTCGAACCCAAGACCCACAGCTTAGAAGGCTGTTGCTCTATCCAGCTGAGCTACCGAACCAAACACCCCCAACGAAATTGGGACTGCAAATATAGATATTTTTTTACAATCTGTCAAGATTGTCTTCTCTTACTGATGGCCTTGCCCAGAAATTCGATTCCGAACACCAGCAGAAGGCCCAGAAGGGCGAAGATCACCGCGCCCGCAATGTGCGCGTCCGCCACAGGGAAGGCCGTCAATCCGTTTGCGGAAGCCACTCCCGGGATGACCGGAGCGTCGCTGACAGGGTTGTGCCACGGCCAGACCTTGATGAGCGAGCCGATGATGAAGCCCGCAAGCACGAGCGTCGTCTCCCTCTCCCATCTGGCAAGCAGCCAATGCAGGAACTTTGAGAACGAGATGATTCCTATGACGGCGCCTGTGGCGAATATCAATATCACGAGCAGACAATGTCCCCAGGTCATCGGGCCTGTAGCGAGGGAGGCCGTTGCCTCCTGAGCGTGACTGAAGGAGGTCAGTCCGGCCACCGCCCCGAGCACATAGTCGTATTTTCCGAGAATCACCAGAATGAAACTGCCTGAAATGCCCGGAAGTATCATCGCGCAGATGGCTATCGCTCCGCAGAAGAAGATGAACCAGAAGGCGTCAGTGGTGGAAGTAGGCGTGAGAGTGCAGATTACAGCCCCCAGTCCGACTCCGAAAAGTGTCAGAAGGACATCCTTTATCTTCCATCCTGAAATGCCCCTGAGGATGAAAATGGAAGACGCGATTATAAGTCCGAAGAAGAAGGACCAGGTCTGAATCGGCTGATTTTCCAGCAGATAGGTCATCAGCTTCGCCAGTGAGAAGATGCTGATGAGAATGCCGCAAATCAGCGATACGAGGAATGTCCCGTTTATGTGCTTCCAGAACTCGCGGAATTTGCCCGTGAAGAACATCCTGACGGCGGTCCGGTCGAAATTGTGGATGGAATCCACGAGCTCTTCATAAATTCCCGTGATGAAGGCGATGGTGCCGCCGCTGACTCCCGGAATGACATCGGCCGCGCCCATACAGACACCCTTGAGGCCGACAGTGAGGTTTTTCGATAACTTGCTGTTCATCATTATCTGATTTTTTCAAACAGTTCTTCTATGGAATGGAACACTTGGCTCCGATTCTGCCCCTCGCGGCCGTCAAGTACTATGTCGAAAACCTTGAACGGGAGACATCCTATCTTGAAGCGTGCCGGGAACCAGGTGGCTATGAACTCGGCCTGATAGGTCTTTTCTTCCACAAGGGAGATGAAAAGATCCGTTTCCGGGCCGGAAATGAAGTTCAGTTTGGAAATCGACGGCCTGCCGAACCAGTTCAGGTCCCGCTTGAACAGGATGGCGTTTCTGTCGGCAGGGGGAAGGTCGGACTTACCGTATTTTTCCAGATACACATAGATGATTCTCACTTTTATGTTTCTGGATTTGAAATAGGCCTGGACGGCCTTGGCGCAGGCCTCGTGGGTATAATCGGCGGCGTCCATCAGCACTGTGGCACTGTGGATTTTACCGATCGGGATTATCGCAGTGGGGACTTTGCTCCGGTATTTATGCAATGCCCTGCGGCGGAGGTGGTTACAAAAAAACATAATTCATTGGTTTTGGTACTGGGCCATAAGGGCGCGGATTTCCTGTTTTGCGTCCCTCCAGCGGGGCACATCGACTTTGGTTCCGATCACTTCCACGACCTTGGCCGCGATTATGGAACCGACTTCTCCGCAGACTTTCAGAGGCATTCCCATGGAATGGGCATAGAGGAAGCCTGCGGCATAGGTGTCTCCGGCGCCGGTGGCGTCGATGGTTTTAGCCGGCCATGGCTCTATGAAATACTCTTCCGAGCCGCTGCGGACCCAGGAACCGTCCTTGCCGACCTTGACTATGGCTATGTCGCAGAGTTCTGATATGGCTCTCAGAGCCTGCTGCGGGTCATCCAGCTTGGTGAACGCCCGGGATTCGCTTTCATTTGCAAAAACGATGTTCACGTATCTCTCCACTATGTCGTGCAGGAAGGCATCGTTCGACTCGACCACGTTATATGAGGCCATATCTATGGATATGATGCATCCCGCCGCGTGGGCCAGTTCCACGGCCCGGCGGATAAGCGCTTGATTCTGCACAAGATATCCCTCGATATGGAAATAGTCGAAGCCTTCGAACCATTCGGGCTGAAGGTCTTCGGGAACCAGGTCCAGGGCGGCTCCCAGATAGACGGCGAAGGTTCTCTCTGCATTTCCTCCGCTCACGAACACCATCGAACGTCCGCTGGAATGGGAACTCTTCAGAAGGCGTGTCCGGATTCCGTACTGCTCCTGGTCGCTCTTGAAAAGAAGCCCGAGCTCGTCGTCTCCGATTTTGCCGATGAAGCTGGACTCCATACCGAAGATGGATGTACAGGTTATGGTATTGGCCGCGCTGCCGCCGGCCACATAATGGACTCCCAGCGGCTTGAGGGCTGACCAGATCTTGTCTCCGGTCTCCATATCCACGTGCTGCATACTGCCTTTCGGCAGGTGATAGGTTTTGAGAAGTGTATCGTCCGGCAGAACTGCCAGTATGTCGGTTAGCGCGTTGCCTATTCCAAGTATCGATTTCATAAAATCTGCTTAAATTTCCGTCACGAAAATAGCGATAAATCCCCGATATACAAAATTCGCGCCTGCGGCGGTCCCGGACGGGGCTTTTTATCCTTTCGTCCGGGCCCGTGAAAGAAAAGCGCCTCTGAATGAATAATGATGCATCGTGAAAGAAAAGTCGTATATTTGTAGGTTTGATAAGAGTCGGGTATGCTAATGGAACTTACATACGTATTGAAAGGCTTTCTCATAGGCATCTGCGCAGCGATTCCGCTGGGGCCGGTGGCTATGCTCGTCATTCAGAAGACCCTTACCGAAGGCCGCAAGGCCGGTTTTTCCTGCGGTCTGGGATGCAGCGTATCCGACTGCATCTTCGCCTGCATTTCCGGGCTGGCGCTCTATACTGCCGGACAGTTCATAGAGAAGAATACATTCATCATACAGATTCTCGGAGGGATTATCCTCATCGTTGTGGGTATGATTATGTTTTTCAGCCATATACGCGAGGCCAGAAAGCGCGACCACAGCTATGATCCGCTGAATTTCGTGAAGGCGATGATGATGTGCATCACCAATCCGGGAGCGCTTGCCATAATGCTGGGCCTGTTCACATTTTTCCATATGGATATGTCGGCGATCCCGATGTTGCTGAGGGGACTCTCTCTCGCGGCGGTATTCTGCGGATCCGTATTCTACTGGTATCTGTTTTCCCGCGCAGTGGACAAGCTGGGATACCGTTTCCCTTTCAGGCTGCTGGTGACCCTGAACAGAATTTTCGGTGTCGTGGTGGTCGTCTGCGGTGTGGTTTTGATGGTCAAGGCGTTCATATAGAATAATTTATACGATGAAACATTCCATAAGTATCGCAAGTTTGGCGGATATCGACAGAGCCGCCGGAGAGTTCCTGAAAGAAACAGAGGGGCATAAGCTCATAGCGTTCTATGCCCCTATGGGTGCCGGTAAAACCACCTTCACCACGGCCATCTGCCGGGTTCTCGGGGTGGCCCAGGATGCGGTCAGTTCCCCGACCTTCTCCATCGTGAACGAATACCGTCTTCCCGACGGGGAACCGGTTTTCCATTTCGACTTCTATCGTATAAACAAACTTTCCGAGGCTCTCGACATCGGCTTCTACGACTATATCGACAGCGGTGCCCTCTGCCTTATGGAATGGCCCGAGAACATCGAAGACCTCCTCCCCGAAGAAACCCTCCGCGTGAGCATCACCGTCTCCCCGGACGGCTCCCGCACCCTCTCCTGGGACGATTAATCATTTCCTGACAGCAACTTTTACACCTGCCGCGACCGCCCCGGTCAAGCTCGAAACAGCATTGGACGCGGAGCGGCCAGGGAAAATGATTGTTGTTTCTAGCTTGACCGGGACGGTGCGGCCGTAAGTGACATATCGTCACTCCTGACGGTCGAGGAAGCGGAAGCTGGCGGCCTCGCTGATGTGCCGGACCAGAATCTCGTCGCTTCCTTCTATGTCGGCGATTGTGCGGGCTACACGGATGATTCGAAGAAAAGCCCTCATAGACAGTTTCATATTCGTAAGAATCTTTCCCAGAGCATCCCTGCACGCATCGGACAGCGGACAGTACTTCTCTATCAGCTGCTTGTCCATCTCCGCATTGCAATTTATGGACTCCGTGGCGAAACGCAATTTCTGGGCTATCCGCGCCTTCAGAACCCTCTCCGCCACGACCGCGCTGCTTTCAGCCTTGCGGTTTTCTATCATCCGCCCGCTCTCCACGGGCCTTAACCGGACGTGCAGATCGATTCGATCCAGGATTGGACCGGAAAGCCGGGCCAGGTAATTCCGCCTCTGCGACGGAGTGCAGGTACACCTCTCGCCCTCGCCGTAATAGCCGCAGGGACAAGGATTTGATGCTGCGACAAGCATAAACGACGCCGGATATTCCACCTTGGCACGAAGCCGCGAGATGGTGACCTTCCGGTCCTCAAGCGGCCCCCGCAGCGCCTCCACCACACTCTTGGGCATCTGCCCGAACTCGTCCAGAAAGAGTATCCCGTTCGTGGAGAGCGTGACCTCGCCGGGAGTGATGTTGTCGCCCGCACCGCCTCCGATGATGGCGGCGAGCGATGCGCTGTAATGCGGAGTGCGGAAAGGCCTCTGGCTCACGAGACCGACGCCCTTGGGACCGATCCCCGCGATGGAGTAGATCTTGCTCGTGATGATGGCCTCGTCCCGCGTCATAGGCGGCATAATCCCCGACATCGCCTTGGCCAGTGAACTTTTCCCCGCCCCCGGAGGACCGATCATAATGAGATTGTGCCCTCCTGCGGCAGCGATTTCAGCCCCGCGCTTGGCCTCTTCCTGCCCCACGATATCGGCGAAATCCATCACCCCTTCCCCGGGCCGGACCGGACTCCTGTGTTCGGAACGCTTGAGCATCCTGTACTCCTGAGTGTTCCAGACCAGCAGATCCGAGCAGTCTTCCTTTCCGGAAAGTATCTTCACCACCTCAGCGAGATTCTTGACACCATAGATGTTCAGATCCTTGAACTCCACAGCCTCCAGAGCGGCGGGAAGCGGCAGAATGCAGTTCCTGATGCCCAACGACGAGGCGAAATCCGCAATGGGCAGAGCCCCGGGGATGTAACGCACGGAACTGTCCAGGCCCAGTTCTCCCATAATCAGAAAGTCCTGAAGCAGAGGAAAATCCTCCTGCTCCGAAGCGGCGATGATACCCACCGCAATGGGCAGATCATACCCGCTTCCCTGCTTGTGAAGGTCGGCCGGAGCGAGATTGATCACAATCTTCCGTCCCGGGATATGGTAGCCCAAGGCTCCCAATGCCGTAATGGTTCGCAGAAGACTCTCCCGCACCGCAATGTCCGCAAGCCCCACCAGATGTATCCCTATTCCGAGAACAATATTCACTTCCACCGTTACGCGCACGGCATCGATCCCGATGCATTTCGCGCTGTTTATATGTACCAGCATACTCTCTTTTACTTCGATCTTACGTCCATACCTGTCAGAAAACCATTGAGCGTCAGCTCGCTCGTCTTTCCTCCGCTCCAGATGACCGCCTTCCCGCCGCCGTCCGCCGGAGCGAGCGCCAGGTACATCCTCTCTCCGCACATCGCGGCAATCCGCCGGGAGTAAGGCACCAGTCCGCTTATGGAAGCCATCCTTTCGCCGCTGCTGTTCACGACATAAGTACCGTTACCGTCCGTAGAGCCATACATATAGATGTTCTTATCCGCGTCCACCACGAAATTGTACTCCCAGTCCATACTTGTCCTGACTCCGGAAAAGGACCAGATACAGGCCTTGGAAGGATGCAGATTCGTTATAATGTATTTGATCTTTCCCATCGCCAGAACGTCCTGACCGTTTTTCAGCAGGCTCACCCCGCTCATCTTGGGGTTGGCCGCCTTCTGGGCCACATTCTGGCGTTTGCCTATGGTCATCTGCACCCCTCGTCCGTTCAGTATGCTCACCACACAGAGATCGTCCCCGAAAAACCTCGCGTCCAGAAGTTCTCCATCATAGAGATATATCTGGCTCTCAGTCAGATCCTGCACGGAATACCAGACCCTCGCATCCCCGCTTCCCTTGCTGTAATGAAAGCATACCTTCCCCTCGTTTTCATACAGGGCCCCGCTCTGCCTGTCCGGATAATCACCGAAGGACTTGAGAATCAGCCCGGAATCCTTGTCCATCAGCACTTTCCCGTCACACCGCAGCACAAAGCCGTTCCCGTCCCGGCGCTGCGAAAGCGTGTAGAGCTTCCCGTCCAGCGTCAGAATCCCCCGAAGGTACTCCCGGCCCTCGAATGTATAGAGACTTTTCCCGTCCCTGGATATATAAGTGTGCGAGGCGTCCGTATATTCGGCATACAGATGGCCTTCCACCAGATGATGCATATCCGGATCCAGACTCGCCTTTCCTTCCGCTCCCGTGGGGATCTCGAGAATCCGCTCGCCGTTGCGGAACAGCACCACCTTACCCGACACCTGGCCGAAGGCCGTATCCCGCTGCCAGTCATAGTCTTCCGGATATTCCACCCCGCTGACCAGCACGGCAGTGTCCCTTACGGACGGAGAAATGACCTTTGCCGAGTCTCCTCCCTGTGAGTGCCCCGGAGAGCCTCCCATAACGTCATTGCGGCAGACCGTCGGATTCAGGCTGAATGTCTCGGGATTGCAGGCGACGGCAAGAAGCAGCATCGCCGGAAAAAGAAAAAGAGTTTTCATAGCAGTTACATTTTTCCGCGAAGCTAAGCATAAAAACAGTAAATCGGGCCCGCCTTCCGGCAAACCCGACCTGTGTTTCGTCACAAATATACTTTTCTTTAATTGCGGATCTAAATGTTGAATCTGAGACCGACTTCGAAGTTCATCATAAACGGCTTCTGGGTCCTGACGTTCTTCGGCTGGTTGCAGTCGAAATAGTAGCGTGCGCTCGGGTCGATGTAGAGAGCCAGATAATCGTTCAGCATAAACTCGAGGCCCAGACCCAGCGCCGAAGACCACTGCAGCCCCGGAACCGATTCGGAATAATTGAAAACAGGCTTGCTGTGGAGACGGTATTTATTCACAATTCCCTTTTCCACCGTGAATCCTCCGAAAGCATAGAAACTGATGCGGTTGCTGTTCAGGACGTCGAAATAGACATTCACCGGAATACCGATATAGTGGAGGTTGTTGGTCACGTCCGCGCTGATTTCGCGCGTGATCTTCCCTGAACCCGTGACATCATAGTAAGTTCCTGTAAACGAGCGGGAAAGCAGACTGTAATTCAGGGCCGCGCTCACTGACCACCTTTCAGAGATTCTGTATTTGGCGCCCACTCCGAACGAAAGCGGAATCCCGTAGGTGGAAACGCTGTTCTCCTGCATTCCGGTTTTAGTCGGAACCCCGTTCGAGGACGATGCCATATGGCTGGAAGCCTTGCGGGAACGCTCGTTGCTCGTTACGTTTCCCTGCACGAAACCTGTCACGGATTCTTTCCAGGAGCGCTTGTGGGCATCCTCATAAGCCATCTGTGCGAACGGATCGTCCCGATATTCCTCATCCTGACCCTCACGCCCGGAAGAAGCATCAGACTCCGGGACCTGCTTTTTTGAAATTTCCTCAGCCGCCCCGTCGTCAGACGCAGCAGTCACGCCGCAAGACTGCTCCACGGCGAAAGTTTCAGTCACTGCATCCCGGCGGACCGCCGCAGGGCGGTCAATGGAGCTTTCCGCCAGCAGATCCGCTTCCCCGCCGGCTGGAGCGGCTTCGTCAACCTTCTCTATAGCCGGCTGAACTTCAGCCAATACAGGACTTTCCGCAACCGTCTGGCGGTCGAGTGCGAAGAAGACACCGAGAGCCACGGCAGCCGCCGCCGCGACTCCCGCCGCAGCCCTGCGCCACCATAGGCCTGCGACCTTCTCACGATCGATGCGGCTGCTCACGGCATCCCAGACGCGTGAAGGAACTTCTTCCTCCGCGTCCTGCAGCATCGACCTTATCTGAAGGTCAAAATCACTGTATTTGTCTTCCTGCATCATTTTTCTCTTTTCTTCAGCCAGCCCTGCAACATATTACGAGCCCGCAGCAACTGCGACCGCGAGGTGTTTTCCGATATTCCGAGCGCCTCGCCTATCTCCTTGTGGGAATAGCCTTCCATCACATACATATTGAAGACCGTCCTGAACCCCGTGGGGAGTTTGGCGATAAGTTTCAGCAGCTCCTGATAAGAAACATTCTGGACAGCCGAGGCGTCCGGGGAACTCAGCCCCCAGGCCACTTCTATGTCTTCGCTCTGCTTCAGAACATCGTTCTTCCTCAAGCTCATAAGTGCAGTGTTGACAAAGATCTTGCGTGCCCAGCCCTCGAATGAACCTTCACCCGAGTAGGATTCAATCTTTGAAAAAAGGGTGACAAAACCATCCTGAAGAATGTCTTCCGCCGAATCCCTGTCTCCCATATATCTGAGACATACGGCAAACATCTTCGGAGCCAGTTTGTCATACAGGCGCTTCTGAGAGGCCCTGTCGCCCTTCGCGCAGAGCGCCGCGAGCTGCAGGCAGTCAGAAACCGTCACCTCTTGTTTCATCGACTGATCCAAGTTTCCGTCACGAGAGAATAGATGCGACTTCGAATCGAAATGTTGCATATCCCTCCAAAAAACCGTCATAACGGCTTTTCGCGTCACTAAAGTAAACAAAAAATCGTGAAATCCCACGTCTTTCACGATTCTTGCAGTTTTTTTCGTAATATTGTAGTTTCAGAAATGAAAGTAATGAACAAAGCCAGACATATACTGTTCGCAGCGGTTCTCCTGCTGCTCTCCTGCGCCGCGGGCGTCTTTGCGCAGACTCCGGCCTCCCCGGCCGCTGCCGCGTCCAATTCCGCCACGGCCTCCGGCCGTCTCATAGACGCCGTCACCGAATATCAGGACGGAAAGTATGACAGCGCCCGTGACAAACTTACAGACATCATCGATATCGACCCGCTTAACGATGCCGCCTTCTACTATCTCGGACTCTGCGACTTCTATCTCGGAGACAGCGGAAGCTGCGAAGCGCATCTGCGGGAGGCCGTAAGCCTGGACTCCGCGAACTATTGGTACAAGAATGCCCTGGCTTCCGTATATGCGGCGACCGACAAGGTGGATCAGGCTCTGGAACTCTATGAGAGTATGATAGCCTCCTATCCGAAGAAGACCGACCTGTATTATGCCGTAGTGAATCTCTACGCCCGTCAGCAGAAATTCGACAAGGTCCTTGAAACCCTTTCGTCCATCGAGGCCATATCGGGCCCCAGCGAAAACGTGACCCTCGCCCGCTACGACCTTCTCCTGCGTATGAACCGCGACCGGGAAGCCTTCGAAGGCCTGCAGAAATTCACCGAAGACTATTCTTCGCCGCAGATACTTGCCTATATGGGCGACTTCCAGCTCTCCCACGACTGCGACAGCCTCGCCCTGAAATATTTCGATGAGGCCCTCTCCGAACAGCCGGACTTTACCTACGCATTGGTCGGAAAATCAAGGGTTTATCTCGGGGAGAGAAATTATCCGGAATTCTTCCGCACTGCCGGTTCCATCATCAGTGAAGGCGGCGACACCCCTTATGTAAAGACCAATTACCTCAGGATGCTTCTGCAGTCCGGCGGTCCGACCTTCTTCCGGGACTGCCAGGCCGGGCTGGACTCCCTGATGGACAGCCTCACGGCAAAATACCCGTCTGACACCTCCTCATTGGCCCTTGCCGGCTCGTACTACTACTCGACGGAGCGGCAGGACTGCGGCATCGGGCTGTTCCGGCAGAACTGCGAGCAGAACCCCGGAGACCTGGACTTCACTGCGATGTATCTTCAGGCGCTGAGCAGCAGCGAACGCTGGCAGGAGCTCGCCGACGCGTGCGAAAAGTACGCTCCCGAATTCCCCGGAATGAGCGACTTCTATTCGATGCGCACCTACGCCCTCTATAATCTGAAAGACTACAGGGGAGTCATCAGCGAGTGCGACAGAATCATAAAGTCTTTCCCGAACGACACCTCCGCTGTGGTTTCGGCCTATTCCTCGAAGGGAGATATGCATTATATGCTGGGCGAGAGGGAGAAAGCCTACAAGGCCTACAATGCGGCCCTCAAGCTCGACCCGCGCTATGCCCCGGTTCTGAACAACTACGCCTATTACCTGAGCCTGGAAGGGAAGAATCTGAAGAAGGCCTACAATATGAGCAGCATAGCTGTGGAGGACAATCCCGACAATTCCACCTATCTGGACACTCTCGGCTGGATTCTCTACCTGCGCGGGATGTCGAAGGAGGCGAAGCCTTATTTCAAGCACGCGATGCTTTACGGCGGCAAGGAGAGCGCCACCATACTTGACCACTATGCCGAGGTTCTGTATGCCCTGAAGGAATACGACCTGGCGAAAATGTACTGGAATATGGCCGTCCAGAAGGATACGGAGCACGAAATCGACGGGCTCGAAGAGAAGGTGAACTCGAAACTGAAGGCTGTCGGAAAATGAGAAGGCTGCTGAACATAATCCTGTCCTTTGCGGCGGCGGCCCTGCTGATGTCTCAGACGGCCCTCGCCCAGGACGTCAGTGCCCAGAACAGCAGGAAGGCCCGTCTCGAAAAGGAAATTCAGGTGCTTGACTCCCAGCTCAAGGCCAATGCCAAGAAGAGCGCTTCCGCCCTTTCCTCTCTGACCCTCACGCAGAAGAAGATCGAGAACCGCAAGGCCCTCATCCGCGAAAGCGAGGAGGAAATCGCCGTGATGGACCGCAACATAAGGGCGGTTCAGCACAGGGTGGACAGTCTCACATCCCGTCTCGACACGATGACGGTCTATTATAACCGTCTGATAAAGAGCGCATACAAGAACCGCGACGCCCGTATGTGGTATATGTACATCCTGGCGAGCGACAATATCGCCCAGGGTCTGCGCCGCTACTCCTTCCTGCGCAATATGTCTCAGGAGATGAATCATCAGGCTCAGAACATTCTGGAGTCGAAGTCCGAACTCGAAAGGCAGTCCGACAGCCTCGCGCTGCTCCGAAAAAATGCTGCATCATTGCGCGACCGCCGTATGAAGGAGCTCTCCTCGCTCCGGACCGACGAGGCGTCTTCGCAGAAGCTGATAAAAAACCTGAAAAAGGACAAGAGCAAATACCAGAAGGAACTGGACAGGAAGAAGGCCGAGGTGAAGGCGCTGAACCGCGAGATCTCCCGCATCATCGCCGAATACTCGAAGGGCGGCAAGAGCGGCAGCGGCAAGAGCTCCGCCTCGAAGCCTGTCGATATCAAGCTCGGCAATGAGTTCGCGTCGAACAAGGGCAAGCTCCCGTGGCCGGCGGAAGGCGCTGTGGTGGAGCGCTTCGGAACCCAGTATCATCCTGTCTATAAGCAGCTTAAACTTCCGGACAGCGACGGCGTCTCCATCGCTCTCAACGACGGCGACCAGGTCAGGGCCGTGTTCAACGGCGAGGTGAAGAAGGTCATCGTGATGCAGGGTTACAACAAGTGTGTGCTCGTCCAGCACGGCGAATGGTTCACGTTCTATTGCAAACTCGACCAGGTTTCGGTCAAGGCCGGCGACAAGGTCAAGACCGGTCAGGTTCTCGGCACCGTAGCCCCTCTCGGCGGCGTGACCCAGCTGCACTTCCAGATCTGGTCCTCGAAGGGTCCGCAGGATCCGCTCCTCTGGTTGAGGTAGCCGGCAGAGAGCCTCTCGAGGCACAGGAAGAAAACAGAATCGGTCGGAAGAGGCGACTCTTCCGACCGATCTCATATTGCGTATGTGTCTCTAATCTGCTAGAGGTTAGGGTTCACGGTCTTCCAGTCTGCGACTGCAGGGATGATGCCGAGTTCGATGATCTCGTCGCGCATCTTGCAGAGGTGCTGGTAGGATGCCTGCAGGGCTGCCATTTCCTCGGCTGTGCCCTTAGGAGCGGTGAAGTGAACGCCTGTAGCGTCGATTGTGGTAGGCATAGCCATCATCACATTGTGGAAACCGCACTTGTCGCAGTTTACGTAAGTTCCTGCAGGGAGTGTGAACTTGTCACCGCCCATGGCAGCCTCGATCATCTTGACTGCATTGTATGCAGGGCTCTGGAATGAAGAACGTCCGCGGAGCTCGATGATCTTCGCACCGCCCTGGATGGTGTTGTGCTTGATCTCCTCGAATTCCTCGGCTGAGAGACCGCACTCTGAGAGCGGCTTGCCGTCGATCTTCACCTGGCTTGCGAATACTGCCATCT
Organism: Kurthia senegalensis; assembly: GCA_963620825.1. Classification (GTDB taxonomy): domain Bacteria; phylum Bacteroidota; class Bacteroidia; order Bacteroidales; family UBA932; genus Cryptobacteroides. Next base: position 12,781 of record CAVFAZ010000053.1, read on the forward strand.
GCTCGCCGTGGCCGCCGTATGTGTGTGCGCCGGTGACCTTGCACTGCTGTACGCCGAACTTGGCGGCGAGAGCCTCCTGGAGACGTGTGGAGTCCAGAGCTGCGAGAGTGGTGACTTTCTCAGGAGCGAGACCTGAATGGAGAAGGACTACGAGGCCTGTGAGGTCAGCAGGGTTGAAGATGACTACAACGTGCTTTACGTCAGGGCAGTAAGTCTTTACGTTCTTTCCGAAGTCCTCGGCGATCTGGCAGTTGCCCTTGAGAAGATCCTCGCGGGTCATACCGGCCTTGCGCGGTGCGCCGCCTGAAGAGATGATGTATTTTGCATCCTTGAAAGCCACTGCAGGATCTGTGGTCCAGGTGATGTTTGCGCCTTCGAATGCGCAATGGTTCATCTCGGCTACTACGCCGCGAAGTCCCGGCTCATATACATCATAAAGGCAAAGGTTAGGTGTGAGACCCAGCATCATAGCTGTCTGTGCCATATTGGAACCGATCATTCCGGCAGCTCCAACGATGACAAGTTTCTCGTCAGTCAAAAATTTCATATCAGACTTATTTTAAAATTGGTACTTGTTTTCTATCCAGCCTGCAAAGATAGCAATTTTCCTGATAACTTGACATTTCTGCTCTGAAACAACGCTCCCGCGGCCGGCCGCGGCAAGACTCAGCGCGGTTTGATGATTTCGACGGCGCCGGGGCAGGAGTCGTCCTCTTCGGGGGTCAGATGGATGATGCGCTGGTTCGGGCTTCCGCGGAAAAGCAGCTGCGTGTCGCGCTGCTCCAGCAGGAAAGGCCCATCCACAAGCACGTCCAGATAGGGAAGCAGCTGCGAAAGCTTCTCGCTCGCGCGGATCTCCTCTATCGTGAACCCGGTCCAGCACCAGATGGTCTTGTGCGTCTCCTCCTTGATTCGCCGCGCCAGAGCGGTGAAAGCCTCCACCTGATAGAACGGATCCCCGCCGGAAAAGGACACATTGCTGAACTCGTCCGCCTTGATGATCTCCAGAAGCTCTTCGACGCTCACCCAATGCCCGCTTGCCATATCCCACGACTGCGGATTGTGGCAGCCCGGACAATGATGATGGCAGCCGGCACAGTATATGGAAGTCCGCAGACCCGGCCCGTCGGCCATAGTCTGCTCCACAACCTCCATTATGCAGATTTTATCGTCCATCTCAACAAAGAAAAAGAAGAGCCCGGTCAGAGAAAGTGTCTGCCGAGCCCGGAATAAAAGTCAAAACAACTACTTGTGCACCACGCGATCCTTGAGCTCGGCCAGCTTCGCGCTGTTCCAGCGGTTCGTCGTGCCGACCAGATAGCCCGTGATACGCTGAAGCGTATCAATATTGTGCCCGTGGCAATGAGGACATTCCTCGAGTCCCTCCGTGGCATCCTCATATCCGCAGTCCAGACAACGGTTGCGGTTATGGTTCACGGAACCGTAGCCGATATCGTACTTGTCCATAAGATCCACGATGCTCATAATGGCCTCAGGATTATGGGTGGCGTCACCGTCGATCTCCACATAGAAGATATGGCCGGCGTTCTCATACTTGTGATAAGGACCCTCGATTTCAGCTTTGTGCTGCGGAGTGCAGTGGAAATATACCGGAATATGGCTGGAATTCGTATAGTATTCCTTGTCCGTGACTCCCGGAATGATGCCGAACTTCTTGCGGTCCATCCTGGTGAAGCGGCCAGAAAGGCCCTCGGCAGGAGTGGCGAAGAAAGTGAAATTGTGCTGATAAGTCTCCGAGTAACCTTCCACGCGCTCACTCATATGCTTGATGATGCGCAGACCCAGCTCCTGAGCCTCGGCGCTCTCGCCGTGATGCTTGCCGATGAGGGCTATCAGGGTCTCGGCCAATCCTATAAATCCTATGGAAAGGGTTCCCTGGTTTATCACGCTCTCGATGGTGTCGCACTCCTCAAGTTTCTCGCTTCCAAGCCACAGACCGTTCATAAGCAGAGGGAACTGCTTCTTGAGAGCGGTCTTCTGGAAATCGAAACGCTCGTTGAGCTGCTTCGCGGCAATGTCCAGAGCCCAGTCAAGCTTCTCGAAGAACTTGGCGATCCTCTCGTCCTTGTCCTTGATGCCCATAGACTCGATGGCGATACGCACGATATTCACGGTAGTGAAGCTGAGATTGCCTCGTCCGATGGAAGTCTTGGGGCCGAACTTGTTGCCATAGACCCTGGTGCGGCAGCCCATAGTGGCGACCTCGTGCTCGAAGCGGCGCGGATCGTCCTCCTTCCAGGCTTCGTCCTGATTGTACGTAGCGTCAAGATTCAGGAAATTAGGGAAGAAACGGCGGGCCGAAACCTTGCAGGCGAACCTGTAGAGGTCATAATTGCGGTCGGTAGGCAGATAGCTGACGCCTCTCTTCTTCTTCCAGATCTGGATAGGGAAGATGGCCGTGGAGCCGTTGCCCACACCCTCATAAGTGGTGTTCAGAATCTCGCGGATGATGCAGCGTCCCTCGGCGGAAGTGTCCGTACCGTAATTTATGGAGCTGAATACCACCTGGTTACCACCGCGGGAGTGGATGGTGTTCATATTGTGAACGAAAGCCTCCATAGACTGGTGCACGCGGCCTACGGTCTGGTTCACGCAGTGCTGGATGATCCTCTCGTCGCCGAGCATACCTGTCAGGTCACGTCTGATATAGTCATCGATCTTCACATCGTTCAGATATGAGAAATCCTTGTTCTCGAAAGATCCGATCTTCTTGAGTTCCTCCTGGAAGGTCTTGCGCACGTAAGGAGCCAGATAATAGTCGAAGGCAGGGATAGCCTGACCTCCGTGCATCTCGTTCTGGACGGTCTCCATAGATATGCAGGCCAGAACCGATGCTGTTTCAATGCGCTTCGCCGGACGGGATTCGCCGTGTCCGGCCTTCAGACCGTGCTCGAGAATCTTGTCCAGAGGGTGCTGGATGCAGGTAAGGCTCTTCGTAGGATAGTAATCCTTGTCGTGGATATGGATATAGCCGTTCTTCACTGCCTCTCTCACATCCTCTGAGAGCATACAGGAGTCCACATAGGCCTTCGTGGCCTCGGAAGCGAACTTCATCATCATACCGGCAGGAGTGTCGGCGTTCATATTGGCATTCTCACGGGTAATGTCGTTGGCCTGGGCGTCGATAATCTCCTGGAAAATCTCGTTGCTCTTGGCGTTGCGGGCCAGACTGCGCTGGTTGCGGTATGCGATGTATCTCTTCGCCGCCTCCTTGCGCGGGCTTTTCATAAGCTCCATCTCGACGCAGTCCTGAATCTCCTCCACGCTCATCTCCTCCTTCTCGGACTTCGAGATGGTGTCGGCTATCTTCGCGGCGAGAACGATGTCCTCACCGTTCTCCGTAACGGCCATCGCCTTGAGTATGGCGGCGACAATCTTCTGGTTGTTGAATTCGACAACCCTACCGTCTCTTTTGGTAACTCTCTTGATCATAAGCGAAAAATTTCGTCCCCGCACCCTCGGCGAGGACCTCGGTTAAAACTGTAAACGGCTTGAAGCTCCCGTGGAATGATCCTTTTCGTCTGTGGGCGGCTTCTCTTTTTTTCTGACCGGGTACAAATATAAAATATTCTTTTCCGATTAGCCGCCAAGAATCGTCAAAAGTTACTAACAGGCATAAAATAAATCTGTTAACTTATTAGCTAACAAATTTATACACAAGGTTATATTTTAGATAATTTCTAATTTACTCCGAATCGCTTATCCAGACCAGTACGTGGCGGTCGAAGGTCATATACTCCAGGTGGAGCTCCTCTTCATAACCGTCCTTGTGAATGAAAGTTGCCTCGAGTTCACCTTCGCCGCGGGAGCGGAAGCGCTCGATTTCTATCTGCTCCGCGAAGTCCACGTGGTACTGGGACATCTTCTTGTAGATGGCTTCCTTTGCGCACCAGTAGATGGCCAGCTGCTCGTTCTTCTCCTCGCTGTCGTCGTCCAGATCCTCGATCTCCTCGTCCGAAAGAGCCTTCTTCTCCACAGCGGAGAAATCCCGGTCCAGACTCTCGACATCGATGCCGACCTCTTCGTTTTCGTCCAGTATCACCGCCACATATTTATCGGTATGGGTGATGCTGATGTTTATGGAATTGTTCTCGATGTAAGGCTTTCCGTTGTCGTGATGGGCCAGATAGACCTTGTCCTCGAAAAGGACGTTCAGAAGCGCGCGTACCGCGAGTCTCTGCTTGCGCAGGGATTCGCTCTTGATGTAGGAAATTTCTTCAAGTTCGTCGCTCGGGGTGGAACTGAGTTCGCGGAGTTCGCTTTCGCTTTCCGTAACCTGCCAGACTGCCAGGCGGGCGGTATCGCTCAATTCTTTCGTAAAATAAAGTGCCATATATCTTTATGTTCTTTTATCAATCTTCAGTTCTGCTGCAGCATACGCACGAAAAATCGCCACAGAATGCTCATTCTGCGGTGTCCTCGGGGTATTTACACAAGTCAGCCAACGGATCATCAGAAGCCGTGTCCGAAGGTAAGTTGCTGTCTGTCAGAGTAGAACTGGGAGGTTCCATATAAAAATTTAAACTTCAATGCTGCAAATATACGGATTTTTTCATAAGTACAAAAAATCGCGGTGCCATCCTCGGAAATATATTTTATTATGTCGGCATTAAGTCCTACCTTTGCCGCCCCAAAGTGGAATTGCATTGTACAATTATAGAATGACATTGTTTTTATGAAAGCTTTGAAAGACAGTATCGACTTCGGAAAGGACAACGTCCGGGGACTGTTCAACAGACTTTTTTATCCGACATTGCTCGGAATGGTGTTTTCAATGGTTCTCAATGTAACCGACGGTATCTTCGTGGGACGCGGAATCGGTTCGCTGGCGCTTGCCGCCGTGAACATCGTCGCTCCGCTCTTCACTCTGTCGGGAGGCATTGCACTTATGCTCGGAATGGGCGGCTCGGTAGTGGCCTCCATCCATCTCTCGAAGGGCAACGAGCGCACTGCGCGCATCGTCGCCACTCAGTCGGTCAGCGCCGCCGTCGCGGTCCTGGTGCTTCTCTCGGCCGTTCTTCTGATCTGGCCCGAGCCGATCCTGCGCCTCTTCGGCTGCTCCGACACTATGATGCCTTACGCCAGCGACTATCTGCGGACCTTCGCTCCGTTTATGTTCGCGAACGGCGTGATTCTCACCACCGAATTCTTTATCAGATTGGACGGAAGTCCGAAATATGCTATGGTCGGAAGCATCATCGGCTGCGTACTGAACATCTTCCTCGACTGGCTGTTCATTTTCCCGTTTGGCTGGGGACTGCACGGCGCGGCTCTCGCGACCGGCATCTCGATGCTCGCCGGCTCGGTGTTCCTGCTCGCATATCTCTTCGACAAGAGGCACAACGTCAGATTCAACGCGTTCAAAGTCAGCACTCTGCGCGCCTGGGCCCACACCCTGCGCAACTGCGGCTATATGTGCAAGCTCGGCTTCTCGTCGATGTTCGCCCAGTTCGCCGTGGCGCTGATGATCATCGTCGGCAACAACATCTTCGTGCGTCTGGACGGCGACACCGGAGTGGCCGCATTCAGCGTGGTCTGCTACCTGATGCCTATCGTCTTTATGGTCTATGACGCAGTGGCGATGGCCGCCCAGCCTGTGCAGAGCTACAATTACGGCACGGGAGACTTCGCCCGTGTGAAAAAGGCGTTCCGCGTGGCCATCGCGACCGGCGTGGGCTACGCCGTCGGCGTGGTCCTGCTCACCACCGTCTTCGCGCCGTCCGTGGTCTATGTCTTCATCGATCCGGCCGACCCGGCCAATCCGTTGGCGGCCGAGGGGCTTCGTCTGTTCAGCATAGGGTTCGTGCCTATGGCGGTCAATATCGTGGTGATGAGCTACTTCCAGAGTGTCGAAAAGGTTCTGCCCGCTACCGTGATTTCACTTCTGCGCGGTATCGTCTTTATGCTCGCCTGCCTGCTGCTGATGTCCAGCATCTGGGGCAACGAAGGCGCCTGGCTCGCCATCCCGACCTCCGAAATCCTCACAATGATCGTAACCCTCACGATGCTCGCCTGCGTGAAGATCGGAAAGAAAACCGCGGTGGTATAGTTGCGGCATACGAAAAACGAAGACTTTTTAGTCTCCTATTATTTTGATGATGGTTACAAAACCTCCAGGCCCAGACCGGGGCGGTCTGGGAGGATCATTTTGCCGCCCTCGACGACCATACCGCGGAAACGGTCATTGGATATCAGAAGATTGCCGTCCAGATCGGCGAAATCCACCATCGGGGAGATATGGGCCGCGGCGGTGGTCGCGCAGGAAGTCTCGGTCATACAGCCGACCATCACTTTCATACCCTCCGCACGGGCATAGGTCAGCATCTTGCGGGCCTCCAGAAGGCCGGTGCACTTCATCAGCTTGATATTGATGCCGGTGAAGGCCCCCTTGATTTTCGGGATGTCTGCAAGCCTCTGAATGGACTCGTCAGCGAAAATCGGCAGCGGACTGCGCTCGGTTACCCAGGCGATATCATCCAGCTGCTCCTTAGGCATTGGCTGCTCCACCATTACGACGCCCTGCTCTTTGAGCCGGAGAATCTCGTCCAGAGCCTTGTATTTATCCTTCCATCCCTGGTTCGCATCCACCGCGATGGGAAGCGAGGTCACGCTGCGGATGGTCTCGATCATCTCCCTGTCGTTCTCCAGGCCCACCTTCACCTTCAGAATATTGAACTTCCCCGCACACTCCAGGGTCTTTTCGCGGACCACTTCGGGGGTATCGATGCCGATGGTGAAGGTCGTATCGCCCGCCTTCGCGGGGTCATAGCCCCAGATGCGGTAGAGCGGCTGACCGAGAAGTTTGCCCACCAGATCGTGGAGGGCGATGTCTATGGCAGCCTTGGCCGGAGCATCCCCTTCAGAGAGGCTATCGACATAGGCCATAATGTCCTCTATGCAGAACGGGTCCGCAAACCTTGAGAGATCGACCTTTTCCAGAAAGGCGCAGACGCTCTCCACCGTATGGCCCAGATACGGCGGCATAGAAGCCTCCCCATAACCGGTAAAGCCGTCATACTCGATCTGCAGCTGCACATCCGGAGTGGTAGTGCGGGAATAGGTGGCCACGGTGAAAACGTGCGCGAGTTTCAGCTCATAGGGAGCCCAGGACATCTTCATCCGGGCGGAGCCGGAAGTATTGATGCGGTATGGAACCGGGGCATTGGACGCGGAGCGGCCGCCTGTGCAGGCGACCACACCGGTACCGACGGCCGCGAGGGCGGTCGTCCTGAGAAACTCGCGGCGTTTCATTACTGCTTGTTCTTCAGCAGGTCGCGGATCTCTTCGAGAAGCTGCACGTCCTCAGGTTTTGGAGCCGGAGCTTCCGGAGCTGCGGGAGCCTCCTCCTTCGGAGCGGAAATCGTATTCTTCACCTTGTTTATAAGCTTGATTACAAGGAAGATGGAGAATGCGATGATGAGAAAGTCCACGAAGGTCTGGATGAAGTTTCCGTAGTTCAGGGAAGCCTCTGATACCTCCTTGACCACTTCGCCGGCCTCGTTGGTAATGGTGTGGGCAGGACGGATGACCCATCTCCAGGTCGCGAAATCGATACCTCCGCAGAGCCAGCCCACGAGAGGCATTATGATGTCAGCGACGAGGGAGGAAACGATTTTTCCGAATGCACCGCCGATTACTACACCGACAGCCATATCGATCACATTGCCCTTTACTGCGAAATCCTTGAATTCCTGAATGAAGTTACACTTTGCCATAATGTTTATAATTTATCAATGTTCAAATCTTTAAGTCTCACGATGTCGTTCAGGATGGCATAGACCGTCAGGCCGGCGATGGAATTGATGCCGGTCTTGCGCGCGATGTTCTTGCGGTGGGTGACGACCGTGTTTATGGAGATGAAGAGGTCGTCGGCGATTTCCTTGTTGGTCTTGCCGTGGGCCACCGCGGCCACGATCTCCTTCTCTCTCTGCGAAAGCGTCTCTGAAGAAGCCGGGGACGAAGAGTCCTCGCTTTTACCGTTTTTCACCGTCCCCACAATCTCTTCGAGAGGCAGAAGGATTTTCTCCTCTATCTCTATGTGTCCGCGAAGGCTCTGTTCCAGATCCTGCAATCCGCTGAGTATCAGATAGCGGGCATTATTCGTACTGTTATCCGGCAGGTAACGGACGATAAGGTTGCGCAGGTCTTCCAGCTTTTCGAGGAATTCGAAATGGGCCTCGGCCTCACCGGGAACCGCACCGTTTCCGCCGCTTTCGAAGGAAAGTTCCTCAGCCTCGAAATGGGCGTTCACATTGTGCAGCAGCTCGTCGAAATACCTGTTCAGAACGTCGGCATATACGGCGTCTTCGTCGTTCAACGCCTTGTGTATCAGCGAATGAAGATATGGGAGAACGGATTCGGAGAAGTATTTGTGAGAGTATTTCACGTATTCGATGATCGCCGGGGCATCGTCTCGGGAAAGGGATGCGGTGTCCGGGACGTAATTTGCGTCCGTACAGACGTTTGCGAGCATAAGGAATATATGCGTGGGATAACCACGCTTCCTGCAGACTTCGTCTATGGTGGCATCGCCGAATCCCAAACGGAAACGCAGGCTGTCCAGCAGCATAATCACGCTGCGGTCCGCAATCGCGTCGGCCATCTTCATCGTGGGTGTGTACATCTCAACTCCTGTTAAAACATACAAAGATAACAAAAAGCGTTTATAAATAAAACTCCCCGGTCAGGGCGAGGTATTCGTCGGTCCAGGAGTTTTTGTTTTGCGGGAAATGGATTGCGTCCTGGATGGTGAGATATTCTTCATCTGGCCCTCCGGCCGTCAGACCAGTCCCGAGCGAAGAAATAGCGTCCCCGTGCCCGGCATCGGGCGTGAACTCCGCGACCAGACGGGAAGGCTCCTTGGAGGGGGTCGTGCGGATGTGCAGGAGCCTGGTGGCGTGAAGCCCGTAAGAAGCCGCAAGTCTCAGAAGACGAGTAAGTTCCTGACGGGGAAGTATGAGGGCCAGAATTCCGCCGGCGCGAAGATGGGAAGTCGCGAATTCGAGAAGCTGGGGATAGCCGAAAGCCTCGCCGCCGGTGTGTCTGGCAGTCGAGCGCCGGCTGTCGGGAGGCAGCAGAGAATCGTCGTAATAGGGCGGATTCGACACGATGAGATCATACGCAGTCTCAGGTGCAAAGTCCAGCATACTGACATTCAGGCATTTGAGCTTCTCTCTCCAGGGCGATGCCGCGAAATTCCGTCCGGCCTGCTCCGCAGCCAATCCGTCAATTTCCACTCCTGTGACATTATATTCCCGGAAGCCTGCGGCTTCCAATCTCTGTGCGACCATCAGGCCGATGACTCCGCTTCCGCACCCCGCATCCAGCACCTGGATTTTTCCGCGGTTGTCCGGCAGGGTCACAGCAGCTCCGAGGATGACGGCATCTGTGCCGACCTTCATCGCACAATCTCCGCTGTCCACAGAGAACTTTCTGAAACGGAATATGCTCATCGGTCAATACAGGA
>CAVFAZ010000054.1:0-17495 GCA_963620825.1 Kurthia senegalensis
AGGTGTCGGCGCCCTTGGAGTTCACCATGGGGCGGCGCAGAAACGCATAGTACATCTTGAAGATCAATGCGTGTCCGTCGATGAGGAATAGTTTCTCGTTCATTCCCCAAAGATATGAACTTCGCCGGAAAAAGTTTCATTTTCCGGCGAAAAGTTTCATTTTCTCTTCTGCTTTGACGCTTCGCATCGGTCAGACTCTGCGCAAGCAATCTTTTCCCTCGGCCGCTTCGCGTCCAATGCTTGCGCAGAGTCTGACCGATGTCTCCGCTAGCCGGGCGATATTCAAAAATCATATACGTCTTGCCAAAAAGCAAAACTGTTTTTAACTTTGCAACCGCGATTGAGGTATGGTGTAATGGCAGCACATGGGATTTTGGTTCCCCCAGTCCAGGTTCGAATCCTGGTACCTCAACAAAAAAACAGACCATCAGGTCTGTTTTTTTGTTAAGGCACCGCTTCGCTCATTCACCGGGGGACGTATCCCCCGGCCCCCTAGGTCGCTTCGCTCCTTAGCCGAAAAACAGACCGACAGGTCTGTTTTTTTGTTAAGGCACCGCTTCGCTCATTTTATCTTTTAGATTTGAAATAGTCGGCCATGAGGCGGGAGGAGTCGGCTTCCATTATGCCGGAGGTGACGGCGGTTTTGGGGTGAAGGAGAGAGGGTGTGTAGAGGCTGTAGCCCCGCTTGGGGTCTGCGGCACCAAAGACGATGCGGCCGATCTGGGCCCAGGCGAGAGCCGCCGCGCACATCGGACAAGGCTCGACCGTTACGTATAAAGTACAGTCATTGAGCCGTTTGCCGCCCAGAGCCTCAGTCGCAGAAGTGATGGCTATCATCTCAGCGTGAGCCGTCGGATCATTGAGCGTCTCGCTCATATTATGCCCGCGCGCAATGACTCTGCCGCGGCAGGCGATTACCGCCCCCACCGGCACCTCATCCTCCTCGAACGCTGCATGCGCCTCCTTCAGCGCCTCGGCCATAAATCTCGGGTCTTCTTCCACTTACAGCGTGCGCTTGATCTCGACGATCTGGAACGCCTCGATGACGTCGCCTTCCTTGATGTCGTTGTAGCCCGCGATGCTCATACCGCACTCACGGCCTGCAGGAACCTCCTTGGCGGCGTCCTTGCCGATCTGGAGCGAACCGAGCTCGCCGGTATAGATCACGATGCCGTCGCGGATCAGACGGACCTTGGCCTTCTGGGTCATCTTGCCGTCCTTGACCATACAGCCTGCGATGGTACCCACCTTGCTGATGCGGAAAATCTGCTTGACCTCTGCGGTGGCGGTGACTTCCTCCTTCTTCTCCGGCTCGAGCATACCCTCGATACCGTCCTTGATCTCATTGATACAGTCGTAGATGACGGAGTAGAGACGGATCTGGATGCCCTCGCGGTCCGCGGCCTTGCGGGCCTCTACGGAAGGACGCACCTGGAATCCCACGATAACGGCATCCGAAGCCTCTGCAAGCAGGATATCGGACTCCGAGATGGCACCCACAGCCTTGTGGATGACATTGACCTTGACCTCCTCGGTGGAGAGCTTGATGAGCGAATCGGAGAGAGCCTCGACAGAGCCGTCCACATCACCCTTGACGATGACATTGAGTTCCTTGAAGCTGCCCAGAGCGATACGGCGTCCGATCTCTTCGAGAGTAACGTGGGTCTGGGTCTTGATGCCCTGGATGCGGAGCAGCTGCTCGCGCTTGTTGGCGATGGATTTCGCCTCCTTCTCGTCCGTGAGGACATTGAACTTCTCACCGGCCGACGGAGCGCCGTTCAGACCGAGAACGGAAACAGGGGTCGAAGGACCTGCCTCCTGAACCTTCTGTCCACGCTCGTTGAACATGGACTTCACTTTGCCGTAGAAGCTTCCGCTGAGCAGCACGTCGCCTACGTGGAGCGTTCCGTTCTGCACGAGGATGGTGGCAAGATAGCCGCGGCCCTTGTCCAGGGACGACTCGATCACCGCGCCCTGTGCCAGACGGTTAGGGTTCGCCTTGAGCTCGAGCAGATCGGTTTCGAGAAGAACCTTCTCCAGAAGCTTATCGACATTCAGACCCTTCTTCGCGGAAATCTCCTGGCACTGGTACTTGCCGCCCCAGTCCTCCACGAGGATATTCATCTCCGAAAGCTGGCGGCGGATGGTGTCAGGATTGGCGCCCGGCTTATCTATCTTATTGATGGCAAATACCATAGGTACGCCTGCAGCCTGTGCGTGATTTATGGCCTCGACCGTCTGCGGCATCACGGCGTCGTCCGCCGCGATGATGATGATCGCGAGGTCAGTCATCTGGGCGCCGCGGGCACGCATAGCCGTAAAGGCCTCGTGTCCAGGGGTATCCAGGAAAGTGATATGGCGTCCGTCATCGAGAGTCACGCTGTATGCACCGATATGCTGGGTGATACCGCCCGCCTCACCGGCGATGACATTCGACTTTCTGATATAGTCCAGGAGCGAAGTCTTACCGTGATCGACGTGACCCATCACGGTGATGACCGGAGGACGGGAAACGAGATCCTCCTCGGAATCAGGGGCGTCGATACCGTTTATTTCTTCAGTAAGTTCGGCAGTCACGAACTCGACCTTGTAGCCGAACTCTTCGGCCACCAGGACGAGGGTCTCGGCATCGAGTCTCTGGTTTATGGAAACCATCAGACCCAGACTCATACAGGCCCCGATAACCTTGACCACAGGGGTGTTCATAAGGGTGGCAAGATCGTTTACTGTAACGAACTCGGTGATCTTGAGCACCTTCTTATCCTCGGACTCCTGCTCCATCTCCTGCATTGTACGCTGAGCGGCGAGCTCGCGTTTTTCCTTGCGGTACTTGGCGCCGAAGTTATTCTTCTTGTTGTCGTTCATCCGGGCGTAGGTCTCCTTGACCTGCTTCTGGATCTGCTTCTGCATCTCCTCCTGCTCGGCCTCGGTCATCGCCGGCTTGAAGCGGTCGCCACTGCCCTTCTTGCCGCGGGTTCTGTCCTTGCGGCCGCCGCCCTGGTTCTGCTGGGCCTGGGCATTGTTCTTGCCGCCGTTCTGACCCTTCTTTGTGGCAGGATCGACGGTGACCTTGTTCACATCGACCTTCTGTGTGCCCTTGTTTATGCGTTCGCGCTTCTTTGGCTTCTTGTCGAACTGGCTGAGGTCTATCTTTCCCACCACCTTGAAGCCTGAAACTTCATTGTCTGAAGCCGTAGCTGCGGCCGCTTCAGCGGCAGGCTGCTGCTCTGCAGGGGCTTCAGGAGCAGGTGTGACATCCTCAACTTCCGGTGCAGACTCTTCCCGTACAGGTTCCGGAGCCACCTCAGGTGCAGGCTCTGGAGAAACTGCCGCAGGGGTTTCGACGGCTGCTTTCTTCTCCTCCGGCTGCTCCGGTGAGGTAGGGGCTGGATTGGACGCAGGAACTGCGGCCGCAGAATCTTCAGCGACAGGTTCAGGCTTTGGGGCCGGCGCAGGCTTCTCTTCTTCGGCGACCGGCTCAGGCTCAGCGGCCGGAGCTGGTTCCGGCTTCTCTTCAGCCTGAGGCTGAGGTGCTTCCGCCGGCTTCACGTTGATGCCGGTGAGAGTGTTGCTGCGGATTATCGTCTCCTGTTCAGGCTCTTCATCTTCCTGCTCGGACCTGTCCTGACGTTTCTTGCCCGCCTTTTCGAGAATGTCCGCGAGCTTGATGTCCTCCTTCTCGGCGGCCTCGCGCATCGCCTGGTCCTTCGCGAACTGGCGGTCCAGCATCGGAATATGCTCCTCTGAAACCTTGGCGTTAGGATTGCCTTCCTCTATTTCGACGCCCTGCTTCTTCAGGAACTCCACCAATGTGTCGAGACCGATGTTGTACTTCTTTATCAGTTTGTTTATTCTGATTTCTCCCATATAAACCCCTTTTATAAATTGTGGAAACTGCCCGCACGGACAGTTTCCGAATGATTAATCTTCAAATTCAGCCGCAAGAATCCTCAGCACTTCGGCCACGGTCTCATCCTCGAGGTCTGCCCTCTTGGCGATATCCTCAGGAGAAAGCGCGAGCACGCTGCGGGCGGTGTCGCAACCGATGGACTTGAGACGGTCGATGACCCACTGGTCGATCTCGTTCGCGAACTCGTCGAGAGCCACATCGTCCTCCTCCGCATCTATCTCATCCTTAGGGATTTCCCTCCAGACTTCGATCTCGCGATCGACAAGCATGCCTGCGAGCTGGATATTGCATCCGCCGCGGCCTACGCCCTTCTTTACCTCCTCAGGCTGCATATAAACCTTGACCTTGTCGGTAGGAGAGCTGCCCATATCGATGGAGGAAACCCTTGCCGGATTCAGCGCACGCTGTATCATGAGCTGAGGATTGCTCGTCCACTGGAGCACGTCGATGTTCTCGTTGCGAAGCTCGCGGACGATACCCATAATGCGGCTTCCCTTCACGCCGATGCAGGCTCCGATAGGATCGATTCTCTCGTCATAGGACTCCACTGCGACTTTTGCCCTCTCGCCCGGGATGCGGACCACCTTCTTCACGGTGATCAGACCGTCGAGGATTTCAGGAACCTCCTGTTCGAAAAGCCTTTCGAGGAATTCGTTCGAAGTGCGGGAAAGAACGATGTAGGGAGTGGTGTTGTTGCGCATCTCCACCTTCTTGATGATGGCGCGGACGGTGTCGTTCTTCTTGAAACGCTCGCCCGGAATCTGCTCCTCCTTAGGGATGTGCAGCTCATTGCCGTCCTCGTCGAGGATGAGAACCTCCTTGGACCAGGTCTGATAGACCTCACCCGTAAAGAGTTCGCCGACCTTGTCGCTGTATTTCTTGAAAAGATTGGCTTTCTCGATGTCCATAATGCGGCCCTGAAGATTCTGACGGATATTCAGGATACCGCGGCGGCCGAATGCCGAGAGAGGCATCTTCTTCACGTAGGTGTCGCCTATCTCGTAATCGTCCTCACCGCTGTCAGCCTTAACCTGCTCGATGGTCATCTCAGCGTTCGGATTCTCGACGTTCTCGACAATCTCGAAATTCTGGTAAATCTCGCAGGTTCCCTTGTCCACATTCACGATGACGTCGAAATTGTCCGACGAACCGTAAACCTTGCTGATCTGTGTAAGGAACACGTCCTTGAGCACACCCATCATCACCGGCCTGTCGATGTTCTTTTCCTCCTTAAAATCCTTGAAGGCATCGATCAGGGTTACAATGTTTTCTTTTTCCATATTGATTATTCTATTGTTTTCAGCATTTCGTCAGCCTCTGCTCCACTTATGCCCTTCGAGCTCACGGTCAGCGAGTAATCCTCCACGTCGCGGTCGAAGGCGGCGAGCACGGCGCGGTGCACACCTTCGCAGTCGTCCAGGGACACGGGACCGTCTTCACGGTCCAATGTCACCTCGATCACATTCTCATCCTCGTCATAATCGAGAGCGACGATAGAGAGCCCGCGCTCGCGGGCGGCATCGTCCAATACTTTCTGAAGCAAAGTTCTGTCCATAGGTTTCCCCGTTTTAACGAAGCTGCAGCCGGGTTTCGTCCGCAAGTTCCGCAGCTTTCAGTCCACAAAAAAAGGAAGCTCTTCGGCCCCCTTCTCATTCACACCCTGCAAAGATACAAATATTTGTATTCATACGCAAAAAATACTTTTTTATTCTGATTCTGCCGGACTTAAGTAGAATTGTTGTATTTTTGTCGGACTGAATGTAATTGAACGATATATTTTATGGAATTCACAGCACGCGAGCTGGCGCAGATCCTCAACGGAACCGTCGATGGCAATCCGGAGGCACGCGCCACATCTTTCGCCAAAATAGAACACGGAAAGGAAGGGCAGCTCTGCTTTTACGCAAATCCGAAATACGAAAAATACGTATATGCCAGCAAGGCCAGCATTCTTCTGGTAAATTCAAGTTTCGAGCCCAGGGAAGCCGTCGCTCCGACGATGATCCGCGTGGAGGACGCCTACACCGCTCTCGCCCAGCTTCTCAAATACGTGTCCGACCAGCGCAAGACCTATCGCCGTCACCGTGCCTGGAGCGCAAGCATAGCCTGTTCGGCCAATATCGGCAGAAAGGTCAGCGTAGGGGCCCACACGACTATAGGAAAGCATTGCAAGATAGGAGATTACTGCATAATCCACGATAATGTCTCCATCGGCGAAGGAACCGTCATCGGGCATCACTGCATAATATATCCGGGCGTGAGAATCTATCCGGGAATGCAGATAGGGGACCGCGTGATCCTTCACGCCGGAGCCGTGATCGGCTCCGACGGGTTCGGAAACGCCCCTCAGCCTGACGGAACCTGGAAAAAGATCGAACATCTCGGGAACGTGGTAATAGGAAACGACGTGGAGATCGGCGCTAACACCACCATAGACCGCGCTGAAATGGAGTCCACCATAATAGGGAACGGAGTCAAAGTGGATAATCTCTGTCAGATAGCCCACAATGTCCAGATAGGAGACAATACCGTAATGGCGGCCCTCTGCGGCGTCGCAGGCTCCACCAAAATCGGAAAGAACTGCATTCTGGCAGGCCAGGTCGGCGTCGTGGGACACCTCACCATCGCGGACAACACCACCATCTGCGCCAAGTCCGGAGTCATCAGCAACATCCGCAAGAGCGGACAGGTCTGGATGGGCAGTCCGGCGTTCCTGCACGGCGCTTTCCTTCGCAGTTACGCCGCATTCAAGCACAGCGGGGAGGATAAGTAAATCCTAAATGATTGGATTTACTGATTTTTTGCTTACCTTTGCCGCCTATGAACATTAAACGACAGCTGACGCTCAGACAGGAGTGTTCCTTCGAGGGCAAAGGCTTACACACCGGAAAATACGCCAGACTCACCGTGAAACCGGCTCCGGAGAACACCGGAATCGTGTTTCAGAGAGTGGATTTGGGCAGTGACGCATTCGTGGAGGCTCTCGCCGAAAACGTAAGCAACACCGCCAGAAGCACTACCATCTGCAAGGACGGAGTCTGCGTCATCACGATAGAACATCTTATGTCGGCGCTCACCGGAGTGGGTGTCGATAACGCCATAATAGAGATTGACAACGAAGAGGTTCCGATTCTCGACGGAAGCGCATACTTTTTCACCGAGGCTTTCCTCAAGGCCGGCCTCAAGGTTCAGAAAGCGGACCGCGTCTATATCAATCTCACCGAAGACCTGGAGGTCAGCGACCCTGAAACCGGTTCGTACATCAAGTTCAGTCCCGCCGACAAGCCTTCCTACGACGTGACAGTGGATTTCAATTCCAAGGTGCTCGGAGTGCAGAAGGTCCACTGGGATCTGACAGTCGATTATGCCGCCCAGATTGGCTGCTGCCGCACGTTCGTGTTCTTCCACGAGATAGAGTTCCTCTTCCGGAACAATCTCGTAAAGGGCGGAGACCTCGACAACGCCATCGTCATAGTGGAGCATCCGGCGAGCGAGGAACAGGTCAGCAATCTCACCACCCTCTTCAACTGTCCGGACCTCAAGGTCACCGGACACGGATATCTGAATAACCTCAAGCTGCATTTCGATGACGAATGCGGCCGTCACAAACTCCTCGATCTCATCGGAGATCTCCGTCTGGCAGGCGGCTACGTGAATGCGAAGATCGTCGCGTTCAAGCCGGGCCACAAGCTTAACACGCAGGCAGCCAAGGCGATACGGAGTCTGAAAAAATAATCTTAAAATGAACAAAATTCATCCTACAGCCATTGTCAATCCCGGAGCGATTCTCGGAGACAATGTGGAAATCGGGCCATACGCCTACATTGACGACAATGTGACTATCGGCAACGGTTGCAAGATTCACCCGCACGCGGTGATCTATTCTTATGTAAAAATAGGAGAAAACTGTGAAGTTTTCCCGGGAGCGGTAGTGGGGGCTGTCCCTCAGGACCTCAAATTCGAGGGTGAAGTGACTTATGTCGAAATCGGCAACAATGTCACCATCCGCGAGTGCGCCACCATCAACCGCGGCACCAAGGCCAGCCACAAGGGCGTGACCAAGATCGGCGACAATACTCTCATAATGTCCTATGTACACGTTGCGCACGACTGCCACGTCGGCAATCACTGCATCCTCGTAAGCTACGTCGGCATCGCCGGCGAGACTGACGTGGACGACTGGGCCATCATCGGCGGCGGCACCAAGGTGCATCAGTTCAGCCATATCGGAACTCACGCTATGGTCGGCGGCCAGTCAGCCGTAAACAAGGACATCCCGCCTTACTCCATCTGCGGCAGAACCCCTATCTGCTATGCCGGAATCAACATCGTGGGTCTGCGCCGCAGAGGCTTCGACTCCGATGTCATCCGCAACATCAAGGACATCTACGACACCATCTACTTCCAGGGCTTCAACGTTTCCGACGGCTGCTCCAAGGTAGAGGCCGGATTCCCGCCATCGGTGGAAAGGGATAACATCCTGAATTTCATCCGCAATTCGAAGAGAGGCATCGCAAAGGCGAACGACTCGAGCGAGAAAGGCTCCATAGAATAAAGCGTATGCTGCTCGGCACAGCATATTTTCCACCTATAGAATACTTCGCTGCCATCGCAGCGGAGTTTTCTTTATCCCCTGAGGCCAAGGTGCCCGCGCAGGTCTGGATCGAGGCGCAGGAGACCTATCAGAAGCAGTCCTACCGCAACCGCTGCAAGTTCTACGCAGAGAGCGGAGAACAGACACTCTCGTTTCCCGTAGTACACGAAGGCGGCAGCCACAGCCTGCCAATCTCGACAATCCGCATCGATTGGAGCACGCCGTGGCTTCTGCGCACTGAGCGGGCCATAGCATCGGCCTACGAATCCTCGGCCTATTTCGACTATTATAAAGACGAACTTTTCAGCATTCTGGAGGCCCGTCCGGAAAGGCTTTTCGATCTGAACCTCAACATCATACGCTTCTTTCTGGACAAGACCGGCATAGCCGCCGAACTGCATCCGACGCAGCAGTGGACCCCTGCGGGCTCCACCCTTTACGGCAGGGACTACCGCGAAATCATCCATCCCAAAAGGGAAAACCATATTCTGGAAGACCTGAATCTGAAAAAGCCGTACTTCCAGGTTTTCGCCTGCAAGCACGGCTTCATATCAAATCTTTCCATAATGGACCTTCTCTTCAACGAAGGTCCGGATTCCATCCTCTGGCTTAAGAAGATCTAAGGAGCGTCAGCGACCTAGAGGGTCCGGGGGATACGTCCCCCGGTGTATAGACGTTCTAAACAGTTGCCTGAAAGGCAGCTGTTTAGAACCTCCAGCCGAAGGTTGCTACAAATTCAAACAGAGATCTTGTCATCGCGAGTTCCGGAGTGATCAGAGAGGAATCCACGCTCCCGTCAGATGCGGTATAAGTGTATAAAGTATAGTAAGATACCGGATACTGCGTTCCTCTGACGGCGAAATCGCAGAAGAAAGAGGAGTCTGAAGTGTAACCCGCGCCGAAGGAGAAACTCTGAATCTTCGTATCCACGAAATCGGTATCCTTGGTGGTCAGGGCGTAGCCCAGACGGAGAGCAAGCTTGGATATAGGCCTGGCCTCGATGCCGACACGCAGCATATTCGAAGCTCCGGCATAAGTCTTTATCTCGCTGTTCACGTCAGCGAAGGAATCCGTGTAATATCCGTCATCAATGTCATCGTAACGCATATTGCGATAATTAACTCTCTCGTAATCAGCACTTACCAGACCTATGCGGCCGATAGTATAGGCAGCTCCCACATTATATCTCCAAGGCGTATAGATGTTGTAGGAATACTCGCCCTGAGGGGACGTAGCACGGCAATCAGAGTTGCCAATCAGGGAATACGTACTGGTCTGGAAATGCTCGGTAACCTCCAGAAGTGTAGGAGTCTGGACGGCGGCACCGACTCTGAGGCCGGCTATCGGCAGCCAGATTACGCCGACCTTGCCGTATATGCCCGAAAGCGAAGCTGAATACGCATAGTTGTTCGTGCCCTGCATAAAGCTGACCTTCTCTCCCGTCTCATACTCGAAAGTGAAATCATCAGGATCCGACGCAACCTCGGTCAGGCCCTCCGAAAATGCATAATGACCGGTCGGGAAGCCGAGATTGACTCCAAGATAAAGCTTGTCGGAGAAGTTCATCGCATAGTTGAACACGATATCGTACTTGGTTCCGGAAACCTTGCGGGAATAGTCCCTTTTCAGATATCCTGCCGTGGAAACGCTGTAGGTATCATCCCCCGTCTGGGAGATCTGCTCGGTGGCACCGGCGAAATGATTATCGCCGAAGTCGCTGATAAGTCCTGACTGATAAGCGCTTACCGACTGCCACTGACAATTGTCATACCCTGAGGAAGATGCCAGGTCGTACGGATTGTACTGCATCGCTTCTGCATAGGAAGCGATTGAGCCGAATATGGACGTCCTGTCTCCGCCGCCCGTGGCGTCAAACTGGTCAAGCCAGTTGTTCGTGGTGTTCGAAACCAGACCGAAAGTCATACTCTTCAGACCGTGATTGCGTCCGGTATTGAGTACGTATGTTCCGGCAAGATTCGGCAGGGCCATACGGTTGCGGCTTCCGGAGCTGCTGCTCACAGCGTCATTGTCATCATAGAAATCCACATCGGTCGAAGACCATACCAGCGAAGGACTGAAGGTGAACTGGCTGTAACCGGCCACAGCGGAGCCTGCAGGATTGATTCCGATGGTTCCGAGATCCGAGCCCAGGGCAGTGACGGCATTGCCGAGACCGATCGTGCGGGCCGAGCCGGAATAGTTGTTCTCGCTGAAGCTGATGGCGTCATACATAGTCTGCGCTCCGGCGGTAAGGGCCGCGGAAAGGCACAGAACTGAAATAAAGATTCGTTTCATAGAATATTAAGGGTTTTGGAAGTTGATGTTCTGTCTTCACAAACCATACACGACATCAACTCCTGTCATATACACATTTATCTTCTGTGGACTCCGCCGCCGCCACCTCCGGATGAGCGGGAAACACTGCTGCCGCCACCTCCGCCGAAGCCGCCGGATGAACGTGACACGCTGCTGCCGCCACCTCCGCCGAAGCCGGAAGAACGGGATACGCCGCTGCCTCCGCCATAGCTGGAAGAACGTGATACAGAACTGTTTCCGTAGCTGCCCGAAGAGGAGCTTCTGTCACTCGAAGAACTTCTGTATGTAGATGAAGATGAATTCGATGAAGATCCCCAGGAATTGTCAGAAGAAGATGAAGACCTGCGATAGGCGCTGCTTGCGCTTCCCGAAGACGAACGGGAAACGGCGGATGACGAGCGCGATACTGAAGAACCTGAAGATGAAGCCGAACTGCGGGAAACGGCACTTCTGCTTACGCTGCTGACTCTTCCTGTCGCATTCTGAATGGTCCTGTCTGTCATACTGCCCTGAGAGGAGAGACTGCGGAGGACGGTGCTGCCGGATGATGCTGAACGGTTCAGGGAAGAATTGGACGCGGAGCGGCCGACTGAAGCGGTACGGCTGACGGTGGAGGCTGCGCCTGAGCGGGACGAGATGCCTGAGCCGGCGCTGCCGGAACCTGAAACTGTACGGCTTATACGGCCTGCTGTCGCATTGCGGGAGATGGCGCCTGCACCGGAGCGGGAGACTGAAGTCCTGCCCATTCCTATGCCCTGGCCGGCACCGCCGCCACGGATTTCACCGCCTCTGCCGCCAGGTGCGCCGCCTGCGAAGAACTCATTGCGGGAGCCCCAGCTGTGAGGTCCGTCGAAGTGGTCGTGACGCATCGGCATCGGGCCCGGGCCGTAGAAGCCGGCATACCAGTGGCGATAATACGGACCTCCCCAGTACCACGGATCGTAATAGCTGTAATACCAAGGACTTCCCCAGTACCAAGGGTCATAATAGCTGTAATACCACGGATCGGTCCAGTACCACGCGCTGCGGTACCAGTACGGGGAACCCCAGCCCCAGGAGAAGTACGGGCCATAGCTGTACGGCCAGCCGAACGAGAAATTGAAATTCCAGCGCCAGTTGTCATAATCGTATGTGAACAGATCCACGGTGGTGGTGCTGTCCTTGCGGTCGAAACTAACGCGGGCTGACATATTTTCAGGGATGACAAGCGTATCGACCTGTCCCTGTTTGAGAAAGATTCTGGAATTCCTGGTTTTGGCGACCAGGGCATCGGTTTCGGTCTTGGACTGTGCGATCACAGTCGGAGAGATTTTCTCTCCCCTGTAATAGATACCATCCTGATAGTTAGAAGCTACTTGAGTGCCGGGACCACAGGAGCAAAGCAGCAAAAGCGCTGAAGCAAGCAATATACACTGCGTTTTCATAATGCAAATTCTCCTTATGTCTTTTAAAATTTATATCTTTGCAGGGTATTGCAATAACCATACCCTGGCGGTATATCGTGCAATGTTAAGAAATAATTCGGAAATAAGGAAATAAGATGGCAAAAGAGGTAACTAAAAGATCTGACAATTATTCACAGTGGTACAATGACCTGGTGGTGAAAGCTGACCTGGCCGAACAGTCGGCCGTAAGAGGATGTATGGTCATAAAGCCTTATGGCTACGCCATTTGGGAGAAGATGCAGGGCGCGCTTGACGCTATGTTCAAGGAAACCGGCGTGCAGAACGCCTACTTCCCTCTCTTCATCCCGAAGTCCTTCTTCAGCCGCGAGGCCGAGCACGTGGCGGGCTTCGCCAAGGAGTGTGCCGTAGTGACGCACCACCGCCTGATGAACGACCCTGAAGGCAAGGGAGTTGTGGTGGATCCGTCAGCGAAGCTCGAGGAAGAGCTCATCGTAAGACCTACTTCGGAAACCATCATCTGGAGCACATACAAGAACTGGATCACTTCCTGGAGAGATCTTCCTATCCTCTGCAACCAGTGGTGCAACGTGGTACGCTGGGAAATGCGCACGCGTCTGTTCCTGCGCACGGCCGAATTCCTCTGGCAGGAAGGCCATACGGCCCACGCCACTGCCGAAGAGGCTCAGGAGAGAACCAGACAGATGGTGGACATCTACGCCAAATTCGCCCGCGAGGTGATGGCCCTGCCTGTAGTGGAAGGACACAAGAGCCCTAACGAGCGCTTCGCCGGCGCCCTCGACACCCTCACCATCGAGGCTATGATGCAGGACGGAAAGGCCCTTCAGGCCGGTACGTCCCACTTCCTCGGACAGAATTTCGCCAAATCGTTCGACGTGCAATATACAGCCAAGGACGGCAGCCAGCAGTATGTATGGGCTACTTCCTGGGGCGTCAGCACCCGTATGATGGGCGCCCTGATAATGGCCCACGGAGACGACGCCGGACTGGTTCTGCCTCCCGCACTCGCACCTATCCAGGTGGTTATGGTTCCTATCTTCAAGACCGAGGAGGAGCACAGCGCCATCCTGGACAAGATGTACGAGCTGAAAAAGTCCTTCGAGGCCCTCGGCCACAGCGTGAAGGTGGACGACCGCGACACCCTGCGTCCGGGATTCAAATTCGCCGAGTGGGAGCTCAAGGGCGTGCCTGTACGCATCGCTATGGGCCCGCGCGACCTGCAGAACGGCACCGTGGAGGTGGCCCGCAGGGACACTCTCACGAAGGAAACCGTCGCCATCGAGGGTCTCGACCGGTATGTTCACGACCTTATGGGCGCCATCCAGAAGAACATCTACGACAAGGCCTACGCATTCCGCGAGGCCAATGTCCGCAAGTGCGACGACTGGAACGAGTTCAAGGAGAAGATTCAGGAAGGCGGCTTCCTGCTCTGCCACTGGGACGGCACTCCGGAAACCGAACAGGCCATCAAGGACGAAACCAAGGCCACCATCCGCTGCATCCCTATCGACAGCTTCGTCTGCGAGGAGGAAGGCAAGTGCATCTACAGCGGAAAGCCTTCACACAGAAGAGTCATCTTCGCAATTTCATATTAGCTTATGCGCAAGCGTATATTGATATTTCTCAGTATTGCCGGAGCCATCTGTTCCGGCAATGCCGTCTATGCACAGGATGTGCAGCAGACTGTGACCGAAGCGGCTATGGCCATCGCCTCTGCCGAGCAGAAAGAGGAGGTTCAGAGCAAGCCGAACTACTGGAAGCAGAGCCTCGGCGTCGATCTCGGATTCAATCACACCGGCCTCTGGAGCTGGGCCGCAGGCGGCTATAACTCAGTGGCTCTCAGCAGCGGACTCGATGCCAAGGCGGACTACGCCAAGGATATGATGACCTGGAAGAACCGTCTTCAGCTGAACTACGGCTTCCTCTGGTCCGCCGACAAGAAGGAGCTCCTTCAGAAGAGCACCGACCAGATCTACCTCGAAAGCAAATGGGCGTACAAGACGGGCGCCAAGTCGAAATTCAGCTATTCCGCCTCGTTCAACTTCCGTTCGCAGTTCAGCAACGGCTACAGCAAATACACCCAGGACGAGGACGGAAAGTGGAACGGCGTTCTCAAATCCGGCTTCCTCTCCCCTGCATACACCGACATCGCGCTCGGTATTGACTGGGTACCAAGCAATTGGCTTTCCGTGAACCTCGCGCCGTTCACCGGCGGTTTCACCATAGTCACAAATCCGGAACTCCGAAAGAGCTACGGTATGCTCCTGCGCGACGACACTCTGGATGCCGAAACCGGCAGCAATTACCGCAACGCGCGTTTCCAGTTCGGTGCCCAGATAAAGACTGACGCCAAGTTTGTTATAAATGACGTGTTCCGTTACGAGACTCAGTTCGTACTCTTCACCGACTATCTGAACCATCCGTTCAAGCAGTACCGCGTGAACTGGGACAACAAGATCACCTGGCAGCTTTCGAAACTCTTCAAGCTGGGACTGAACACCTGGCTGATCTATGATCCTAACGTAATGATAAAGAACGACAAGGATCTCGAGCAGTTCCCTGACGGGAAGCAGAGGGTGCAGTTCAAGGAGTTCACCTCCCTGAGTTTCACCTACACCTTCCAGCCGCGCCGCCAGAAATAATGCTGCAGGAGTTCACGGCCAGGTGGCACAGTCTTGTGCCTGAGGGCGAGAGAGTTCTGCTCGCCGTCAGCGGCGGGGCGGATTCGCTCTGCCTTCTGGCGCTCTGCCTCGACGCCGGCCTGAAGGAGCGTATCGCCGTGGCTCACTGCAATTTCCACCTTCGCGGCGCAGAGAGCGATGCCGACGCGGCATTCGTTGAGAGCTTCTGCGCGGAGCGGGGTGTAAAATTCCATCATTGTGATTTCGATACTCTCGGCCGCTCCGCGTCCAATGGCGTAAGCGTCGAGATGGCCGCCCGTGAGCTCAGATACGAGTATTTCGCAGGACTGTGCTCGACTGAAGGCTATTATGCCACGGCCGTGGCCCATAATTCCAACGACAATGCTGAAACCCTGATACTGAATCTTTTACGAGGGACAGGACTCAGGGGCATAAGCGGTATGGCGGAAGACGGGCAGGTACTGGGCGGAAGGGTCATACGGCCATTGCTCGGCTTCAGCCGGGCTCAAATAGAAGAGTATGTGCGAGGCAAGGGACTCGTCTGGCGGGAGGACCGCACGAACGGGGACTGCGTCTATAGCCGCAACCGCGTCCGCAACCGGATTTTTCCGGAGATGGCGCGGATCAATCCTTCGTTTCTGGCTACATTAAGCTCTGATATGCAGCACTTTGCGCAGGCCGCAGGAGTGTTGGATGAATATTGGACGAAGTCCAGGGAAAGAATAGAGATTTCCCCGGGAGAGGTCAGCATCGAAGCTCTGCGCGCGGAGAGTCAGCGGGAATATCTGCTCTGGCGCTTCGCGGAGCCGGCGGGATTGAGCGGGGACTGTCTGGCTTCGCTTTCGCGTCTGGTTTTTTCAGGCGAGGAAGGTAAAACGCTGAGCGGAAAGGTCTTCGAAGGGAGCAACGCCCGGATTCTGACTGCGCCCGGGAGACTGATTCTTTCTCATGACTCCCCTGCCGCCGGGTCTGAAATCGTTGCGGACGGGCCGGGAGTGTATGAGCTGCCCGGCAAGCGGGTGGAAATCAGAGTGGAAGATTATGTTCCGGGGATGGAACGTACCCCCGGTCAGCTTGTTGCTGACGCCACCAAGATTTCTTTCCCCCTGCGTCTGCGGGGATGGCGGAATGGCGACTGGATCTGTCCTTTCGGGATGGGCGGGCGAAGAAAAAAGCTCAGCGATGTGTTCACTGAGCTTGGATATTCCGCTTCGCAGAAGGCTCTTGCGATAGTGGTCGAACTGGACGGGAGCCACGCCGCGCTGGTCGAAGGCTACCGGATCGACGATGTTCTGCGGGTGGACTCCGGCACTACGAAAATTCTCATTTTCAAATTTTTATAGTCCTATATAGGCATCACGTATCCTGAAGTCGCAGCCATAGCTGTCACTATGACCAGTGCGATTATGCAGACTAGCCAGAGAATGAAAAGTATCAGACCCGGATGCCACTTCGGGGAGCGGAGATTGAAGGTCAGCATTATGCCTGCATAGAGCAGCCAGATGAACGGCAGGAACCAGACCAGGGCGGCGAGCACTTTTATCCATACGATTTCCATAGCCACAGACATCCAGGGCTGGGACGACATCATCTCCATAATGAATGCGAATATGCTGTCGTAGCCGAAGATGTGATGGCCGAAGAGAAAGACTCCTCCGGCGAAAACCCCGGTGAATCCCGTTATGAAGAGCATTATGCCCACGGCGGCCAGAATAATCCGCGCCACTCCGCTGCAGACTCCGAGTATCTGCCTGCCGGTCTGACTGGCGGCCTTCTTCTTTGCCGGAGGTGCGGGACTGCAATACTTGTCGATGGTCTCCGGGCGGCCCAGAGTCGCGATTACAGCATCTATGTCAGCGGATCTGATGACTTCGGCGGAGCCGCAGCGGGCGCTGAGCAGCTCGGCCATCCGTTCTTCGAAACCCTCGAGAATCTCCCCGCTCTCGCCGGCATAATGATTTGCAATTTCGTCGAGATACTGCCTGGCGCTCTGCGCCGCGACCGTTTCCATTGAGTAGGCGTAACCGCCAATGCTGACTTTTTCTACCTGTTTCATAATGCAATAATCTGGTCTGACGGTGTCTGTCTGAGGGCGCGTATGCTTTCCTCGAGCTCATTCCACGCGGCGTCCATTTCGGCGAGCTGGGCGCGGCCCCTGTCGGTGATTACATAGTATTTTCTGGGAGGTCCCTGAGTGGATTCCTCCCAGCGGTATGAGAGAAGTCCCTGGTTCTTCTGACGTATGAGCAGCGGATAGAGCGTACCTTCCACCACTATCATATTGGCAGCCTTCAGTTCCTCCAATATGGAGGAGGCGTAGGCTTCCCTTCGGTTCAATATGCTGAGAATACAGTATTCCAGCACTCCCTTCCTCATCTGGGAACGGACGTTTTCCACATTGTACTCCATAGCGAATTATTTTGAACTGGAATATTTCATCATATTCCCGGCCGTGGCGGGCTCGCCGTGCATTTCGCATTTCTGGGCAGGCGTGACGGCTTTCGGGACTGCAATCCAGAGAATGAGATAAATCCAGAATCCGGCGCTCCAGGCAATGAGGGCTACGAGCATTATGACGCGGACGAGGACTACGTCGATGTCGAGGTAGG
>CAVFAZ010000055.1:0-9639 GCA_963620825.1 Kurthia senegalensis
CTTCGCTTCCGAGCTCCACTTCGGCGACGACTAGGCCGTCATTGTCTCCGTAGAATTCGTCCACTTCGAAGGTGTGCTCGCCGGCCTTTACCAGATAGCGGGTCTTGTCGATGACACCCGGCTCACAGATTTTCAGAAGCTCTTTAACCTCATCCACAGGGATTTCCTTCTCCCATTCGAAACGGCTGGCGCCGCTCTCGGAGCCTATGCCCTTGATGGTGATGAAACCCTTCTCGCCCTTTACTCTCACGCGTACGGTGCGCTCAGGAACCGAGCAGAGATAACCCTGGGTGATACGTGTGGCCTTGAATGCGTCCTTCTTGAAGCAGTCGCATTTCACCAGAAACTTTCTTTCTATTTCCTGTCCCATAACTTATTCGTTTGCAAGTGGTTTGTCAGACATACCGATGACGCGCTTGATGGCCTGGAGATAGTTTATGTTCTCCACGCCCTCGAGGTGGCAGTCAGCGATGGTTTTCTTGATGTCCTCGATTTCAGTCGATTCGGAGTTGATGGTCACAACCTTAGCTCCGTTGATGAGGACGTTCCCCACCTCGCAGATGGTGTCGTTCACCATATAGCCGAATCTCTGCTTGTGCACTCTCACCGCGGCGAGGTTCGGGTTCGCCTTCACCATAGCGATGAACTCGTCGAGGGTGTAGCTGTCCTTGTCGAGCTTCGGCATCTCCACCATAAAGGCCGGGAATACCTCTTTCTCAAGCACTTCGCGGGAGATAGGGAACTCGCCCTTCATCAGAGGGTTCCACTGCTCGAGACCATCCACGCTGCGCACGAAGGTCTTGATGTCCATCTTCCCGTTGCGGATTTTGGTGTTGTTTATGTCGTTTGCCTTGGAGACGATGTAAATCTCATCGCTCTCCCTCTCCCATACCTTCTCAGGAACAGGAACGGACAGACGGGCCATTCTTTTGTGAGCTTCGCAGAAACACTGGCCGAAGCTGCGGAATTCGAAGCGCGGTTTGGACACTTCGCCGATTTTAAGTTCTTCTTTTGCCATAATTTATAATAATGAGTTTTATTCTCCGAGATCGAGGGCTTCGCTGCCGTCAATATTGGCTGCGCCAGGGGTGGCTTCAGTCTGGTTATACCAGTTGCCGTCGGCGTTGCGTCCGAACGAGCCCTTGTACTTGGTGCCCGGGTGCTTCGCGAAATTGAAATCGTCGATGCAGTTGCCCTTAGGGTCCATAAGCTGGATTCTGACCGCCTTCTTGGCCGAAAGGCCGCCCTTGAAGATATGGTCTGCGGCTATCTCCGGATGGTCTGCCTGCACGTCCTCGCTGTAGAGGAGCACGTATTCGCCCGGTTTGAGGATGATGGACGGAGCTGTCCAGGTCGGTTCTGCGGCATTGCCGTCCTTTACGAGATATACGCCCTTGATGCGGATTTCATCCTTTCCCTTGTTGTAGAACTCGATGAACTTGTCGTTTCCGTTGAGCTCATTGAGTATCAGTCCGCTGTAGTCGATCGGAACTTCGCCCACGGTGTAGGATGCCTCTGCGGAAACCGCGCTGGCATTGGCCGTATAGGCCGCTACGCGGTAAGTGACCTTGGTGCCCTCGGCGGCTCCCGGAATGGTGCCGGTATAAACTTCCTTCGATGTGCTTGTCATTGTGGCTGTAGCCTCTGCGGCGCTGCCAATCTTGTATTTGAGCTCCACTTTCGTAATATCGACGAGCGAAGCGACATTGGCCGTCACGGTGACGGCATCGTCTTCGCTGTAGGCGATGGTGTTTTGTAATCCTGAAACGGTCACGCCGTCATAGATCTTGTCCTCCACGCAGGAGACGAGCGCGAATGCGAGCGCTAGGGTCGCGAATATTGCTGTCTTTTTCATAATCTGTGTCCTTTTTTAGAATGCAACCTGGAAACGCATTGATATCATATGATAATCGACGCCGGCCTTGCCGGAGCTCTCGGCTACCTTGGTGTAGTCCTTCGTAGGCTTGCCGGAAGCGTCGTGGCCCACGTAGAGCTTGCCCTTGCCGTTTGCGTAGCGGTCGTTGTTGTTATACTGGTAGTTGATGGCGAATTTCACGTTCTTCATAGGATAGATATTGATTCCGAAGCTGTAGCCTTCAGCGCAGCCGCCGAAGTAGTCGCCGGTGTTGAAGTCGCAAAGCTCATAGCGGAGCGCAAGTTCGATGTCTCCCCAGCTGCGTCCCGGAGTCACGCGCGTAGGCTTCGCTCCGTCGCTGTCGTAGTTCTGCTGGCCGCCGAAGAGCAGATAGGATGCCTGGGCGTACCAGCCCTTCGCCCACTGCGTGCCGAGCGGATTCACCTTCTGGTCGAGGTAAGCTCCGCGTGCGATGTAAGCCGTCTCGTAGCGCAGACCTCTGTGGAAGCCCGCGAGTTCGGCGGTCCAGAGAAGTTCGTGGTCGAGTCCGTTGATCGCATCGGTGTCGAGGTACTTCTTGCGGTTGATGCTCGTGGTGTTGCGGCTGCTGTAGCGTGCCACCTTGTAGCCGTCGGTGGAAGCGGCGCTAGGCTCGCGGTATGAAATGGCTCCGCCAATGTGAAGGCCTGATGTCTGGCTCTTCCAGAATGGCCTGAAGGCGATCTTGCCGGTGTAGGCGAGTCCCACGTTGCGGCCGAAGTCCTTGTTGTTGTCGTTCTTTGCTGTAGCCTCTTCGCTGCCCTTGAGTTCAGGTCCGAACACTCCTGCGGAAGTCCAGAGCCAGTTGTGGGAGTAGGTGATGCCGAGTCCCAGATGTCTGGAAGGGGCGAGAGCGGTCACCATAGGACGCTCCATAAACATAAGGTAGCGTGAGGAGGTGTTGCGCTGGATGGAGAAGTTCTCCTTGAAGTTACCGGCCTTGATTTCGAGTCCGGGGATTCCGGTGTAGGCGAGGATGGCGTCCTTGATTTCGCAGACTCCGTCAGCCCAGTCGGTATCGAGCTCTCCGTACCAGTTTTTGTCTATCTGGGCCTTAACCGCGAAGCGGGCGCGGCGGATGGACATACCGTTGCCGATGTGATTTATGTTCTCACTGCCGTCCAGTTCCGAGTCAGTGAAGTCAGGGCCTCCGAAAAATACAGCGGCGTCTCCCTGCACGCGCAGGTCGAACCACATCTTGTATCCGATCTCCGGGGCGTCCAGAACCATAATTCCGTCCTGAACCTTGAACTGACCGTCTGTGGAAACCACCTCCTGGCCATACTGGTTGATGGCTGTCTCCTGTTTCTTCTCCTGCGCTGCGAGCGAGGCTGAGAAGGCAGCCAATGCGATAAATAAAAATACTTTTTTCATTACTGCAATTTTTTGGTTATTAATTTGTTATATGCTTTTTATGAAATCTGTCAGGTTCTGTTTGCGGTCCAGCCCGAACTTCGTCCTCAGCCGGTGCCGGCAGATCTCGGCGCTCTTCGGGGCGATGTTCATAAGGGCCGCTATGTATTTCGTGGAGAAGCCGAGCCGCAGCAGGGTGGTGAGCCTGCGCTCCTGCTTCGTGAGCTGCGGAAACTTCTCGTAAAGCCTTACCGTGAAATCCTTGTGCAGCTGCTCCGCCTGAGTGTAGAAACTGTCTATCTCGTTGTCGAAATTCATCCTCAGACTCAGCTGTGCGGAGATTTCGTGCAGCGCTCTGTCCTTTTCCTTCGTGTCGGAAATCAGCTGCGCCTCCTTCACCATTCCGTTAATCTTCTCTATGAATTCCTTCTGGTCGGTGATGTTCATCGCGACGCTCAGCAGCTCCTGCCGCTTCAGGTCCAGCTGGTTTCTGAGATGCTCGTTCTCGATAGTCATATTCTTGACTTCCAGACTGTTGAGCGTGTGCCTGTTTTCATTTATCTGTTCTTCCTGGTCCCTGAGCGCCTGTCCGGAATTCCTCGTGCGGGAGTAAAGTCCGGCGATTACAGCCCCGAACAGCAACGTCATCAGCACGACCGCCAGCACGACCAGCCTGACCGGGACCCCGTTCGCCAGCGTACCGTCTCCATAAATGAGAGTGAAACTCAAATAGCTGAGCGCCAATGCGATAAGCGGCACGGCGATGCCGGCCAATGTGAGTTTCGCGACTTCCTGCCCGCTCATATATTCCTGCCGTTTCACAAGCGAGCATCCTCCGAGCGCGGCGAAAGCCAGAAGTCCCGGCGAAAGCACCGTGGCCTTGCATCCGATAGCTCCCGTGACTGTTCCGCTGGAGAACAGGGCGCTGACTATGCCCACTGAGCAGACCGTGGCGAGAATTACATCGTAGTTTACGTCGAAGTGCTTCTCGCTCAGGCGGTTGATGCTCTTTCCGAGGAAGGGGAGAGCGATGAGGATTCCCGCCGCCATAGCGAGCGCTGTCACGCTGGCCCCGCCCGTTGCGAGCGGAAGGTCTCTCCAGACGAGCGAAATGTTCGCACCCACAGCCACCAGCATCAGCGCCGCCGCCACCGTTGTGATTATTCCCAGGTTCCAGACCTGAATCAGGTAGTGTTTCTGCGAATTCTTGCAGATGAGCGCGACAATCCGGCAGAGTACGCCTGCAAGCAGCGCCGTGAGCACAATCGATACGGCGGCTGCAAGCAGCCAATCCCACGCTGCCCCGAATTCTCCGCTGCGGAAGATTTCATAGCCCGCAATCGAGCCTGTGAGCGCCCAGAGAGCAGGTCGATAGACTGAAATGAGCCTTCCTGCGGCCACTGCGCCGAGGGCGCAGAGTCCAATCACGGCCGCTCCTGCAGTGTCTGTCCCGGTCATCGTTCCGCCGTCCGTGGCCGTAAGGAAACTTCCAGCACATACCAGGATGAGGACTGCGGGGAGTATTATGCTGCGGCGTACGACGTTGCAGTTGCGTGCGGGGGCGAGTATGATGCTTATGTCCGTGAAACTGCACAGACACACCATCACTGCCATAGTGAGTATGGAAATAACCTCGCCCATCCCTTAATTACTTCTCTTTATGGCCATTACGGACAACTGGTCTGCCACCTTTATGGCAGCGTGGGAAATCTCCTCTATATGGAGGGCGAAGTATCGCAGATGAAATTTTTCGGACAGTTTGAGTTCATTCATATTGTGGAACACCGTTCTCTTCAGTGTCTTGGCCTGTTTGTCGGCCTCCTGTGCATAAAAATATACCCTGTGGCTTTTCTCCACTGTCAGATCCGGGCTGCGGAAATAGGATTTGGCCGCAGGAATGGCGCTCTCGACGGATTTTGTGGACAGTTCAGCGAGCTTCAGATAGTCGGAATTGAGCTCCGCAGGTATGTAAGGCCGTTCTATCTCGAACTGGCAGAGGTTGTTGTCTATTTTGGTGATAATGTTGTCGATTCTCTCGAGCAGCCTCATCACATCGCCCCTGAGCCGCACGAATGCCGACTGACGGTACAGGTCGCTTTCGATCTCTCTGCGCAGTATCTCTGCGTCGGATTTGATGCCGGTCATAGTCTGGAGGTTGTCGCTCAGCTGCGGCATCTCCCCGTACAGATAATTCTTGACACCTTCCTTGAATACCAGCTGCGCCCTATCGACTGCGTCGAAGAGTTTGTCTATATTCTCTATGGTTTTGTTGATCTTCTTGGAAAACATAGCATTCAGTGTTATTTTATCCGGTGCCTTTCTTTTTTTTCAAAGATAGTCAATCCTCCGGATAATTAAGGCTCCGTAAACTTATCCGTTGCGACTCTGCAGGATTCTGTTAAGTTTTTCTCATATTCTAATTACTTAAATAATAAATATATAAAAAATTGCAGTAAAGTATCTTCCGGTACCTTCTGCAAAGATATAAGATATTTTGTAAAGTCTGAATTCTCGTTCTTCCGTTTAAGAAACATAAAAACAGGCCCTGAAAACCGCACGGTTTTCAGGGCTTGTTTTTTTGTGGTCTTTAAGTCAGGATTCCAATAATGCTTCGATGTCCGGAGTCTCGCCTGTCATTATCCCGTAGCCTGAAATGGCCTGGCAGAGAAGCCAGCGCCGGCCGTGTATATAAGAAATCCCCGCGTCCTGCAGGCGGGCGAGCCTTAGGCCCGCGAAGGCCGGATTTCTATAGTTTGCTTCCAGAAGAATGCGGCTGTGTTCGGAAAGTGTCCGGCAGAATTCGTCCAGACTGTCCAGAGCCATAGGGAGGGTATAGATAACAAGATCTGCCTGAGAACACTCCTTTACGAAATCGTCCGTTGAGGCCACTCGGAATTTGTATTCCGGAAGGCCCTTGGAGAAGGCTGTAGCCTTGTCCAGACTCCGGTTCAGGATAGTCGTTTCGAATCCCATCTCGGCTGCGGCGACAGACGCGGCCTTGCCGGCCCCGCCGCAGCCGACTACGGCTGCGGCCGGCCTCCGGCCGTATTTCTGCTCCAGGCATTTCCGGACGAACTGGTGGATTCTTTTGTGGGCTGAAGCCCCGAACTCTTTATAGAATTCTGAAATGATTCCGGGGAAAAGCTCCTCTGCTACGGTAAGTATCACGCCCGTGAAATCGGAATTGTGACACTCCACGCCTTCTGCGGTGTGCTGCAGGATATTGGCCGCGCCGATCAGAGCGCAGGGCCCGGTAACTATGTCCGCCTTCTCGTAGGCGGCTTCCTTGAACGGTGCGGTGACGTTAATCGCCTTGTATTCGCGAAGGAACTTCACATACGATGCCTCGAATTCGCTGCCTTCGATCAGGTCATAGGGGTAGCGTCCCGAGTATGCTGTCCGGAATAGCTGTGGGCTTGCAGAATGGCCTATCGGGTCTCCGATAAGTCCGAAACGGGTAGAGTCTATCATTTGCTGTTGCGCTGTCTTACAGCTTCATAAAGAAGAATCGCCGCGCTTACAGAGGCATTCAGCGAGTCGAGTTTTCCTTCCATCGGGATTCTGATATGGGCATCCGCCGCTTCCCGCCATTCGTCGCTCAGACCTGTAGCTTCAGTACCTATGGCGATGGCGGTGCCGCCGGTCATAGGACAGTCATAATACAGGCTGGAATCCTGCAGCTGGGCTGTGTAAATACGGATGGAACGCTCTTTCAGCCAGGCGATTGCCTCTGACGATGTGCAGCATACGACCGGGACCGTAAAGACTGCTCCGATGCTGGAGCGGATGAGATTCGGGTTGTAAAGGTCTGTGAGAGGGTCGCAGAGCAGAACGGTATCTGCTCCGGCTGCATCCGCGCTGCGAAGCACCGCCCCGAGATTGCCCGGCTTCTCCACACCTTCGAGAACTACGATGAGAGGGTTTTCATCCACCGCAAGGTCGCTTAAGGAGAGTTCGCGCGAGCGCATCACACCGATGACCCCTTCGGTAGAGCCTCTGTAGGCCACTTTTTCGTAGAGGAACGCCGGCAACTGCACGAGCAGCAGCTTCGGATTCAGCGCCTCGGCCCTCGCGACTATCGCCTCCAGCCCGTCCTTGCCTTCTATATTGGACGCATTTGCGGCCGATGAAGAAATGGCTTGCGCAATTACCTCGCCGCAGACGAACATCATCTCGGGCACGAAGCCCGCGTTCAGGCAATGCCCGAGCTCACGCTGCCCCTCGACCGCGAAAAGTCCACGCTCGCGGCGGAGCCTGGACTTTTCCTGCAGGGCGAGCAGGTCCTTAATCTTCGGGTTCTGGGCCGAAGTGACCGTCTCGACTCTCATTATTTGGAAGCTTCCTCGTCTTTCTTGAGAATCTTCTCAGGACGCATCTGAGGGAAGAACAGTACGTCCTGGATGGTCGTCTGACCGGTCATGAACATCGTCAGACGGTCGATTCCCATTCCGAGTCCGGAAGTCGGCGGCATACCGTACTCCAGCGCGCGGACGAAGTCATAGTCGATGAACATCGCCTCGTCGTCGCCGCGGCTCTTGAGCTTAGCCTGCTCCTCGAACCTCTCCAGCTGGTCGATAGGGTCATTCAACTCGGAATAGGCGTTCGCCAGCTCCTTGCCGCATACGAAGAGCTCGAACCGCTCGGTAAGGTTCGGATTGTCTCTGTGACGCTTGGTCAGAGGGGACATCTCGACAGGATAGTCGGTTACGAAAGTCGGCTCTATGAGGTTCTTCTCGGCATATTCTCCGAAGATGGCGTCGATGAGCTTGCCCTTGCCCATCGAAGGCTCGATCTCCACGTGGAGCTCCTTGCAGGTCGCGCGAAGCTGCTCCTCGTCCATCCCGCTCACATCGACTCCGGCGTACTGCCTGATGGCCTCGAGAATCGGCAGACGGCGGTACGGCGGCTTGAAGCTTACGGTGTTCTCGCCGATGGTCACCTGGTCGGTGCCGTTCACCTTCATCGAGATTTTCTCGAGCATCTTCTCCACGAACTCCATCATCCAGATGTAGTCCTTGTAGGCGACGTAGATTTCCATACAGGTGAACTCAGGGTTGTGGGTCTTGTCCATACCCTCGTTGCGGAAGTCTTTTGCGAACTCGTATACTCCGCTGTAACCGCCGACGATGAGTCTCTTGAGATAGAGCTCGTTCGCAATTCTCAGATACAGAGGGATATCCAGTGCGTTGTGATGTGTCACGAAAGGTCTTGCTGTGGCGCCGCCCGGGATGCTCTGGAGGATAGGGGTCTCGACTTCGAGACAGCCGGCTTCGTTGAAATACTCGCGCATCGTGGCGATGATCTTCGCCCTCTTCACGAAAGTCTCCTTAACCTGCGGATTCACGATGAGGTCCACGTATCTCTGGCGGTAGCGGAGTTCAGGGTCTGAGAATGCGTCGAAGACCTTGCCGTCCTGCTCCTTCACGATAGGAAGGACCCTGAGGGACTTGCTCAGCAGGGTAAGCTCCTTCGCGTGGATGGAAAGTTGGCCGGTCTGGGTGATGAATGCGAAGCCCTTGATGCCGATGATGTCACCGATGTCCAGAAGCTTCTTCCAGACGGTATTGTACATAGTCTTGTCCTCGCCCGGGCAGATTTCGTCTCTCTTTACATAAATCTGGATTCTTCCGGTCTCGTCCTGGAGCTCTCCGAATGAAGCCGCGCCCATAATGCGGCGGCTCATAATGCGTCCTGCGATGCAGACTTCCTGGAAGTTGCCCTTCTCGGCATCATACTCCGCAAGTATCTGTGCTGCAGTGGCGTTCACCGGGTAGAGCGGCGCCGGATAAGGTTCAATGCCCAGTTCTCTGAGCTTCGACAGTGATTCCCTTCTCAGGAGTTCCTGTTCGCTGTATTCTACATTTGCCATATCTTGTATAAATTATTACCGTGATTCACGCGGGGACTCTGGGGGCGAGTCCCTTCCAACCTGCAAAAATACGATTTTTCCTTAAGAAATACCACCCAAGAAGCCCCACAACTTAAAACCGTTGAAAAATATCGTTGCATATTCATACAATTTCCGTAACTTTGACGAATATGGCGAGAGAATGTAAATGGATATTGAAAGAACCCGCCGACCAGTCCAAAGTCGAAAGGCTTGCTACTGAAGTCGGTATCGACCGCGTGCTGGCCGAACTCCTCGTCAAGCGCGGCGTCGAGACCTTCGAGCAGGCCCGCAGATTCTTTCGTCCGAGCCTCGACCATCTCTACGATCCGTTCCTGATGAAGGATATGGACGTTGCCGTGGAGCGTCTGCACAAGGCCGTCGTGAGCCGCGAGAAAATTCTGGTTTACGGAGACTACGATGTCGATGGAACTACCGCAGTGTCACTGGTTTACTCCTTTCTGAAGGACTTTACTCCGAATCTGGATTTCTATATTCCGGACCG
>CAVFAZ010000056.1:0-11640 GCA_963620825.1 Kurthia senegalensis
AGCGCCGCAACGACTTCCTCAAAGACCTCCAGGCTTCCATCGACCTGCTCTCATCGGAGAACCGCAGGCTCCTCGCCGACATCACGGCGGTAAACGCCGAGATTGTCGCAGTCCGCAAGGAAAACGAGGAACTCAAAGCCTCGGTCGATAGGCTCTGCGCCGAAAACGCACAGCTGCAGGACGAGATCAGGCTGCTGAGAGAACAGGTAAGCGAGAAAACCAAACAGGTAAACGACTGATGATTATGAACAAGGCATTTATACTGACAGCTGCGCTTGCCGCCCTGCTCGCAATCCCGCAGGGCTGCTGCCCCAAACTCTATCCGCACACCACCGAGAACACCGAGCGCATCGTAACCGTCACGGAAACCGTCCGCGACACCGTCATTCAAGTCCGCCCCGACTCCTCGATAGTCGAGGCTCTTATCCGATGCGACTCCACCGGCCGCGCAAGACTTGAGGAAATCCAGACACTCCGGCAGTCAGAACGGCTCCGCCAGAGCATCTCCCTTCAGGACAACCACCTCACAGCCAAAGCCACAGTAGATTCGATGGGCATCTACATCACCTATAAAGACCGCTATCGGGAAGATCAGAAAGTCCGGACCATCGAGACCGTCATCGAGAAAGAAGTCAACATCCTCCGCTGGTGGCAGAAAGCCCTGATGTGGGCGGGAGTCATCAATTCGCTCCTTCTGCTGGGGCTGTTCGCCGCAAAGTTCATCTCGATAAAGTTGAGGTAAGGGAGAATCCGGACAAAATCTCGCAATCTCGCCGCCATTCTACAAAGTCTGACGGCTTTTCAGTATGCCAAAATTCAATGAAAGAAATTACGCTCAACTTTACCTCAAACTGAGCGTAAAACTGAGCGTAAAAATCATAACTTATTAACTATCACATAGTTATTCGTGGAGATGGGCGGACTCGAACCGCCGTCCAAACAACGCACAAGGCAGCTTTCTACACGCTTATTCTTCCTTTGGTTGTCGGTCAGGGGCTGCCGGAAGACGGGCTACCCGTGACTTATCCTCTGTGTCTTAGCGGGGACTTAGAGGCGTTACCCCGTGCATCCGGTTTGGATGATACCCCTGAGCCCGGTCATAACCGGCTTAAAGCCCGGAGGGATACTCGTCGGCCCGCAGCCTTGGCGGACTCGATTAAGCTAAGCGACTTGGTCGGTTAGGCAGCGAGTGCGTAATTGTTGTTGCCAACTAATTTTTGGAGAATGAGATTAACGGGCAACCCTCCAACGCCCGGCGTGCTTACTGTCCCGCATCGATGCTGTCAAAACCAAAACATCCCCAGTGTAGAACAATAGCGAAATATTAGATGCAATTGGACGTCGTGACGTTGCACGACGTCCAATTTAAATTGTTATCGAGTCTCGAGGTGACGTACCACGGCGGCATTGCGCATTGGACGGCCGGAGCCGGCCGAGTTACGGGTAACGCTTGACTGTGAGCGGGTTGCGAGTGAGCTACGGAAGGCAGGTGCATAAGCGCGAGCCACTGAGCTCGAAGACGGGCTGACGGTCTCGAGTTTGCCGGTGTAGCAGCCGCTGAAGCTGCCGCCGTAGGTCTCGTCGGTGTCGGTGAAGGCGAAGTCGATGGTGTAGCTGCCGTCCTTTTCTTCGATGTTCAGGCTGCCCTGGAGAGCGGCGTAGTACGCTGTGCCGCCCTTGCAGTACCAAGTGCCATAAGGCTTGGTATCTTCTGCATAGCCGGCGATGATGAGACCGGAGGTGAAGTCAGAGATGGAGGCGGAGGACGAATTCACGAAGCCGGAGTATTTGCCTGTCGGCAGGGATTCCGCATTCTGATCGGAGAGCAGTTCTATCGTAACATACTCTTTGTCAGAGTTATAATTCTCTCCGTAGAGAGTAACCATCCAGTCATCGACCGGAGCGGTCTGGCCCAAGGACTTGTCTCCCCAGATGCTCCCGAGGTTCTCGACGGTCGCGCGGGAGAATTTCTCAATTTTCACGTCCTTCGGAACGTCTGCGTCACTGGATGAAGACATATCGATGAATTCGACGGAGCCGGTGTAAGTCCACAGATACTCTTTCTCTTTATCTGTAGAGTAATAGATTTTAATGGAATAATCGTCTCCGCTTCCGCTTATCTGAGCGTTTGCAGAGGTTATAAGGTCAACAGAGGAGCTTTCAGTGCTGTACTGCCTGTACATATAGGAAGGATAGTAGTCATCTCCCTCCTGCACACCTTTGAGGATATGGCCCGGGGTGATATCATCTTTATCAGGGCAGGTGTATTTTCCGGTGGTGATCTTCATCTCGTCTGTGGATTTGCAAAGCATATCCAGAACGAGTTCAGTGCCCTTATCGACGAAGTTGCCATCCTCGTCATATTCTCCGTGATAGAGGAAAAGTACATAGTCGTCGGCATCACCGCTGTATTTGTGACCGAAATAGAGAGCCTTGGCTTTCATTTCATATATTGTGCTGCCCGGGAAAGTGGCTTCGGTACGGTCCTGGTCATCTTTATCGTCGTCTTTGCCCTGGTCAGGCTTGGTGTTGTCGCCGGGCTCGTGACGGGAATTGTGTATGGTGCCCTGGTGAGGTGTCAGGAAGGGGTCCTCAACGCAGGAAGTAAAAGCGAGGCCCGCAGCGCCCAGAAGCGAAGCAAGGCCGAGGATTAATGTCAATATGCGTTTCATAGTGCAATAATTTTGTGCCTTCGCCGGACGTGACCAAGCCTGTGCCCGATTCGTCCGGCCATAATGACTCTGCAAATATCCTGCTTAAAATCGGGATATTGAAAAAATCTTAAAAAAATCTGGGAAATATTTGCACATTCGATTTTTTGCACTACCTTTGCAATCCCGTTCGACGAATGAACGGAAATACAAAGTTCGGGAGATTAGCTCAGTTGGTTCAGAGCGTCTGCCTTACAAGCAGAGGGTCGGGGGTTCGACTCCCTCATCTCCCACAAAACGAGCGACCAAATATATTTGGTCGCTCGTTTTTTCTATTCACCGGGGAGCGTACTCCCCGGGCCCCTTGCGTCGCGCAGCTCTCGCTGCGCCTCCATTAGGCATTAGCGTATAACACAAGTGTCTCAAGAAGTGCATCTAAAACCTAATTCGCACTTTTCGATGTACTAAAGAACAGTGAAAAGTGCATTTGAAACGTTATCTGCACTTCTCGATGTAACACTCTCGTTGCGCCTCCAGAAAGGCGGGATATATTTGGTCGCTAGTCTTTTCATTATAGTGCATCGAGATGACGGGAATAGGTTATATTCCGGCACCTCGATGTACTCAAGAACATCGAGATGACGATTTTCCAGAGAATTCCGTCATCTCGATGCACTGAATCCGAAGATTTAAACGCAGGGCGCTATATGATTTCCATATCGGAGGCGGGGAGCCAGCCCTGACGGCCATCGGAGAGCTCGATGTTCTGCCAATCCCCTATCCGGTCGAGAATGCGGACCTTGGTGCCTTCGTGAAGCACAAACAGGTCTTTGGAGGTCTCGCTGCCCGGCGAACTCTTCACGGAAGTGACCGGTTTCATAATGATGGCGCTGTCATTGCGGGCCCTGTCAGCCTTCTGAGAAATGGCAAAGCCGAGGCAGAAGAGCGAAAGCACGAGCGCCGCGATACCTCCGAAGAACGAAGCCTTGCGGGCAGCGGAAGCCCTGCTGAGAAGGAAGACCACAGTAAGCCCCAATGCAACGGCCAGAAGCAACAGGAAGCATACGGCCCAGGCA
Source organism: Kurthia senegalensis (assembly GCA_963620825.1). Taxonomy (GTDB): domain Bacteria; phylum Bacteroidota; class Bacteroidia; order Bacteroidales; family UBA932; genus Cryptobacteroides. The sequence goes on from CAVFAZ010000056.1 coordinate 3,728, forward strand.
TCGCAGCTGAGGGCATAGCTGAGCTTGCGCATCCATTGTTTCAGGAAAAATTCCGGCACGGAATCGATCTTGTCCTGAATGAAGCCCTGCGTGAGTTCGAGATTGAAGCGCGCGTCGCCGTACGAAGGATCCAGCTTCAGAGCCCGCTCGTAGTGCAGAGTCGCGCGGGCGTAATCGTTCATCTTAAAATAGACATTTCCAAGGTTATACTCCAGCTCCGGGGAGCTGATTCCGAGGCCGGCCACAGCCGTCCAATCCGCTTCCGCCTCGCTCCACTGCCCTGCACTGTACGCCTCCACGCCCGCCGTCCAGAGCGAATCCGGATAGGCATTGGCCGCATCTGCGGCCAATGGAGACAGCATCAGAATTGCCGCGAGTGCGAGCGTTGCGGCACCGGTGCCGGTGCCAGGTTTGCGCGTTTTCAGGCTGCCGTCGATGGACGAAATGACGTTCAGAGCGGACTCGTAATGGGCGTTCATCGCCTCGTGCCCCGCATCCGGGGAATATCTCGCGTACTCGCAGGCGTCGAGCAGCTGATTCAGCGACTCGGCGAGTTCGGTGCTCACGCCTTCGGAAACAAGAGTCTCCTGTATGGTTTCCTTGGACATATCTGAAAGATTGATGCTCAATTTGTCTGAAATGAATCCCAACAGAGCCCTGTGCAGCTCCTCGTAGAACGCCGTGTAGAGCCCCTCCCTGAGGTACGCGCCGGCACGGGTGAGACGCTTGCGGGCCATCTTGCTGGCGCCGCGCTTGCGGTTGCCGACCACGTCAGCGCGTCTCTTGCGGGAGAATCGAAGAACCGTGTAGGCTGCGGCAGCTCCGGCCACAATCAGGCAGAGCAGCACGATGAAGAGCGCAGAGCCGAAGAAGAGCTTGCCGCCTGCGCTGAGATTCGGATGTCCGGCGGCGATGTAACGGATATCCTCTCCGAGGGTACGGACGTCCTTGCGCAGAGTTCCGGCAGGAGCGGAAGACATCATACTACCCTGAGGCTCAGCATCATTCGACTTCTCGACCTTTATCTGAATCGGGTCCGTATGCAGAGTCACGTACTTGCCCGAATTCGTGTCGTAATAGCTGTATTCCACAGGCTCGATGGTGAAATCACCCCCGCTGCGCGGAATGAACGGATATTCGAATGTCTTGCTGCCGCTCAGGCCGCCCGATGACTTATCGACGGCGTCTGTCACCTTCACGTCATATTGTTCGAAATCAGGCGGAAAATTGACCTTCGGAGCCTCCAGCAGCGAGACGTTGCCCTTGCCGCTGACAGTCAGGATGAGCGAGGCCGCATCGTGGGTCTTGAGCGAATCCTTGCTGACCTTGGCCTTTATGCTGAACGTGCCCACTCCGCCGCCGAAGGACGCCGGAGCGCCGGCAGGAAGGGTGGATACGCGGATGGTGCAGGGGTCGGACGTGACTCTCTTGCGGATGGTCGTATAATCGCTCTGGAAAAAGCTGTCCAGAATGCTGCGCGGGGTGCTGCCTGTACGCACGTTCACGAGGCAGACTATCTCCGCAGGGTCTATCTTTATGCTGCCAGCCTGCTGTGGAATCAGGGTCCAGGTACGCAGGACTGCGGTGTTGTAAATCTTGTCGCCGACGGATTCGCGCTGGAACTCGACATTGGTCGGAGCATAGGTCTCCTGGCTCCAGAAACCGTCGAAGGTCGGAAACTTGACGTCCTCGAAACCGGCGATGTTCACTCTCTGATAGAGCTTCAGGGAAGCCGTGACAGGCTGGCCCGTCACTACGGAAGAACGGCTGAGGGAGAAACGCAGGAAAAGATCCTCGCTGCTGATGCTGCCCGTGCTCTGTGCCTGGTCAGATGAACCCGACCGGGAAGCTGAAGAGCTGCCGGAAGACTGGCCGCTCTGGGAAGAAGACGAAGACGCGCCGTCAGACACCACCTGAATGCTTGTGGAGGCCGGGCTGGTGATGGTCTTGCCCTTTATCGTGGCGCTGGCCTGCGGAATCGTGAAAGTTCCGGTCCTGCGGGGCATAAGCACGTAGGTATAAGTGTATTGGGAGGTATGGCTGCGCTTCCCGTTCACTATGGAAGTATAGGAAGACGTACCCTTCTGGGGCCCCCAGACGACCTGAAAATCATCTCCGGCACTCCAGCTGAAGTCGCTCGGCGAGCCGTCCTCTATGATGAAAGTCAGATTGAACTGCTCATCCGCGGCAACAACGTTCGGGACCTCAACCTTTATCGAGGTCTGTGCAAAGGTCGTGAAGGCTGCTGCGATGAGCCCAAACAATACACCGGCTATTTTTCTCATATATCTTTTCTCCTTACCAATTCTTTTCCTTCTGACGTGACTTGAGGACCTCGGCCTTCTCCTTGTTCACCTTGTCCTGAGTCTCCTTCTCCTTGGCCTGGATGGCCTGAAGCATCTGCTGGGCCTGCTGAGGGGAGATCTTAGGCTGCTGGCCAGAGTTCTGATTCTGCTGATTCTGGTCCTGGTTATTCTGGTTTTGGTCCTGATTCTGCTGGTCCTGGTTCTGATCTTTATTCTGATCGTTGTTTTGATTCTGATTCTGGTCCTGGTCCTGGTTTTGATCCTGATTCTGGTTCTGGTCCTGATTCTGGTTCTGATTCTGGTTCTGGTCGTTCTGATTCTGATCGTTGCCACCGCCTCCGTTCTGCTGATTCTGCAGCATCAGTTTGGCGTAGATGTAGTTTTCCTTGGCGTCCAGGTCTCCCGGAGCCTTCAGCAGGGACTGCTTGAAGGCATCGACGGCCGCGGCATAGTCCTTTTTCTGCAGGGCCGCGTCACCGACGTTGTACCAGTAGGAAGCCTCGTTCGGATTCCCGACGATCGTCTCCTTCACAGATTCCAGAGCCTTACCGGCTCCATCCCAATCCTCCATTCTGTAGAGGGTGGAGGCAAGGTTATAATTTCCGGCCACGGACAGGGAATCCTTCACCAGAGCCTTTCTGTAGTCGATTTCGGCATTCTTGTAGTCGTCCTTGCGGAACTTGCGGTTTCCCGCACGCACCTCGGACCGGTCCACCTGAGCCCAGAGGCTCGCGGACAATGTGAATGCCAGAAGTATGGTTATAATTCTTTTCATCATCTGAACAGCTTGAAGCGTGATTTCCTCTCCCCGATAAGCATCTCGAGGATGAAGAAGAAGAGGGCTGCGGCGAAGAAGTACATATACTGTTCGTCGTATTCCTCGAAGACTACGGAGTTGAACTTTTCGGCCTCCATCTTCTGAATGTCCTCGATAATAGGATTGAGGCCGAATTCCTCATTGCCCGCGTGCACGTAGGCACCGTTCCCGACTTCCGCTATCTGGCGGAGGGTTCCCTCGTCCAGACGGGTGACGACTATGTTGCCGTCCTTGTCCTTCATCAGTTCACCGTCCTTCGGGATAGGCTGGCCCTGAACTGAGCCCACGCCTATGGTATAGATGCGCACACCCGTGGATGCGACCTGTTTTGCGGCCTCCACGGCATCATCCTCGTGGTTCTCGCCGTCAGTGATGATGATGATGGCGCGGCTCTTTTCGCTCTGTTCGCTGAAACTCTTGGCGGCCAATGTAATGGCGTCACCGATGGCAGTACCCTGAACCGGGACGGAATCGGTGTTCACGCTGCTCAGGAACATCTTGGCCGAGACATAGTCTGTAGTTATAGGGAGCTGCACGAAAGACGTTCCGGCGAAAAGCACAAGCCCGATGCGGTCGCCCTGAAGCTTGTCCACTATGCGGGAAATGGCGAGCTTGGCCCTGTCCAGACGGCAGGGTGAATAGTCCTCGGCCAGCATCGAATTGGACACGTCCAGGCAAATCATTATTTCCGCGCCCTTGGACTCGTGCTCCTTGAGCTTCGCGCCTATCAGCGGACGGGAGAGTCCTATCACGAAGAGGGCGAAGGCGATGCAGAAGAAAACAAGTCTGACCCAAGGCTTGGAGCCGGACCAGGAAGGCATAAGTTCCTTCACCAGTGTCTCGTCTCCGAAACGGCGGATTCTGCGGCGGCGCACAGCCCGCAGCACGCCATAGACTATGAGCGGCACGGGAACGAGCAGCAGCAGAAAAAGATATTGACTATTAGCGAAATATAACATCGTTCTATCTTAACTCGGCCCCCTGCGGGAGGCCAATCTCTCTTTATGGCAATGAGCGGAAAAGCACGCGCAGCAGCATTTCAAGCAGCAGGCACAGAAGTGCCGCGAGTCCGAAACGGTCGAAAAGCTCAGTATAGACCGGGAAGCTGTCGATGGTGGTGCGGGCCTTTTCCATCTTGTTGATTTCACTGTAAATCTCGGCGAGCTTGGTATTGTCCGTGGCACGGAAATACCGTCCGCCGGTAGCGTTCGCTATGTCTTGCAGGAGGGCCTCGTCGATTTCCACCTGAACATCCTGGACCTGTACGCCCCAAGGGGTCATAACCGGGTACGGAGCGGTGCCATTGGCACCCACTCCGATGGTATAGACTCTGATGCCGTAGGTCTTGGCAATCTCGGCGGCAGTCTGAGGGGAGATTTCACCCCTGTTGTTCACACCGTCGGTGAGCAGGATGACCACGCGGCTCTTGGCATCGGAATCCTTCATACGGGCCACTGCAGTGGCAAGGCCGTTACCTATGGCGGTACCGTCCTCGATAAGGTCAGTCTGGACTTCCTTCATAAGGTTTATGAGGGTGGCACGGTCGGTAGTGAGAGGGCACTGGGTGTAGCTCTCGCCTGCGAATACCACGATGCCGATGCGGTCCGAAGGCCTCTGGGAGATGAATTCTATGGCAATGTCCTTTGCCGCGCTGATACGGTCAGGGGTAAAGTCGCGGGCCAGCATACTGGTGGATACGTCCATAGTGAGAACTATGTCGATACCTTCGGATTCGACCTTGTCCATCTGGCTCGATGAGCGCGGACGCGCGAGGGCCACGATGATGAGCGAGAGGGCGGCAATCCTGAGGATGAACGGGAGGTGGCGCAGGACCGAAAGGGGCGTGCGTCCGCCGCTTTTCCACTGCCCGAGACTCGATACTCTCAGATGAGGTCTGCGGTCGGTAAGCTCGACTCTTATGTAGTTGAGAATCAGAAGGAAAGGCAGAACGAGAAGCCAGAGAAGTTTTGGATATTCGAAAAACATATCAGGCCTCCTTTTCTGATTTAGGCATATATGCCGAATGGTCCGGGTCTGCGGCGCCAGTTTCCGCGGAAGTTACTGCCGATGTATCGGAAGCTGCAGAGCTGTCAGATGCAGCGGCATCGGCGGCCGCCTGCTCATCCATTTCAGCCTGATAGGTACTGGTGACGAAGCGGACGGCGGTAGGAAGGGCGTGGGCATTCTCCTGCTCGTCGGCGGTATGCTTGGCGAATTTGACAAAGTCCGCGAGCTCGAAGAGCGAGCGGGTGTCGTTATAAAGTTCAGGCGTAAGGTGCTCGCGGCCCTTGAGGGCGGCGAAAATCTCGGCCGTAGTCATTTCGCAGGCATCTATGTCGAAAGTCTCTGCGATGTACTCGCGAAGGGTGTCGGTAAGCCCCGAATAATAGGTTTTCTGCTTCTCGGGAGCCCAGTATTTGTCGCCTCTGAAGCGGTCAAGCTTGCGAAGGGCCACGATATAGGCCGGTTCCCTGCGGGTTTCAGCAAGTTTCTTCGCGCGGCGGCGCAGAATCAGCATAACTATGCCGGCGACGAGGGCCGCCAGAAGGATGAAGCCCAGGACATAAGGAAGCAATTCCTTGAAAGTCACAGGGTAACGTATCTGTCCCTTGATGTCGTGAATCTCGAAAGTGGCCGTATCCACAGGGAGCGTGGTGACACTAACGACCTGCTCGTCGAAAAACAGGGTATCGACTGCTCCGCCCGGAACGGTGCGCTGAAGGGCAATCTGAGGCAGGTGATACTCCCCCGCCTCGAAAGGCGCGAGTATCATATAGCCGCGGATGTCGAATTTGCGCGAAGGTTCGCGGCCCTTCACCTTGAGGGTGTCGAGCTTCCAGTTCTCGACCATTGTCAGCGTATCCTTCAGTAGCGGAGACCAGTCCGGCAACGCTATGGCGGTGCCTTCCTCCACATCCTGCAGGCTGAAGCCGTAGCGCAGCTGGTCGGCGATGAGGATGGAATCGCGCTTCTGGAGCTGCTCGACGAAGGAACCCGTCACAGAGTGCAGGCCCGAATTGGCCGTAAGGCCGAGAAGAACCGCAATGGTGGCGAGTGCTAAGAAGATATGTCTGATTACAGCTTTCATTTTCTCTTGAAAAACATCATCAGGCGCTTGACATAGTCATCGGAGGTGGCGATGTCAATGCTGTCTATCTTGTATTTGTTGAAGATTCGGGTCTCGGCTTCCGAGAGGCTCTCAAACCACTCGGAGTAGCTCTCGCGAGTCTTGCGGCTGGCGGTGTTCACCCAGGCGGATGCTCCTGTCTCAGAGTCCTTTACGTGGACGAGTCCGACGTTCGGAATGCTCTGCTCGCGCGGGTCGTAAATCTTGAGCACCGAGAGGTCGTGGCGGGATGAAGCGACCTTGATGGCCTCCTCGTAACGCGGGCGGGAGTCCGCTCCGGCATCGAGCATATCGCTGAGCAGGAAGGCGGTGCACTTCTTCTTCATCGCGTTCGTGAGGAACTGCAGCGCCGCCCCGATGTCGGTTCCGTCCGAAGTCGGCTGGAGCTCGATGATCTCGCGGATGATGCGCAGAAGGTGGCTGCGGCCCTTTTTCGGAGGGATGAACTCCTCGACGCGGTCGGAAAAGAAGAGAGCTCCGACCTTGTCGTTGTTCAGGATGGCCGAGAAGGACAGGACCGCCGCTATCTCGGCGATGAGCGAACGCTTGGTCTGCGAAACTGTGCCGAAGAGTCCCGAACGGCTCACATCGATAAGAAGCACGACAGTGAGTTCGCGCTCCTCCTCGAAGACCTTCACGTACGGCTGCCGCAGACGGGCCGTGACGTTCCAGTCCATATTGCGCACATCGTCGCCGTACTGGTACTCGCGGACCTCGCTGAACGCCATACCGCGACCCTTGAAGGCGGAGTGGTACTCGCCCGCAAAGATCTGGTGGCTGAGAGCCTTGGTCTTTATCTCTATCTTCCTGACCTTCTTCAGAAGGTCTTTTGCATCAGTGCTTTCCATAAATGGACGTCACTACGGAACGATGACTGCGTTGATGACCTGGGAGATGATTTCCTCGGTGGTAACGTTCTCGGCCTCAGCCTCGTAGCTGAGTCCGATACGATGACGCATAACCTCGTTGCAGACTGCGCGCACGTCTTCAGGAATGACGTAGCCGCGCCTCTTGATGAAGGCGTAGGCCTTGGCCGCCATACTCAGGGAGATGCTGGCACGCGGGGATGCACCGTAGGAAATGAGTTCCTTAAGGGAAGCAAGGTTATAGTCCTCCGGAGTACGGGTCGCATAGACGATATCGACGATATAACGCTCGATCTTTTCGTCCATATACACGTCGCGTACGACCTGACGGGCGCGGATGATGTCCTCAGGGCTTACGACAGGGGAAGCCTTCGGGAAAGTGCCGGAATTGTTCATCCGGACAATGAGCCTTTCCTCCTCTTTCTTAGGATAGTTTACAATGACCTTGAGCATGAAACGGTCCACCTGAGCCTCCGGAAGAGGGTAGGTGCCTTCCTGCTCGATAGGGTTCTGGGTAGCCATTACAAGGAACGGATCCGGAAGGCGGAAGGTCTGGTCGCCGATGGTCACCTGGCGTTCCTGCATAGCCTCGAGAAGGGCTGACTGGACCTTCGCCGGGGAACGGTTGATTTCATCCGCGAGCACGAAGTTCGCGAAAACAGGTCCCTTGTGCACCTCGAAGGCCTCGTTCTTCTGCGAATAGATGAGCGTACCGATTACGTCGGCAGGCAGAAGGTCAGGAGTGAACTGGATGCGGCTGAAGCGGGCGTTTACTGCCTGCGACAAAGTATTGATGG
>CAVFAZ010000057.1:0-14481 GCA_963620825.1 Kurthia senegalensis
GGCGGAAAACAGTGACACCTGGAGAGGGTGTGGGCTCTGCAGGGGCTTCTGAGGGGGCGCTGGCGGCGAGGTGTCACTGGAAAAGGCGGAAAACAGTGACACCTGGAGAAGGTGCAGGCTTTACACGGGCCTCTGCCGTGGCTGGGGCGGCGAGGTGTCACTGGAAAGGGCGGAATCCAGTGACACCTGGCCGGGGTGGCGAGATTTAGGGGCGGGAGGGGGCCACGTAAGAAGATATTTGCTATATTTGCGAGAGTGAGCCGATGCGGGGATCCGCGGGAAGGCTCACTTTACCACTGACCATAATGCTATGACCTTGAGCCTATCGACCATATTGTCCATCCTTTTCATCCTCATATTATTGGGGACGGTGGTGGTCATACTCACCGATGAAAAGAGTTCCTCGCAGAAGCTGGTCTGGATTCTGCTCATTGCGGCGATTCCGGTTGTAGGGCTTCTGCTCTACATCCTGCTCGGCATTGATTTCCGCCGCCCGGGCTATATCCAGCGAAACCATAAGAAATTCTTCACCGTTCTCCAGAACTCCGAAGAACCCTATCTCAAGAACTTCGTAAGCGGAGTCAGGAACGGTGCCGATAGAGAAAATGGCGGCGGAGCAGAGAAAGTGGAGGAGAGAGGAAAGCAACAGGAAGTAGGAGAACGAGAGAATGGAGAAAAGGGAGTGGATGTGAGAGAGATGGAGGAGAGTGGAAATCAACTGGAAGTAGGAGGACGTGAGAATGGAGAAAAGGAAGTGGATGTGAGAGAGGTGGAGGAGAGAGGAAAGCAACAGGAAGTAGGAGAACGAGAGAATGGAGAAAAGAAAGTGGATGTGAGAGAGGTGGAGGAGAGAGAAAATCAACTGGAAGTAGGAGAACGAGAGAATGGAGAAAAGACAGTGGAGGAAAGAGAGGTGGAGGAGAGAGGAAATCAACAGGAAGTCGGAGGACGTGAGAATGGAGAAAAGGGAGTGGATGTGAGAGAGATGGAGGAGAGTGGAAATCAACTGGAAGTAGGAGGACGTGAGAATGGAGAAAAGGAAGTGGATGTGAGAGAGGTGGAGGAGAGAGGAAAGCAACAGGAAGTAGGAGAACGAGAGAATGGAGAAAAGAAAGTGGATGTGAGAGTGGTGGAGGAGAGAGGAAATCAACAGGAAGTCGGAGGACGTGAGAATGGAGATAAGGCAGTGGAGGCAGTGAAGATGAGAGAGGGGGATGAGAGAGAAAAACCAGTGGAAGCAGGAGGGGACGAGGAGCAAGTGAAAGCAGAGGAAGCAGAGGAAGCAGAGGAAACAGAGGAAACAGAGGAAACAGAGGAAACAGAGGAAACAGAGGAAACAGAGGAAACAGAGGAAACAGAGGAAACAGAGGAAACAAAGGAAACAAAGGAAACAGAGGAAGAAAAGAAAGAATATACAGTCATATCCCCTGAATACCAGCCACTTGTGAGGTTGCTGAGGAAGGGGATGGGGTCGCCGGTGAGTCAGGCGGAGGATTTGAAGATTTTCACCAGCGGGCAGGAGAAGCTCGAGTCACTGATGGCGGACATACGCGCGGCACGCAAATACGTCCATATGGAGTATTTCTACTTCCGCAAGGGCCGTATGGGCACAGCCTTCCGCGAGCTCCTGATGCAGAAGGCCCGCGAAGGCGTCAAAGTCCGTTTCATCCGCGAGAACATCGCCAACTTCGACATAAGCCCGTCCTACTACAACGAAATGAAAAAGGCCGGTGTCGAGGTGGTCAAGTTCACTCCGACCTTCAGCAATATCCTGGGCCTCGCGACCAAGCTCAACTATCGCGACCACAGAAAAATCGTGGTCATTGACGGCGAAATCGCCTACACCGGCGGCATGAACATCAGCGACGACTACTACAACGGCTGGCGCGACACCCACCTCCGCTTCACCGGAGAAGCCGTCGCCGCCCTGCAGATGTACTTCCTCGATGCCTTCATCACCTCCGGCGGCAAAATCGACGATCCGTTCTCCGAGCTCTTCCCGACCGCCACTAACAAGAGGAGGCCTGACGGCCAATCCAGCCCTCAGCCTGACGGCCAATCCAGCCCTCAGCCTGACGGCCAATCCAGCCCTAGGCCTGACGGCCAATCCCTCCCCAGGCCTGACGGCCAATCAAGCCCCGTATTGGCTGCCTCCGGGCAGCCGGATAAAAGAAACTCTCACAGCGTTCCCGTCCAGCTCGTGCCGGGCGATCCGGACACGCCCTGGCCGTTCCTCACGCTCGGACTCGTCTGGATTCTCAACCACGCGAAGAAGTATGTCTGGCTGCAGTCGCCTTATTTTATGCCGCCGGAATCGCTGCTCGATGCCATCAAGTCGGCGGCCCTGCGCGGTGTCGATGTGCGCGTTATGATGCCTTGCAAGGCCGACATCAGCCTTCTCACGCCGATCAACCGCTCCTATTATCTGGAACTTCTCCGCGCCGGCGTGCGCCTATTCCGCAACGACGGGCCTTTTATCCACTCCAAGACCTTTGTCTCAGACGATTACGTCTCGATGGTCGGCTCCTGCAACCTCGATTACCGCAGCCTGGAGCTCAGCTACGAGATGAATACCTATATATACGGCCCCGAGACGGCAGAGCGCAGCCGCGAAATTTTCGAACGCGATATGGAGCTCTGCACCGAAATTTTCCTCGAGGATATCCAGGGCAAGCACCATCTCCGCCACCTCTGGGACTCCATCATCCGCCTGCTCGCCCCGCTGCTGTAATTACTGGCCGGAAAAGCAGGCACTCGATGCCATTGCAAGTGAGCAAGGCTTCATACGCGCCAATTTGGAGGCAGTGTCTATGCCGCCCCCTCTCCAACTCTTCGCTCGCTGCGTATCAGCAGCGCGCAGAGGAATACGCCGAGAAGCGCGCCGACTGCCACCGATAGCATCGCGTTGTCCCAGGAGCTGCCGCTTGCAATTCCGCCCACGACTATTTTCGAGCAGACGGCGTCGCCGAGCAGGTAGCCGAACAGGCCCACGAAGCCCGCGGCTGTGCCGGCGGCGTTCTTCGGAACGAGGTTCAGAGCCTGCACTCCGGTGAGCGCGACTGGACCGTAGATGAAGAATCCTATCATACACAATGCGATGTAAATCAGAGTTTTCTGAACCGCAGGAGATGCGGCGATAACGCCCGAACCGACCATCCAGTAGAGCAGCACGCCGAGCAGGCAGAAGAACATGCAGATGACGTTCATAGGGGCGCAGCGGCCCTTGAAAATTTTAGATGTAGCCCAGCCGCAGGCGAGCGTGCCGACCGCGCCCACAATATTGTGCACCGAGAAAGCGACCTTGCTCTCGGCCGCGGTCATAATCGCCTTCTGCTGAAGGTAGGTCGGAGCCCAGTCGCCGATGCCGTAGCGCACCATATAGACCGCCACGTTCGAGATGGCTACCACCCAGAGGAGCTTGTTCTTGAAGACATAGTCCACGAAAAGTGTCTTGAACGGAATCTTGTCGCCCGTCTTGCCCTTCGACTTCACGCCCGACCAGTCCTTGCGCCAGTCCTGTACGGAAGGCAGACCGCAGGATTCAGGCGTGTCGCGTATCGCCCACCAGCAGAAAACGGCTATGAGAATGGCGATTACAGCCGGGAAGACGAAGTTGCCGCGCCAGCTCTGCGCCACGCCGAAAGCATCGAAAAGCCAGACTCCGGCGATTGCCAGGAAGCCGAGCGTAAAGCTGCCGATCGTGTGCGAGACATTCCAGACGCTCATCTTGAAGCTCCGCTCGTTCTGACTGAACCAGTGAGCCATTATGCGGCCGCAAGGCGGCCAACCGAAACCGCTCAGCCAGCCTACGGCCAGCATAAGGACGAAGATGATGACGGTGTTTACAGCCGTGTTCGCCCCGAACGGGATGACTCCCGTGAGAATCATCGCCAGCGCGGAGAGCACGAGGCCCGTGCAGAGGAATTTGCGCGCATCGGAACGGTCTGATACGCTGCCCATTATGAATTTCGAGAAGGCGTAGGCTATCGAAACGGCCGACATCGCGATGCCGACATTCGCGGCATCCAGAATGCCGTCCCTGATCATATCCGGCGCGGCCAATGAGAGGTTTTTCCTTACGAGATAATATCCGGCATAACCCAGGAATGCTCCAAGGAACACCTTGGTGCGCATAGCTTTATAGGTTTTGTCAACTTTCTGTTCCTGCAGTGGTTCCGCAGCTTTCGGCGGGTCAAAGAATCGCGACATAAATTGTGTTGTTATTACGTCGCGAAGTTACTCACGAACGCGAAATTATACAAGTTTTAACTACCTAGTCACTGAGGAGTGTCACTATCTTTTATTATCTTTGTCAGCTGATCATTGAACTGATAATTTTATGGATGAATACGACGTCATAATCATCGGAGGCGGCATTACGGGCGCGGGAACGGCCCGCGACTGCGCGATGCGGGGACTGAAAGTCCTTCTGATAGAGCGCAACGACATCGCCACCGGTGCCACCGGGCGAAACCACGGCCTGCTGCACAGCGGTGCCCGCTATGCCGTGACCGACAGCGAATCCGCTTCCGAATGTATCAGAGAAAACCTGACACTCAAGAAGATAGCGAAGCATTGTGTGGATGACTGCTCGGGACTTTTCATAACCCTTCCCGAGGATGACCTTGCATATCAGTCCAGATTCATAGAGTCCTGCAAGGCCGCGGGCATCTCCGCCGAAGCCATAGACCCTCGCGAAGCCATCCGTATGGAACCGTCTGTTAATCCGACACTTATCGGTGCAGTGAAAGTTCCTGACGGGTCTGTGGATGTGTTCAAACTCTGTTCTTCGAACATTTTCGATGCGAAGCTTCACGGGGCCACTGTCCTGCTGTACCACGAAGTGGAAGATTTCATCATAGAGAACGGCAGAGTGCTGGGCGTCAATGTGATAGACAAGACTACGAAGGAGCGCAAATCCTTCCGCGCCCCCGTTACCGTCAATGCCTGCGGCATCTGGGGGCATCTTCTGGCGAAAAAGGCGGGCGTGAACATCGGGATGTTCCCCGCCAAGGGAGCCCTCCTGGTGTTCTCGTATCGAGTCAACAAAATGGTAATCAACCGCTGCCGCAAGCCGGCCAATGCTGATATACTTGTTCCCGGGGACACGGTGGCCATCATCGGAACCACCTCCACAAGGGTCCCGTTCGAGGATTGTGACCACATAAGAGTGACTCCGGACGAGGCCGAACTGCTGCTGAGCGAAGGCTCGAAACTCGCTCCCGCATTGGCGGATACGCGCATACTGCGCGCATACGCCGGAGTACGGCCATTGGTCGCTGACGACAGCGACCCTAGCGGGCGGAGCATCAGCCGAGGCATCGTCTGCATTGACCACAAGGACCGCGACGGGCTCGACGGATTCATTTCGATAACCGGTGGAAAATTAATGACTTACCGTCTGATGGCGGAGATGGCGACGGACGCTGTATGCAAGAAATTGGGCGTGGACCGCAAGTGCGAGACTGCGCACACGAGTCTGCCGGACATCCTGATTCCGAGACACTCGCGCAGCGGACACCTGGTCTGCGAGTGCGAGAGCGTCACAGAGAACGACGTGCGCACGGCCATCAGCAATCTGGATGTGAACAATATGGTGGATCTGCGCCGCCGCACCCGCGTGGGTATGGGTACCTGTCAGGGCGAGCTCTGCTCCTGCCGCGCGGCGGAGATTCTCTCCCGCATCAAAGGCGACCCGGCCAAGGCGCGTGCGGATCTGCAGGATTTCGTCTGCGAAAGGTGGAAGGGAATGTACCCTGTCGCCTGGGGCGAGGCTCTCAGAGAGAATGAGTTGAATCAGTGGGTACAGTCGGAGGTTCTGGGATTATGAGATACGATGCAGTGATAATCGGCGGGGGACTCTCCGCTATGGTATGCGGCATTGCGCTGCAGAATAAGGGCTTACGTACCGCGATGGTGTCCGCCGGACAGAGCGCTCTGCACTTCTCCTCGGGATCCTTCTCCCTTCTGAACATCCTTCCGGACGCCCACAGCGTGAATCGCCCGCTGGAGGTTCTGGACGCTCTGAGCCCGTCGCATCCGTATTCGAAGATAGGCTCGCAGAAGGTGCGTGAATATGCTCTGGCGACTCCTTCGTTCTTTGCGGAGTGCGGCGCGCGGCTTTACGGCAATCCGGAGCAGAACTCCTGGAGGCATTGCGCTACGGGGCAGAGAAAGAGGGCCTGGCTGGCGCTGGAAGACACGCTCCTTATGCCTTCGGAAGATTGTAATATTGGCCGTAAGGCCTTGATAACAGGCATTTACGGCTATCTGGACTTCTACAGCTCGCTCGTTGCGGACAAGCTCTCGTCCTACGGGACTGCGTGCCGCTGCGAGCAGATCCGTCCGGCGGCGCTCGAGAGTCTTCTCAGCAGCCCGAGCGAGATGCGCTCGGTCAATATTGCCCGCCGCCTGGGAGACAGGAATGTGCTTAAACAGCTCTGTGACAGCGTGAAAAGTTTGATAAAGGACGAGGATGTGGTGATTCTGCCGCAGGTTTTCGCCCTTGAGAATACGGACGATCTGCAGTTCATCAAGGACGAGGTCGGAAGGGAAGTGGTCTTCATCGGGACGATGATTCCGTCGGTGCCGGGGCTTAGGCTGCAGATGCAGCTGCGCCGCCGCTATGAACAGCTGGGCGGAATGCTCCTGGCAGGCGACAGTGTGACCGGCGGAAAATTCCGCGAAGGAACTCTGGAGTCTGTAAATACCTCGAATCTTGGCGATTACGCCCTGCATGCCGATGTTTTCGTGCTGGCGAGCGGGGGTTTCTTCGGACGCGGGCTGCACTCGGATCACGACGGGATTTACGAGTCGATTTTCGGTCTGGACGTGGATTACGAGCACGACAGGAACCTTTGGTGCCGCAGGAATTTCTATTCCTCGCAGCCTTATATGAGTTTCGGCGTAGCGACTGATTCTCAACTGCATCCGGCTCTGAATGGCCGCAGAGTGGAGAATCTTTATGCGGTCGGGTCGGTGCTGAGCGGAAGCAGTTCGATGAACGAAGGCAGCGGTGCGGGAACTGCGATAATTTCCGCGATGTGCGTTGCCGACAATATCTGCAAAGGGAGGTGATTATGGGGAGTCTGACGAAAACCAATGGCTTCGAACAGTGTGTCAAATGTACGATCTGCACTGCGTATTGTCCTATAATCCAGGCAAATCCGTTGTTTCCGGGGCCTAAGCAGGCCGGACCTGACGGAGAGCGGCTGAGACTTCGCAACCGCAGTTATTTCGATGAAAGTCTCAAGTACTGTCTGAATTGCAAGAGGTGCGATGTGGCCTGCCCGTCGGGAGTGAAGATTTCCGACATCATCCAGACGGCGCGCGAACGCTTCGGTTCGGGTAAGGTAAAGCTGCGCGATGCTATGATGAGCAACACCGACCTTATGGGTCACGTGGCTGTTCCTTTCGCTCCTGTGGTGAATGCCGTGCTGGGTAACGACCTGGCACGCAAGGCAATGGATTCCGTCGCCGGAGTCGCGCGAAAGGCTCCGCTTCCGGATTTTGCGTCTCGGACTTTCGAGAGTGTGTTCAAGCGCTCCCTTGCTCAGTCGCAGGAGGCTTATACTAAGAGTGTCAATTACTTCCACGGCTGTTATGTTAATTATATGTTCCCGTCGCTCGGAGTGGATTTCGTTCGTCTGATGAATGCGCTCGGTTACGGAGTCAAGCTTCTGGACGGGGAGAAGTGCTGTGGGGTGGCGATGATTGCGGCAGGCAGTTTCGACAAGGCCAGAAGCCGTGCGCGGCACAATGTGGAAGTCCTCTCGAAGGCTTCAGGACCGGTTCTCACAACTTCCACCACTTGCGCCCTGACTATGCGGGACGAATATCCGGAGGTGCTGGGAGTCGATAATTCCTCGGTACGTTCCCGGATTTCATTCGTACTCAAGTTCGTATGTGAAGTCCTCGAAAGGGGAGAGGCGACTCTCAAATTCAAGCCGGATTTCCACGCCAGAGTGGCCTACCACGTGCCTTGCCATCTGGAAAGGCTTGGCTGGAGCATATTCACGCGCGAGCTGATGGCTATGATTCCGGGCCTGGAGGTGGTTCTGCTGGACAGCGCTTGCTGCGGTCTGGCAGGTACTTATGGCTGCAAGAAGGAGAATTACGAAGTCTCCCGGGCGGTGGGCCGCAAGCTTTTCCGCCAGATAGAAGATGTTGCGCCGGACTTCGTCATCACAGAATGCGAGACCTGCAAATGGCAGATAGAACGTTCGACGGGGTTCAAGGTGAAGCATCCGCTGTCGCTTCTCGTCGAGGCGCTTGATATGGAATAATCAATTTATAATATTATGAATCACATCTTTACAAAATTCGTATTGGCAGCAGCGCTTACGCTGTCTGCCGTGACAGTTTACGGACAGGATTGCTGCTCTTCTGGAGAATGCGGGCAGCAGGGCTCGCGCATCGCCATCGCGGCGCACCGCGGGTTCTGGGACTGCGACGGAGCAGGCAGGGCTGAAAATTCCGTCGCCGCTCTTCGCGAGGCTCAGACCGCAGGGCTCTGGGGCAGCGAGTTCGACATTCACCTTACCTCTGACGGCGAGATCGTCATCTATCACGACGAACATTTCCAGAGTACTGACATTCAGAAGAGCACCTATGCCGATCTGCAGAAGTTCGCTCTCAAGAACGGGGAGAAGCTGCCTACTCTCGACGAGTATTTCGATCAGGGTGCCAAGTCCAAGTCTACAGTCCTTGTTCTGGAATTCAAGTCCCAGTATAGCGCGGAGCACGAGAATGCCCTCGTGGATCTGACCCTTCAGAAGATGAAGGAGCACAATCTTTATGACCCTTCACGCGTGATTTTCATTTCCTTCAGTATGAATGTCTGCAAGCGGATCGCACAGCTCGCTCCGGAATTCACGAATCAGTATCTGAACGGCGATGTGGCTCCTTCTGACCTCCACGCTATGGGAATCAACGGAATAGATTATGAGTACAATGTTCTCAGCAGCCATCCTGAATGGGTCAGCGAGGCCCACTCTCTGGGAATGAGCGTGAATGCCTGGACCGTGAACAAGGAGGATGACATAAAGAAGATGATTGAGCTCGGTGTCGATTGCATCACCACGAACGCCCCTCTTCTCACCCGAGAGATTCTGGGCGACAGGGAACTAAGAATTTTAAAATGAATTACATATGCACAAAATAAGACTTACCTCCATCCTGCTTTTTGCCTCTGTAGCCTTTACCACAGGCTGTGGCAATGCCCCTGCAAGCAGCAATTTCAACGGCCCTGTCTATCTGGACGAGAATGCTCCGATAGAAGAGAGGGTCGAAGACGCCATTTCCCGTATGACCCTCGAAGAGAAGGTCGCTATGGTACACGCCCAGTCCAAATTCTCCTCTCCGGGAGTGCCGCGTCTGGGAATTCCTGAACTCTGGTGTACCGACGGTCCTCACGGCATCCGGCCTGAAGTACTTTGGGACGAGTGGGAGCAGGCAGGTTGGACCAACGATTCAGTAGTTGCCTATCCGGCTCTCACCGCCCTTGCAGCTACCTGGAACAGGGATATGTCCGCCCTCTATGGCAAGTCCATCGGCGAAGAGGCCCGCTACCGCGAGAAGGACGTGCTTCTCGGTCCCGGTGTGAACATCTACAGGACTCCGCTGAACGGCCGCAACTTCGAGTATATGGGCGAGGACCCTTATCTTTCCGGTCAGATGGTGGTCCCTTATGTTCAGGAAGTCCAGAAGAACGGAGTGGCTGTCTGTGTCAAGCATTTCGCTCTGAATAATGAGGAAGCCTACCGTCACACCATCGATGTAGACCTCGATGACAGAGCGCTTTACGAGATTTATCTCCCGGCCTTCAAGGCCGCTGTACAGCAGGGCGGTGCCTGGTCGATAATGAGCAGTTATAACCTTTACAAGGGCAGTTATGTCTGCTCCGACACCCTTCTCACGAAGAAGATTCTGCGTGACGAGTGGGGATTCGACGGAGCTGTGATTTCCGACTGGGGCGGCGTCCATTCCACTGATGAGACGGCTCACGGCGGTCTGGATCTCGAGTTCGGTACCTGGACCAACGGTCTTACGATGGGTGCCACCAAGGCTTATGACAATTATTTCCTCGCCACTCCTTATCTTGCAAAGCTCCGTGCGGGCGAACTGCCTGTGGCTGAACTCGATACCAAGGTACGAAATGTCCTGAGGCTCATTTTCCGCACCGCGATGAATACTCACAAACCTTTCGGTTCCCTCTGTTCTGAAGCCCATTATGCCGCCGCCCGCAAGATAGGCGGGGAGGGCATCGTGCTTCTGAAGAATGACGGCGCCGTTCTTCCGCTTAAGGCTGCGAAGAAGATTCTCGTGGTCGGAGAGAACGCCGTGAAGATGATGACCGTGGGCGGAGGTTCGTCCTCGCTCAAGGTCGAGAAGGAGATTTCCCCTCTGGGCGGTATCCGTGCCCGCGCAGCGCAGGACGGCATTTCCGTCAAGTGGGTACGCGGTTATGTGGGTGATGTGGACGGAAGCTATAACGGCGTCACCACAGGACAGGACCTGAGTGAGAGCCGCTCCCCGGAAGAGCTTATCGCTGAGGCGGTTAAAGAAGCCGCAGATGCAGATTGCGTGATCTTTGTCGGTGGCCTGAACAAGTCCGAGCATCAGGACTGCGAGGGCGCCGACCGTCTCTCCCTGAGTCTGCCGTATGGCCAGGACGAGGTCATTGAGGCATTGGCCGCGGCCAATCAGAATCTCGTCGTCTCGCTCGTGAGCGGCAACGCTGTCGCTATGCCTTGGGTGGAGCAGGTTCCTTCGATTCTGCAGACCTGGTACCTGGGCACCGAGGCCGGAGAGGCTCTCGCTGATGTTCTCTTCGGCGACGTGAATCCTTCGGGCAAGCTGCCGTTCACCTTCCCTAAGCATCTGACTGACTCTCCGGCGCACGCCGAGGGCGACAGCCTCTCGCACACGGGCAAATACTTCTACAAGGAGGGCATCTACGTGGGATACCGCTGGTTCGATGAGAAGGGCATCACTCCGCTCTTCGCCTTCGGTCACGGTCTGAGCTACACGACTTTCGAGTACGGCGACGCCGCTCTGAGCGCTTCCGTTATGAAGAAGGGTGGAATTCTCAAGGTCACAGTGCCTGTGACCAATACGGGCAAAGTAGCTGGCGCAGAGGTGGTTCAGCTCTATGTGAGTGACGCCGAGTCTTCTCTCCCGCGTCCGCACAAGGAGCTCAAGGGCTTCGAGAAGGTTTATCTTGAGGCGGGCGAGACCGCCAATGTCGAATTCACCATCGACGAGTCCGCTCTGAAGTTCTTCGACGCCGACCGCCACGAGTGGATTGACGAGCCGGGCGACTTCACGCTTCTGATAGGGTCTGCCTCCGACGACATCCGCACCTCCGTCAGCTTCACGCTGAAGTAGTTCCGCGTGCGGTGGCTGAGCCTGTCGAAACCACCGCGCGTTGTGCATCCTCATCATAATATTGGCCGGCTCGAGGGAGCCGGCCAATATTATTTTTTTCCACTTCCTCTAAGTATTCTCCTTCTTTCCACACTTTCCTTTCCACACTTTCCTTTCCACTTTTTCCTCTCCACTCCTTCATTCCCATTTCTTCATTCCCACTATCTCCCATCTCTTCATCATCCCTCACCTCTCTCCCCGTCGTAATCGAGGGAGACGATTGCCCCTAAATAACGTTTTAACGGTGCCGCGGACCGCTAAATTACCTCTGACCGCCCCAAGAAAACGTTTTAGCGGGGCGGTGATTCTGAGGAGAATGATGAGGTGGGTTATTTTTACTTGTCACAAAAGACTATTTCACTGAATATCTGAGCCATACGGTGCCGGAGGCGACGCGCTCGACGCTGCGCAGGTCGAGCAGCACCGGGCCGAAGTCGTGGTCCTCGATGCCGTCATAGACCGCCGTCATTCCCTTGCGGCCGTCGATGCCCGGCCCAATCATCACGCTGACCTCGTCTATGAGCCCCGCCTGAAGGAACGCGCCGTTTATGTGCCCGCCGCCAACTATTGCCACGCGTTTCACACCGAACTCATTTCCAAGCACTTCCATCGCTGCCCGAAGGTCAATGTGCCCGCTTCCTGCGGCAATCCACGAAATCCCCTTCGCGGCCATCGCGTCCAGATATTCCTTCGGACAATCCTCACTCGTAATCACGAGCAGCGGCCTCCCATCGCATTCGCCGCCCCGCCAGTCGAGCGTTCCGCGCGTGTCCATCGCGACCGTATAGCCCTTCGTCACCAAGGATTTCGGGGCGGCCCTCGGGATTCCGAGAGTTTCATTCGCCTCTGCCGAACTCCTTATGGAGAAAGTCGGAACCGAGCACGGGGCATCCACTATCCTGAGCGCCTGTCTGGATTCAGCCCACGATGTTAACTTCGTGATAGACAGGGAGATAACAGAAAGTGATACCTTCTGCTGCAGCGACGGCACCGTCGGCTGCTTCATGAAAATCCGAACTTCCGACCTCCTGACAGTCTACCTCCCCGCCTTCAGCCACACCCCTATAATCATTTAAATCGAAGCTCATAAGGAGCAGCTTGCTGCGACACAAGGGGGCTGGGAAGTCAGCTCCCCAGTATTAGTGATACTCTCGGTCGAGACCCTCGGCGAGATTCTCGCAGGGGAGGGCTATTCAACGGCGCGGTCCAGAATCTCCGCGATATCCTCGACCGGGCGGTCGGAGTAGCGGGCGAAGGTGGAGCGGCAGAGAGGACAGGCGGTTACTATGCGGTCAGGGGAGTCTGCGCAGAGATTCTCCAGGGAAGCCCGCGTAATCGGCTCACGCTGAGCGAATGACAGTGTGAGCGAACCCAGGGACCCGCCGCAGCAGATGCTCTCGCCGTGGGACTTCGCGGCCTCCACCAGAGTGCCGGCCGCAGAAAGCGCCTCTCGAGGCTGCTCATAGATGCCGCTGCCGCGTCCAAGCTCACAAGGATCGTGGAATACCAGACGCTCTTCTCCGCGTGAAACCGAAAGACGACCGCTCGCTATAAGTTCCTGGAAATAAACGCTGTGATGAACCACCCGAATCCCGTCCAGCTTATAATGCTCTGAGAAAATCCTGTAGCATATCGGGCAGGATAGAAGAAGCGTGTCCGCTCCCGAAGCCATAATGAGCGAACGGTTCTTCCTGATGATTTCACGCGCCTGGTCATATCGCCCGGCCATCAGCAGCGGCCGGCCGCAGCACAGCCCTCCGTCGCGGTCCATAAAGGAATATGAAACCCCGGCCTTGCGCAGCAGCGACTCCGTCGCCCGGCTGATGGAAGGCGTCAGCGCAGTCATACAGCCCGCGAAATACAGCACCTTCCCACCTGCCTCTGATCCGCCAGTCACGGCCGGATTCTTCGCATCATTATAAGGAAAACCAGAGAGCGCAGCCTCGGCGCCAGGGGAGTCCGTACCCACTACAATATTTTTATAATCAGGAACATATGAATACTTCCGTATAGATCTCTGAGCCATACGAAGAGCCGGTCCATCGACCCCTACCTGGCACACCTGAGTACACTTCCCGCAAAGAAGACACTTGTCGCTTATCTCCTCGATTCTCTTCTCGTTGCCCCGGCGGATCTGACGGTTCAGATATACGGTCGCATCCTTGATGTTCGCCTTCTTCACATTCATCGGACACGCATCGATGCAGACACCGCAATTAGGACAGGCCCATACCTGAGCCTTGGCGAAGCCCCGTCGTGCGTGCACGATCCGCAACCCCGCATTCCTCATCGGAATCAGCAGCATTTCCGTAGGGATATGCATATAGCGCGTAAACGGCAGCACCGTCATAAAGATTCCCAGACAGATCGAATATGCCCACCAGGTAGGCAGCATATGCATAGTATCCCCGAGGAACCTTCCGAACAGATGATTCATCGGAACCGTCAGGAAACTTCCGCCGCTTATGTCAGCAGTAAACGCCTCAGCCAGAAGCCTTAACGGGAAAATCAGCCACAGGGAATAAAGCCCCACGCGGTCCAGCGCCGAAGGCTGGGTAGTGCGCCTCATACCGAAAAGCTGCGAATGAACCCTCTTGATGATGGCCAGCGCGATTCCGCTAAGCACCATCAGAAGGAAGAAATCCATCAGGAAGAAGAAAATCGCCCCGCCCACCGTGGTCTCATTCTCCGCCACGAAATAATTGAAGAAGATAGGGTAGTACAGGAACTTGACCCTGTGCGGCATATAGACCCAGCACTCGATATGCCCCAGCACGATCAGCATGAACCAGCCGAAGGCAATCGACGAATGCATATAGCCCAGGACCTTGTTCCTCTTCCATAAATTAACGTGAATGAGGCAGTTGAGAAATATGTCCCGTATGTTTTTCCAGATGGTCGCAGGCGTAATCAGCGACAGCAGGAACTGCCGCCTCTCCTTGTGGTCCAGCTGAAAATAAATGTGCAGCACCCCATAGATACAGTATCCGAGCACGAATACCATACCGAACATAAACGGCAGCACGAAAGGATGGAAGCCCGATGCGAATCGCT
>CAVFAZ010000058.1:0-10539 GCA_963620825.1 Kurthia senegalensis
GGCGCCGGCGGAAACGCACTTCCGTACCGCTGGAGACCGATGTCTTTCAAATACGGGGGCAAGAGCTATCTTAACGAGCGCGCACTCGCTACCCAGCAGACAGGTTTCTGGTTCGTGGCACAGTCCCGCACCGGACTTCCAGACATCATCGGAGCCCTGCAGTGGTTCGGCTGCGACGATGCCGCAACATCCTATCTCACACCTATTTACGCGAACACCACCGAAGTCCCCGAGTGCCTGCGCGTGGGCAACGGCAATATGCTGACATACTCCCCGACATCCACATTCTGGATGTGCAACCGCGTCACCAACGCCTGCTACAAGATGTACAATCAGATGGCCCCGTACGTGCGCGAGAGGGTTGACGCATTCGAGAACGAACAGATGAATTCGGCCGTTCCGGCCAATGATGCCAAGCTCCTCCAGCTTTACGGCAAGGGCGGAAAGAGTGCCGCTCGCAAGGTCCGCAAGGCCCTGACCGAATATACGGTCAATACAGCCCAGACCCAGTTCGCAGCCTGGACCAAACTCGAGGAAACTCTTCTCGTGAAGTTCATTGACGGCAATGTCAAGGCTCAGGACGAGAACGGAAACTTCCTTCACTCAGAAGATTATGAGGGACTTCCGATACACATCACCCAGCCGGGATACACCGACAAGTGGAAGGAGGCCGTCGTAAAGGACCACGGCTCGGTAATAGAGGAAAAATAATCACCATCGGGTTCCGCGACTTTTCGCGGTTACCGATCAATCCCAGAATAATATGAAAAGAATTATCGCATCTCCGAAGGCCCCCGCAGCTGTGGGCCCATATTCCCAGGCCATTGAGGCCTGTGGCGTACTCTTCATTTCCGGCCAGCTCCCTGTCGATGGAGCTACAGGCGCTATGCCTGAAGATGTTGTGGCCCAGACCCGCTGCAGTCTAGACAATATAGGCCATATCCTCTCCGAGGCGGGATACAGTTTTAATGACGTGGTAAAGACCACGGTCCTTCTTACCGACATCGCCGATTTCGGGGCAATGAACGCCGTTTATGCGGAATATTTCCCGGGCGACAAACCAGCCCGCGTCTGCTACCAGGCAGCCGCCCTCCCAAAAGGCGCCAAAGTCGAAATCGACGCCTTCGCCGCGAAATAACCGGTACCCTATTGGTCGAAGACCGCGCGGGGCTTGTGTACCTGGCGCGGTAAAATTGTCCTCAGAATGGCGGGGTTTTAGGGACAAACCTCCACGCAAGGGTTATTTGTCCTCAGAATTGCCGGGTTTTGTGGACAAACCACAAAAAAGGATGGCCTTGCGGTCATCCTTTTTTGTCAATGCGGGTCCAGAGCCAATAGACGAAGGCGCCCCAGGCGAGGAACAGCAGTATGGCCAGCCACAGGGGCAGATGCGAGTCGTAGGCGTCGCTGCGGACGATCTTTTCGAAGCCCGGGATGTCGGCATAGTAATACGCCCCCGCGCCGAAATCCAGCGACGGGACAAGCCCCAGTCCGTTGGCCATTATGTATATTGCAACAAGAAAAGTGACCGCTATCACAATGATGGTGACCACTTTCCATGTCTTTTTCATTCCTGCCATAATACGGTCAGAAGCTTAGCTCAGGGACGGGATAGGGAAGATCACGCCTGAGAGCAGGAGCCATACGGCGAAGAAAGTAAGGACGATATTGAAGGTCTGACCCACGATGTAGAGCCATACGAGCTTGCCGCCCTGAGTCTTCTTGATTATATCCTTGAAGTTGGTGTCCAGACCGATGGAAACGAAAGCGAGCACGAAAGCCCAGTTCTTGTACTGGTCCAGAACCTTGTTTATCGCACCGACCTGATCATTTCCGAAGATAGGGAGAATGATGAAGGAAGCGATAAGGGATGCGGCGAAGAAACCGAGGATGAACTTAGGGAAACGAACCCAGATTTCAGAAGCGCCGACCTTGGTACCCGGAGTCTTATCCACGTGAGTGGCGAAGAATATGGCCACGAAGAAGGCTATAAAGCCGATGAGAATGTTCTGGATGGACTTCACAAGCACTGCAGCTGTCTGGGCCTCGCCGCCGAGGGCTGTACCGGCCACAACTACCGCACCTGTGGAATCGATGGTTCCTCCGATGATGGAACCGCCCATAATGGGACTCATACCCACCGCACGGATGATCATAGGCTCGAACACCATCATAAGCACGGTGAAGATGATGGAGATGGAGACAGTCATAGCGATGTCATCCTTCTTGGCCTTGGACGCTGCACCTGTAGCGATGGCTGCGGAAGTACCGCAGACGCTGGTGGCGGAGGCCATAGTGATGACCAGAGGTTTGTTGTCGATCTTCAGAACCTTCGTTCCGAACCACCACATAAAGATGATAACGAGAGGTGTTACTATCCAGGCGATTCCGAGACCGTAGAGGCCGAATTTGGCGATGGTGGAGAAAAGCACCGAGAAACCCATTATAACGAGACCGGTCTTTATGTAGAATTCAGTCTTGACTGCAGGCTTGAGCCACTCCGGAACGCCGACGGTGTTGGAAACCAGAAGGCCCACGATAAGAGCCCAGAAAGCCCATTCGAGATAACGGTTGAGAGTGAATTCGGCACTGATGAGGCGCACTATGATGGCGAGGAAGAAAAGCATTGCGAATGCCGGCAGATACTTCTTCACGCTGCCGCCCTGAATCTTCACGGCTCCGGTGAAAAGAATCGCCAGAACGGCGAATGTCAGGACAAGTTTTCCCACGAATGCCCAGGTGAACTGGCTCCAGAGGCTTGCCGCATCGACATTTTCCCACAGTGCCCAGGTCTTGAATTTAAGTGCTGAGAAATCAAACCATCCGGTAAGGACGGAAACTATCGCGATGATGATGACGATAAAGCCGAGCCAGCACGCCATCCAATCCTCGGACTTGAAATTTTCTTTCATATATGTACGGTTTATAACTTTAATGCACGGTCAATTCCTGCGACGCTGGCGCAGAAAGGCTCGCAAATATAGTCATTTTTAGTATTTTTGCACAAAAGGGGCCGATATTTGAATATAGCCCTGACTATGGATATGGAAAATTACAGCAGATGCCCTCACTGCGGGGAAACATCCCCCGTACAGATATATGACAGTATAAACACCTCGACTTCGCCGGAACTGAAGGCTGCCGTGATGGACGGCTCCGCATTCCTCTGGGAATGTCCGCATTGCGGCAAACGCAATCTGGTACGAGGCCGGCTTCTCTATCACGACCCGGAAGCGAAACTTATGTTCTGGCTCACTCTGGGGGATGATAATCTGGAAGACAAGGCCAGGGAGATGTATGGGAAGATCGGAGAACTTTCCGACTACGTCCTCAGGTTTGTGGACGAGCCCGGCGAACTCATAGAGAAGGTGAAAATCTTCGATGCCGGCTTCGATGACGCCATAATGGAGCTCTGCAAGCATCTGACCCGCCTGGAGCTGATCGGAAACTCGAAAGAGCTCGCGGAGAAAATCTCCGATGTCCCGTTCCGATTCCTGAGGGTTGACGGCTCCGACCACCACATCCAGTTCGCATACCCTATGGACGGTCAGATGCAGGTGGCTGAGGTCGGGTTCAATGTCTATGAGGACAGCGCCGGCATCATCCGCCGCAACCCCCAGCTCACAGAGTCCCTGAAGGGATTCTGCAGAGTAAATGCCGACTGGATAAATACAAGATTCGCGTAAACGGCGAGAGAACAAAACCAAACGGATATGAAAAAGACGATAGCAATAATCATAGCTGCCCTCCTGCTTTCCCCGCAGGCCGGCTCGACGGACATTCTCAAGGATGGAGAGCATCTCGAATACACCTTGCAGCTCAAACTGGCCTGGTCGTGGATTGACGCCGGCAGGGCCACCCTCGACACCCGCGCCACCGTCTATAACGGCCGGAAGGTGTTCCGTACCTCGCTCATAGCCAACGGCAACCGCGCCGCGGACAGACTGTTCGTGCTCCGCGACACCCTCGAGACATTCATAACTGAAGACTGTACACCTCTTTTCTTCCGCAAGAGCTGCGTCGAGGGCAAGGATACCGTCGATGAAAAGACTTTCTTCACCCGCGAGAACGGAAAGTATAAAGCCAGGATAATCAAGACTTACACTGACGGCCACATCCGCGAGGGCGGCGGCGAGAGCACCACTCCCATCTACGATATGATTTCACTTGTGCAGCACGTGCGCTCAATGGACAATTCCTCTCTCAAGCCCGGCACCCGCATCACTCTGAAAATGGCCGAATCCCGCAACGTGAATGAGCAGGACCTGCGTTACGCCGGCGTGGAAACCATCGAAACCGGCAGCGGCAATGCCAAGTGCCGAGTCTTCACCCTCGTGAAAAACACGACCGACAAGAAAGGCCGCGCCAAGGAGGAGACCCTGCTCCGATTCTACACCACCACGGACGCGCAGCAGCTCCCGCTCCGCATCGACATCTTCCTGAAATTCGCCGAGGCCCGCGTGGTCTTCGACCAATAGCGACCCCTTCTTTTGGGGGAGAATTGAAAATCTTGGGAGTTTTATATTGAAAATTTTGGGAATTTTGCATTGAAAATCTTAGGAATTTGCACTATCTTTGTACAAACTTTCAAGATTAAAGAGAAGAGATATGTATTTTCACCGACTTGTTGAGAAAGAGCTGGAATTAAAGCTTAAGACATCTGGGGCTGTTGTTGTCGCCGGTCCAAAGTTTTGCGGAAAAACGACGACTTGTATGTTGTATCAGAACAGTTTTGTGAAACTCAACACGAAACAGGCCATAGCTATGGCCAGAATGAATCCCAGAGGGGTTCTTGAAGGCGAAAAGCCGAGGCTTATCGACGAATGGCAAAAAGCGCCGGACATCTGGAATCAGGTAAAGGATGATCTGGATTTTGAGTATCAGTTCGGCAAATATATTCTGACCGGAAGTTCTACGCCGGCAGATAAAACGGAAGTGCATCACAGCGGAGCCGGAAGAATTACTCCTGTAAAGATGAGGCCTATGAGTCTTTGGGAATCGAAGGAATCGAAAGGAACCGTTTCTTTACAGAGCATGTTTGATGGAGATGCCGACTACCCTTGGGATACAAATTCAGATTTTTCTCTTGACAATGTTTCTTTCCTTCTTTGCAGAGGTGGCTGGCCGATATCTGTGCTGGCCCCTAAAGAGATTGCTTTAGAAATAACCAAGAATTACTATAATGGCCTGTTTGTTTTCGAAGACTGTGAAAATGAGCGTTTCAGGGATAAAAAACCGGAGGTCCTGAAAATGATACTGAGAAGCTATGGACGGCATATTTCCACAGAGGCCGCAGCTTCTACCATAATAGCTGACGTATGCCGGAGTAATGAACGCACTATGGACACGAAAACTTACGGCAACTATATGGATGCCCTTAAAGACCTTTATATAATCGAGGACCTTCCTGCCTGGAATCCTAACATCCGGTCCAAGACTTCCATCAGAAGCACACCTACAAGGCATTTTGTCGATACCTCAATAGCTTGCCGGGCTTTGGGAATCGGACCGGAAGATTTGAAACGGGATTTGGAGAGTTTCGGACTGTTTTTTGAAGATATGGCTGTTCGGGATCTTTCTGTTTATGCGAATTATTTGGGAGGGACCGTTTCGCATTACAGAGACAATGCAGGCCTGGAGTGTGACGCAGTACTGCATCTTGACGACGGAAGGTGGGCTGCGATAGAGATAAAACTGGGCGGAGAGAAACAGGTAGAAGCCGGAGCGCAATCCCTTAAAACTCTAAAGAATAAGATAATTGAGAAAAGCGAAGAGCGTGCCCCATCTTTTCTTATGGTTTTGACCGGAGTGGGAGGAGCCTACAAAAGAAGTGACGGTGTATATGTCGCTCCCATCAATCTATTGAAGCCATAGACCTCGCCGAGGCCCGCGTGGTCTTCGACCAATAGAGCCCCGGCAGTTATAGGAATATTGTTCTTTTTGACTATATTTGTGAACCAAACCGAACCTGCGGACCGGGAAAACGCTCCCGGGGCGCACAAAATAATGTATGAAAGATGGGTACTAAAAACAAACTCGTCGCCAACACTTTGCTCGGCATTGCCGGAGGCATACAGTATCTCCAGCTTAAAAAGGCCAGCAAACAGCCGCGAAAAACCACTGCCAACACCCTCCGTCAAATCCTGGAATACGCCAAAGATACGGTCTATGGCAAAGAACACCACTTTGCAGACATCCTCAAGGCGTCCAGCGACGAAGAACTCTTCCGTCTGTGGCAGCAGAATGTCAAACTGAACGACTACGAGGATTTCCGTCCTTATGTAGAAAGGCACAAGCACGGAGAGAGCGATATTCTCTTCCCGGGCAAGCCGGTACTCTACGCCACCACTTCCGGAACGACCTCCGAGCCGAAGTGGATTCCGATTACCGAGCGTTATCTGAAGACCATCTACGGCAAGATGACCAAGGTATGGCTCTTCAATTTCATAAAGAACCGTCCGAATGTATTCGGCGGAAAAATCCTCTCCATCGTGGGCAAGGTAGTCGAGGGCTACGCTCCGGACGGAACCGTATTCGGCTCAGTATCAGGAGTTACCCAGCGTGACTGCCCGGGCTTCGTGAAGGCCCTCTACTCGAACCCTCAGTGCGTCTACACCATCGCGGACTACAACGCCCGCTACTATGTGCTGATGCGTATGGGCATCGAGCAGGACGTCACCCTCATCGTCACCGCAAACCCTTCGACCATCATCGAGCTTCAGAACAATGTGAACCGCTTCTATGATGAGTACGTGAATGACATCGAGAAGGGAACCATCTCCGACAAGATTTCGCTCGACCCGGCAGTGCGCAAGGAACTTGAGGCCTGCGTGAAGCCGAACCCGAAGAGGGCGGCCGAGCTCCGCGCCCTGAAGGAGAAATACGGCGACCACGTTCTGCCGAAGCATTATTGGCCGAATATGCAGCTCCTGAATACCTGGAAGTGCGGAAACACCAGAGTCTATCTCGACAAGTTCAAGGATTCCTTCCCTGAGGGAATGCTCCATCAGGAGTTCGGATATTTCTCTTCAGAGTGCCGTTTCGGTCTCGTTCTGGACGATACCCTGAACACTGTCCTCTTCCCTCATTTCCATTACTATGAGTTTGTCTCTGAGGAGGATATGGACAATCCTAATCCGAAATACCTTCAGATCGACGAGCTGGTTCCGGGCAAGCGCTACGTCCCTTACGTGACCACTTTCGCAGGCCTGTACCGCTACAATATGAATGACCTCGTCGAGGCCGGTCCGAAGTTCGTAAACACCCCGACCGTCCATCTCATCCAGAAAATCAACGGCATCGTGACCATCACGGGCGAAAAGCTCCACGAACGTCAGTTCATCGACGCCGTCCACAAGGCTGAAGATGAGACCGGTATGAAGACCAAATTCTTCATCGGTTTCGCGGATCTGGACATCTCCGCATATCATTTCTACTATGAGTTCGCTGACCGGAGCACGACCCAGGCCGCTGCCGAGGAGTTTACGAAAGTCGTGGACAAGTATCTTCGCGAGGAGAACGTCGAGTACGTGGCCAAGCGCGACTCCCTGCGTCTGAAAGACCCTGTGACTCACCGTCTTATCCCTGAGTCCTTCGAGACTTTCAAGGCCCGCTGCATCGCCGAGGGCGCACGCGACGGCCAGTTCAAACTGAACATCCTGCTCCAGGACGAGAAGCGTCACGCGAAGTTCAAGGAGCTCGTGGTAAAAGACTGATGCCAAGAGCCATCATATTCGATCTTGACGGGACCCTTTACGAGTCCCGTCAATTCCCGCTTCGGCTCATACTCTCCGATCCGTTCCATATTAGTTATCTGGGCGCGGAGCGCAAATTCCGCAAACTGCTGCGTGACAGGCATTTCGACAGTGCGAAGGACTATTATGAGGCCCTTTTTTCCCTGATGGGAAAGGGCTCGCAGAAGCGTTCGCTTAAAGCCCGCGACTGGTTCTGCAAGCGTTATATGCCGGCCCAGGTGCGCATCATCCGCAAGCGTTTCGGCCCGCGCGAGGGCGTGAAAGAAATGCTTCAGACGCTCCGTGACAAGGGCTACAGGATAGCCCTGCTTTCAGATTACAGCTATGCCCGGGAAAAGCTGGAAGCCATCGGACTTTCCGTTTCCGATTTCGATGCCGTATGGGAAAGTCCCGCGCTCGGAGGCCTGAAACCCCGCAGAGAAGTGTTCCTGAAGGCTTGTGCAGCATTGGGCGTACAGCCCGCAGAGGCGCTGATGGTCGGCGACAAAGCCTCGACCGACGGGGGAGCATTGGCCGCAGGCCTTCGGTTCATCCGCATCGCGAACTCGCTCGAGCGGAGTGAACGCTCTCGGGTTGAGGACCTTTCACGGCCGGGCTTCGCCCGTCCAATGCAAACCTCGACTATGCTCTGGAGCGAGTTTCTGCATTACGCCGAGACACTTCCGAAGCTGGCGGCTCAAAAGGCTTCGAATTTCTAATGCTTTATGGGTAAGGGAATTGACAATCTGAAATATCGCGAGATGGAGGTTGAGGAGGGTGTGTATCTTCCTGACATTGACATCGAGTATCCGGAAGACGACCCGTTCAGAAAGATAGCTCCGGTGTATTATAACGGACGGCAAGTCGTTCTGGATGAGACGTTTCCGTATAATGATGAGTCATTCCACTCCCGCATCAATCATTTTCTGAACCGCACGGCGCTGCGCTTTATGGTGCGTTGGCTGAATCGAGTTCGCTACGGGTTGAGGATCGTGGGGAAGGAGAATCTGCGTCGAAATAAGAAATTTTTCAAGAACGGGGCGATGACCGTGTGCAATCACGTGTATCGCTGGGATATGGCGTGCGTGCTGGATGCGACGGGCTACAAGACTACCTGGTTTCCGATTTACGGGGACCATATGAGGGGTAGCGATATGTGGTTTATGCGTTATCTGGGAGGTGTGCCGGTGCCGGAAACCCGGAGCGGTATGCGGCCTTTCGCGGAGGCATTCGACGAGTATCACCGCCGCGGGAATTGGTTGCATTTCTTCCCGGAATCCTGCAGCTGGAAGTTTTATGCGCCGATCCGTCCTTTCTACAAGGGGGCTTTCACGATGGCGTACAAGTATAATATTCCGGTAATTCCGATGGTGATTTCCTACCGCCCCCGCACGGGTATCTATAAATGGTTCGACAAGCCGGAGATTCCTCTGGTGACTCTCCACGTGGGCGAGCCCCTCTTCCCGGACCAGTCGAAGAACGTAAAGGAAGAATCCCACCGCCTTCTGCTCGAGGCTCACGCTCAGATGGTCGCTATGGCCGGTATCAGGCACAACCCCTGGCCTGCCTGCGGTGATTGAGCTTTGCGGTCGCCGAGCCTGTCGAGGGGCCGAAGCATCGATGGGCGCAATTTGTAATTCCCCCTGCCGTTATTCGAAAATGCGGGCCGTAAATCAATTTTTTTAAAAAATATCTTGCGTTTACAATTCTAATTTCATAGATTTGGGACCATTATTGCTTGGGAACTGTTCCCTTGCAGGCTTTTAGTTAGTGTGTAGGCTCTGCGAAAGCAGGGTGGATTATTGGTTAGAAATGAGTTTAAAAACATTCTTAATCAAGGGAAGCGCCGCTTCTCTTTTGTTTTTTGCAGCCGCCGGCTGCGGCCAGAAGGCAGAAGTCAACGAGACTCCCGAGGAAAAGTTGAGTGTAGAGTTCGCCCAGACCGAGATCAGCGTCCCGGTTAACGGGACCCAAGCCCTGGAACTGAATGTGACTCCTGCCGACAGGGCCGGTGAAGTCATCGTCACCGTCGCGGACGAAAGCGTCATCTCCATCGAGAGCAGCGAGCTTACCGCCAAGGGAATAAGCCTAAACCTCAAGGCCCTTAAACTCAGCTCCACCACCATCTACGCCATCCACGACGACCTCGACGCTCCCGCCGAGTGCTCCGTATCAGTGGCCCCGATCGGCGTGCAGAGCATCAGCCTCGACAAGACCACCTCAAAAATCAAGGTGGCTGCCACCGACACCCTCAGCCTCAAAATCACCCCTGAAGACGCCACCAGCCCTCTTGTCAGCTGGAAATCCGACAACGAGGCGGTCGCCACCGTCGAGGGAGGAGTCGTGACTGCAGTCGCCCCGGGCGAAGCCGTGATAAGCGCCACCTGTAGCGGCCTGAGCGCAAGCTGCAATGTAAGCGTATATGCCGTCTATGCGACCTCCATCAGCCTCAGCGTTGACGGGACCGCCACCGCCGCAAAGTTAATCTCCGTAGGCGAAAAGTTCAAACTGGACGCCGACATCCTGCCTAAGGATGTATCCTATAGGACAGTGGAATGGTCCGTGGAGGATGAGGACATCGTCAGCTGCGAGCCTATAACCGTTGACGGCAACACTGTCTCCGCATATATTACAGCCCTCAAGCCGGGCAAGTCCGGCGTGAGCGCAAAAATCAGCGACGGCAGCGCCGAAGGCTGCTTCAGCGCAAGCATCGAAGTCAGTGTCCAGCAGACCTCACGCCCGAGCACAGAGCCTAAAATCGGCGACTACTACTACTCCGACGGCACCTGGAGCGACGGCGGACTGG
>CAVFAZ010000059.1:0-24316 GCA_963620825.1 Kurthia senegalensis
TGAGACGATTATGAAAGATTTTGACTACAACAAGGCTTTGGAGAAGCTGGAGGCTGTCGCCAAGGCGGTTGAGGACCCGGCCACGGGCCTGGACGACATAGAGAAATATGTAAAGCAGTCTGAGGAACTGATCGAAAAGTGCAGGGCGTACCTGTGCAGCGTCAGGGAAAAGGCTGAAGAATCCTTCGATTGACTATGAAAGTAAAGAAGATTTACGAAACCGACCCTTATCTGAAGCCGTACGCGGAGGCCATCGAGACCCGCCACCGCCGGATTCAGCAGACGAGAGACTTCTTCGCGCGCGAGGGGTCGCTCTCGGAGGGCATCAACAACCATCTTTTCTACGGACTCCATAAGGAGTCCAATGGTGACTGGACCTTCCGCGAATGGGCTCCGAATGCGGTGAAAGTCTATCTCATCGGAAATTTCAACAACTGGAAACGCACCGAGGCTTATGCTCTGAAGCCCATAGGGGGCGGCAACTGGGAGATAAAGCTCCCGGCAATGTTCCTGAAGCACGGCGAGCTCTACAAGCTTTTCATCGAATGGCCGGGCGGCGGAGCCGAAAGACTTCCGTCCTATGTCACCCGCTGTGTTCAGGACAGCGTGACCAAGGTCTTCTGCGCCCAGGTCTGGGACCCGGCTGTCCCTTACGAATGGAAGCACCGGAATCCCGGGCGCCACGTCCAGCCGCTTATCTATGAATGTCATATCGGTATGAGCGGCGAGCGGGAGGGCGTTTCGACCTTCGACGATTTCCGCCGCGAGGTCCTGCCGAGAATAGTGCGTCTGGGCTACAACACGATACAGATTATGGCCCTTCAGGAGCATCCCTACTACGGCTCCTTCGGCTATCAGGTTTCCAATTTCTTCGCCCTCAGCAGCCGTTTCGGAACTCCCGAGGAGTTCAAGGCTCTGGTGGATGAGGCCCACGCCCACGGCATTTCCGTGGTTATGGACATCGTACATTCCCACTCCGTGGACAATGAGGCCGAGGGCCTGAGCCGTTTCGACGGCCGGGACGACATCTATTTTCACACGGGAGCCGCCGGCTATCATCCGGCCTGGGGCTCGCGCTGTTTCGATTACGGCAAGAACGAGACCCGCTGTTTCCTTCTGTCGAACCTGAAGTTCTGGATGGAGGAATATCATCTGGACGGTTTCCGCTTCGACGGAGTGACCAGTATGGTTTATTGGGACCACGGTCTGGGCAAGGATTTCGGAGATTACAGCCTCTATTTCGACTCCGGCGTGGATGAGGATGCGCTCATCTATCTCTCCCTTGCCAATCAGCTCGTTCACGAGCTTCGCCCGCAGGCGATAACCATCGCCGAGGACGTATCCGGATTGGCCGGCCTGGCGGCCCCTTATGAAGCGGGCGGCATCGGCTTCGACTACAGGATGGCGATGGGTGTGAGCGACCATTGGATCAAGTGGATCAAGGAACGTCGCGACGAGGACTGGTCGATGGGGGAGATCTGGTGGGAGCTGACGAACAAGCGCGCGGACGAGAAGACGATAAGCTACGCGGAGTGCCACGATCAGGCGATGGTGGGTGACAAGACGATCATTTTCCGCCTGATGGACAAGGAGATGTACTACGGGATGAACATCGGCTCGAATAACCTTACGGTCGATCGCGGCATCGCGCTTTCGAAGATGATCAAGCTCGTGACCGCCGCGACCGCCGGGAACGGCTACCTGAATTTCATGGGCAACGAATTCGGTCACCCGGAGTGGATAGACTTCCCTCGCGAGGGGAACGGCTGGTCCTACAAATACGCGCGCCGGCAGTGGTCGCTTGCGGACAATCCCGCCCTGCGCTTCTCCCGTCTGGAGGCTTTCGACGGCGCTATGATCTCACTTATCCGCAAATTCCGCCTGCTCGCGGCCCCTGCAGAGCCACTCATCGCGGATGAACAGAAAAAAGTGTTGATATTCAAGCGTAAAACTTGTATTTTTGCATTCAATTTCCACCCGTCCGCCTCTTACACGGATTACGGTTTCGAGGTCGGCGGCGGAAAGTACAGAGTGGTGCTTGATTCGGACGAGAAGGAGTACGACGGTTTCGGAAGACTTCACGCCGGGCAGGAGCATCTGAGCGTGGAAGGCAGGCTGTACCTGTACCTTCCGGCTCGCTGTGCCATAGTATTGGAAAACATAACGGATTAAATTTATATATGGCATTTTTGAAATTCAACAAGTCCGAGCTGGTGAATCTCTCCTATTCGCTGAAAAGGGAGATCATCAGTGCCAACAGGACCGGAGCCTATTGCAACACTTCTATAGTGTTCTGCAACACAAGGCGTTACCACGGCCTTCTGGCAGCTACCCTGGACCGCTTCGGAGGGGACAAGTTCCTGCTTCTCTCCGCGCTGGACGAGAGCCTGATCGTCGGCGGCAAGCAGTTCAACCTCGGCATTCACTGCTATGGGGACGTCTATGAACCCCGCGGGCACAAGTACGTAGTGGATTTCCAGGCGGATCCCGTACCGTGCATAACCTACAAGGTCGGAGAGATAGTTTTCCGCAAGAGCGCCCTTCTGATGCCTGACGACGTTCAGGTCCTCATCAAGTACGAACTGCTGAAATCTCCGGCGAAGGCTACTGTACAGCTTAAACCTTTCCTGGCGTTCAGAAACATCCACGCCCTTACGCATCAGAATCCGGAGGCGGATACCTCCTGCCGTGAGATTCCGAACGGAGTCTCGTTCTGTATGTATCAGAATTTCCCGAACCTGAACCTTCAGCTCAGCACCGGCAAATCCACTTTCAAGAGCTTCCCTTACTGGTATGACGGAATCACCTATTCCGACGAATACCGCCGCGGCTTCGACTGCCGCGAGGACCTCTTCGTGCCGGGCATTTTCGAGTTCACGATGAAGGAAGGCGATTCCGTGGTGTTCTCCGCCGCTACCGAGGAGGCCCGTCCGGCAGGATTGTCGCGCCGCTTCGCGGACACTATGGCCAAATGCCCGGAGATCAAGGCAGGGAGAGACCAGCTCCTCCACTGGGCCAAGATTCTCATCTGCAACCATAACAAGCGCGAGAAGATAACCGCGGGACTGACCTGGATGTACACCGGTCTGCTCCGCGAGACACTTATGGCCCTTCCGGGACTTACGCTTTATGCCGACGGCAACACCCGCGAATTCGAAACCATTCTGGACAACCTCATCGCTGACGAGCAGGAGCGGCTCTTCCGCCGCACGACTCAGGTGGAGGCCCCTCTGTATATGCCTATCGTGCTTCAGGAGTACATAGACGATTTCGGGGCGGACCCGGTGAGGATCTGGAACAAATACGGCGAAACCATAAAGGGAATCATAGCCAGCTATGCCCCGGGCCGCAGAAACGAAGTGGCAATGCAGCCCAACGGACTTCTCTGGGCGCAGATGGACGGCATCGCGCTGTCCTGGATGAATGCCTATCTGAACGGACGTCCGGTCACGGAGCGCGCCGGATATCAGGTGGAGACCAACGCTTTCTGGTATAACGCACTCTGCTTCGCCATAGAGATGGAAAGCGCCTACGGAGAGGCTGACGGAGAATTCGTCAGGACCTGGACTCCTGTACGCGATGCCGTGAAGGCCGGTTTCATCGGTATGTTCTGGAATGCACGCAACGGCTGCCTCGCCGATTATGTGGATAACGGCGGCCAGAATACGGACATCCGTCCGAATCAGCTTTACGCCCTCTGGGTCAAGTATTCTCCGGTACCTGAAGAATATTACAGAAGCATCATCAGGGTGGTGGACAACGAGCTTGTCACCCGCCGCGGCATAAGGACCCTGTCGCCTCGCGACGTCAAGTACAGGGGAGTTTATGAGGGTCCTCAGCCGGAAAGGGACCTGGCCTATCATCAGGGCTGCACCCGTCCGTTCCTGCTCGAGCCTTATGTCGATATCTGCTTCAAGGTCAAGGGCCCGTCCTTCTGGAAGAAGGCCCAGTGGCTGACAGAAGGCTTCTACGAGGACCTCGGAGTACACGGAGTGGGAGCATTCTCCGAGCTTTATGACGGAGACCCGCCTCACGAGCCGCACGGCGCCATTTCTTCGGCGCTCAGCACGGCCGCACTTCTGGCAGTGGATTATGCAATGACCAAATTCAGAGAGGAGGAGTCGTTATGAGAGTTCTGATGTTCGGCTGGGAGTTTCCTCCCCATATCGCCGGCGGTCTGGGCACTGCCTGCGAGGGAATCGTGAAAGGACTTGCAAACAACGGCGTGGAGACTCTCTTCGTGATGCCGTCAGCATCCGGTGACGAGGACACCAGCGCCACCACCATCATCAATGCAAGTGATGTGGTTCCCGATTATACGGCATCCTCTTTCAACGAATATATGGACAAGGTCAAGTTCTGCTATGTGGACTCCAACCTCGTTCCTTATATGGACCCGGACGAGTACTATGCCGCGATAGAGAAGATGAAGAAGGAAGGCACACTGCATACCGCAGTGGGTTTCGGACAGAAGTTCAGATTCTCCGGAAAGTACGGTGCCAACCTTATGGAGGAGGTCGCACGCTACGCAATGGTGGCGGGCACCATCGCCAGGGAGCGCGCAGGCCAGTTCGACGTGATCCACGCCCACGACTGGCTGACTTATCTGGCCGGCATAGCGGCCAAGGAAGTGAGCGGCAAGCCGCTTGTGGTCCACGTTCACGCCACGTCTTATGACCGAGGCGACGAGCAGCACATCGATACCCGCGTGCTTGACATCGAGAAGCGCGGAATGCAGGCCGCGGACCGCGTGGTTACCGTCAGCGACCTTACCAGAAACATTGTCATCAACAGATACGGAATCGATCCCGCGAAGGTCGTAACGGTCCACAACGCCGTGGATTTCAGCGGGCGCGAGGATATGAAGGCTGAAAGGGGAGTGAAGGACAAGGTAGTGACCTTCCTCGGCCGCATCACCTTCCAGAAAGGTCCGGAGTACTTCATCGAGGCGGCGGCCAAGGTTCTGAAGAGAACCGACCACGTGCGTTTCGTTATGGCCGGCAGCGGAGATATGATGAACAGGTGCATCCGTCAGGTGGCGCGTCTGGGCATCTCGGACCGCTTCCATTTCACGGGATTCCTGCGCGGTTCGGACGTCCAGAAGATGTTCGCTCTGTCTGATGTGTATATAATGCCTTCAGTATCAGAGCCTTTCGGCATCTCGCCGCTCGAGGCTATGCGCGCGAACGTGCCATCCGTCATCTCCAAGCAGTCCGGCGCCGCCGAGGTGCTCAAGTACGCCTTCAAGGTCGATTTCTGGGATGTCGATGCCCTTGCGGACGACATCTACGCTCTGCTCAAATACCCGGTTCTTGCGGATTTCGCGAACAGAAACGGCTACGAAGAGGTGAACAGACTCAAGTGGAATGAGGCCACGGCCAAGCTCAAGAAAGTTTATGAATCAGTAATCCAGACGATATGAAACAGAATATTTGTTTATACTTCCAGGTACACCAGCCTACAAGGCTGAGACAGTACAGATTTTTCGATATAGGCAAGGATTCTCATTATTATGATGACTTCACCGACCGCACCATTATGCGCCGTGTGGCTCAGAAATGCTACCTTCCTATGAACAAGATACTTCTCGACGCCATAGAGGCACACAAGGGAAGCTTCAAGGTGGCATTCTCCATCTCGGGGACCGCTCTGGACCAGTTCGCCAGATACGCTCCGGAAGTCATCGACAGCTTCAAGGCCCTCGCCGACACCGGCTGCGTGGAGTTCCTCGCCGAAACCTACTATCACTCTCTGGCATCGCTCGCTTCCGAGGCTGAGTTCAGACACCAGGTCCTCAAGCACAAGGCCGCCATCGAGCAGTACTTCGGCGTGAGTCCGAAGGCATTCCGCAATACCGAGCTCATCTACTCCGATGCCATCGGCTATCAGGTTTATGATATGGGCTTCAAGACTATGCTCACGGAGGGTGCCAAGCACATTATGGGCTGGAGAAGTCCTGATTTCGTCTATAGCTGCGACGCCCAGCCGCGCCTGAAGCTCCTCTTGCGCAACTACTCCCTCAGCGACGACATCGCCTTCCGTTTCTCGGACAGAAACTGGAACGAGTGGCCTCTGACCTGCGACAAATTCCTTTCCTGGATGAAGGCTTCCGACGGTGAGATTCTGAATCTCTTTATGGATTATGAAACCTTCGGCGAGCATCAGAGTGAGGACAGCGGCATATTCGAGTTTATGAAACAGCTCCCGGAAACCGTTCTTGCAGACGGAGGCTTCAGCTTCGTGACTCCTTCGGCCGCAGCCGCAAAACTCCGTGCCGTAGGCCCGCTTTCCGTACCTGAGGCCATCTCCTGGGCCGATGAGGAAAGGGATGTATCCGCCTGGCTCGGAAACGAACTGCAGCAGGACGCCTTCAACAAGCTCTATGCTCAGACCGAGAAGCTCTCCATCCTGAACGACGCCACACTCTGGGAAGAGTTCGGCCGTCTGCAGGAGAGCGACCATCTGTATTATATGTGTACCAAATTCTTCTCCGACGGAGAGGTTCACCGGCGCTTCAACCCTTATGACACTCCATACGAGGCCTTCATAAACTATATGAACGTCCTCAGCGACTTCATCATAAGAGTCGATAACGCCCTCGCAGAGAGAAGATAGAAAGATATTAACCCATTAAAGAATAGCCTGCCCGTTCAGACCATTCTTAAAAATCATTTATGTCAGAAACAACTTACACCCCGGACTATTTATTCGAGGTAAGCTGGGAAGTTTGCAACAAGGTCGGCGGCATTTACACGGTGATCTCCACCAAGGCCCTGTACCTTAATTCCTGTCTGGGCAGACATCATATCCTGATAGGTCCCGACGTATGGATGGAAACCGAGAGCAATCCGGACTTCATCG
Organism: Kurthia senegalensis; assembly: GCA_963620825.1. Taxonomy (GTDB): domain Bacteria; phylum Bacteroidota; class Bacteroidia; order Bacteroidales; family UBA932; genus Cryptobacteroides. Next base: position 6,862 of record CAVFAZ010000059.1, read on the forward strand.
AGGACCAGTCGCTGTACCGCAATTGGAGGCAGCAGGCTGCCTCCGAGGGCATACGCGTGCGCATCGGAAGATGGAACGTCCCGGGCAAGCCGACAGCTATCCTCGTGGATTACAAGCAGTTCCTGCCTCAGCAGAACGAAGTGCTCACCGAATACTGGAAGCGTTTCGGCGTGGACTCCCTCACCGGAAACTGGGACTACAAGGAAGCCGCACTCTTCGGCTATGCTGCCGGAAAGGTCATTGAGAGCTTCTATCGCTCGAACCTGCTCGCCTCCGACAAGGTCGTCGCCCAGTTCCACGAGTGGCAGTCCAGCGCCGGCCTGCTTTACCTGAAATACAAGGAACTCCCAATCGCCACGGTTTTCACGACCCACGCGACTATGATGGGCCGCTGCATCTGCAGCAACAACCTTCCCCTCTACAACCATCTCGACAGCTACAACGGCGATGAGATGGCCGCCCGCTTCGGCGTGGTGGCCCGCCATTCGCTCGAAAAGATTTCGGCGCAGAATTCCGACGTGCTCACCACCGTCAGCTCCATCACCGCGCAGGAGTGCCACCAGTTCTATGGGCGCTATGTGGATATAGTGACCCCTAACGGCTTCGAGGACAGTTTCACTCCGTCGAGCGACGGGGAATATGACGACAAACGCGCAGCCGCGCGCAAGCGTATGCTGGAGGTCGCCACCGCGATGACCGGAGCTCCGACTGCCGAAAACACCATCCTGGTGGGCATCGGAGGCCGATATGAGTATCACAACAAGGGCATAGACGTCTTCATCGACGCTCTCGCCGCCCTGAAGAACCACGGCTACGACGGGACCCCGGTAGTGGCGTTCATAATGATCCCTTCGGGACACAACGGCCCGGACAGAGACCTTCTGCGCAAGCTCTCCGGAACCGGCGCCGAGCAATACACCACCCAGGTTTCCCACGACCTGATGAACCCCGAGTGGGACACCATCAGCCGCCGCATCGCCGAAGTCGGTTTGAGAAACCTTCCTGAAGACAAGGTCAAGGTCCTCTTCATTCCGTCGTACCTGAACGGCAACGACGGCATATTCAATATGTCGTACTACGACCTGATGGTGGGTCTCGACGCGACCGTATTCCCTTCGTACTACGAGCCTTGGGGATACACTCCGCTCGAGAGCCTCGCCTTCGGCATACCGACGCTCACGACCAGCCTGGCCGGTTTCGGCCAATGGGTAAAGGAGAAATACCCTTCCCCTCATCCGGGTATTGCCATAGTGGAGCGCAATGATGACAATTATTTCGATGTCGTGGCCGCCGTTGAGGCGCGTCTGCGCGAGATAGCCGCCCTCGATGCCGCAGGGCGTCTGGAATATCACAAGTCGGCACGTGACGTCGCCGACATTGCACTGTGGAAGAATCAGATAAAGTATTACAATGAGGCGTACAGCCTCGCGATAGAGAAAATAGTTTCCCATCTGGACAAGTTCCCGGTGGAAAAAGAAGATCTTAAAATGGAATTTAACAAAATTGCAATTGACTCTCCGTCCTGGAAGAGCGTTATGGTGACACGTCACCTTCCTGAAGCCCTTTCGGGACTGGAAACCCTGTGTAAGAACCTGTGGTGGTGCTGGAACGACAGCGCCAAGGCCCTCTTCAAGAGCATCGACCCCAAGCTCTGGAGCCTCTCCGGCCACAATCCTATGTATATCCTCGATCAGGTGAGCATCAAGAAATTCAAGGCTCTCGCAAAAGATCAGGAATTCCTCGGCAGACTGAAGTCCGTGATGGACGAGTTCAATGCCTATATGAAGGAGAAGGAAAACCGTACGGACCCGTCCATAGCCTATTTCTGTATGGAATACGGTCTGGACACCTCTCTTAAGATTTACTCCGGCGGTCTGGGAATCCTCGCGGGCGACTATCTGAAGGAGACCAGCGATATGAACGTGAACCTCACAGCTGTGGGCTTCCTTTACAGATACGGATATTTCACCCAGAAACTTACGGCTTACGGCGACCAGGTGGCCGAATACGTTCCTCAGGACTTCCTGAAGATACCTGTCCAGCCGGTAAAGGATGCCGAGGGCAACTGGCAGACCATAGCGGTAGCCTTCCCTGGCAGAACCGTGACAGCCAGAATCTGGAAGGTGGCGGTCGGAAGGACTGACCTCTATCTGCTTGACACTGACTTCGAAGCGAACCTTCCGGAGGACCGTCAGATCACCCATCAGCTCTACGGCGGAGACTGGGAGAACCGTCTCAAGCAGGAGATTCTCCTCGGTATCGGCGGTATCCGCGCTATCCGCAAGCTGGGCATCAATGCGAAGATCTATCACTGCAACGAGGGCCACGCCGCCTTCACCGGTCTGGAGAGGCTCCGCGAATATGTTCAGAACGAGAATCTCGGCTATCTCGAGGCTCTGGAGGTAGTGAGGGCTTCATCCCTCTTCACCACCCATACCCCTGTGCCTGCAGGACACGACGCCTTCGACGAGGGTCTGCTCCGCAAGTACCTGGGGCATTTCCCGGACCTGCTGAAGATAGACTGGACCACAATGATGGGTCTCGGAAAGATTCACGCGGAGGATTTCAACGAGAAGTTCTCGATGAGCATTCTCGCCGCGAACGTTTCCCAGAACATAAACGGTGTGTCTATGCTTCACGGGGCGGTGAGCCGGGAAATATTCGCGAATATGTACCCGGGATATCTGCCTGAGGAACTCAGCAACATCACATATGTTACGAACGGCGTGCACTATCCTACATGGGCAGCCAAGGAGTGGAAGGCTCTCCACGCCACCGTATTCGGGGACGAGTTCGCCACACATCATTATGACAAGAAATGCTTCGAGGGTATCTATAAGCTCAGCGACGAGCAGGTATGGAACACCCGCAAGCTCCTCAAGAAGGATCTTATCCAGAATATCAACCACCGTCTCGCCGACCCTCAGCAGACGAACCATTATTCTCCGCGTCAGATAGTTACGATCTCCGAAACCCTGCGTGACGATGTCCTCACCATCGGATTCGCCCGCCGTTTCGCCACCTACAAGAGAGCCACCCTGCTCTTCTCCGATCTGGACAGGCTCGATGCCATCGTGAACAACCCCAAGCGTCCTGTACAGTTCATCTTCGCCGGAAAGGCCCATCCTGCCGACAAGGCCGGCCAGGACCTCATCAAGCAGATCGTGGAGATCTCCAAGCAGGACCGTTTCATCGGCAAGATTGTCTTCGTGCCGGGCTACGACATCACCCTCGCCAAGCGTATGGTTCAGGGTGTGGACGTATGGATGAACAACCCTACACGTCCTCAGGAGGCTTCCGGAACATCCGGAGAGAAGGCCTCGATGAACGGCGTAATGCACTTCTCCGTACTGGACGGCTGGTGGGTTGAGGGTTACAGGGAAGGCGCCGGCTGGGCTCTTCCTCAGGAGAGAACCTATGATGACCAGAATTATCAGAACGAACTGGATTCCGCTACGATTTACAACATTCTCGAGAACGAAATCGCTCCGGCATACTATGATGTGGATGAGAACGGCCTGTCCTCACGCTGGATCAGCTATATAAAGAACACAGTCGCCCAGGTGGCCTGCAACTTCACCACGAACCGTATGCTCACAGACTATCTGAATCAGTATTATCTGCCTCAGAGCGAGCGCAGTGCAAAGCTTGTGGCTGACGATTACAAGGTGGCCCGCGAGATTGCCGACTGGAAGAAGCACGTGCGTCGCCAGTGGCAGAACCTGGAAGTGATTTCCTATACCCAGCCTGACGCTTCGCTCGAACTTTCCGAAAAGAACGAACTCAAGGCTGACCTCGTGCTGAATCTCGGCGATATGAAGCCGGAGGAAATCGGTGTGGAGATGCTCTTCGTGACTACCGACAACAAGGGCAAGCAGCACATCAGCGAGAGCATCGAGCTCGGACTGGTGGAGGCCAGCGACGGCACGGCGCACTTCCACGCATCCATCCTGCCTGAAAGACCGGGTATGTATCAGGTAGCCACAAGAATTTATCCTAAGAACAGCCTTCTTCCTCACCGCCAGGACTTCCCTCTCGTGAAATGGCTGTAGTAGCTACCGGATTTTTCGACGGTGTCCATCTGGGTCACCGGAGAGTCATCGATACGCTTGTCTCGCTTGCGCAAAGCCGCGGCGAGGCAAGTGTCGTCGTGACCTTCTGGCCCCATCCGCGCACGGTCCTTCAGGACGGGGCGCGCGAACTCAGACTTCTCACTTCCCTTCAGGAAAAGAAGGAAATCCTTCATTCCCTGGGAGTTGACAGGATAGAAGTGCTGGATTTCTCCAGGGAATTCAGCCGTCTGACCGCTGAAGAATATCTGAGGGACGTGGTCAGGGAAAGACTTGGCGGCACCGCGCTGGTAGTGGGTTATGACAACCGTCTGGGCTCGGACCATTGCGGTCCGGCCGAAATTTCAAGCCTCGCGGATGGCCTCGGTCTGGACTGCAGAATCGTGGAACGTTTCGGTGGGGAAGGGGAGAAAATAAGCTCTACAAGCATCAGGGCGGCATTGGCCGAAGGCCGCGTGGATGACGCGGCGAAGATGCTGGGGCGGGAGTATTCGCTGCACGGAGTGGTCGTCGCCGGCAACCGTCTCGGGCGCACCATCGGTTTTCCGACGGCGAATATGCAGCTCTACGAGCCGCTCAAGCTTCTGCCGGGCAACGGAGTCTATGCGGTAGGCGTCGAGACGCTCGGAGGGCATTTCCGCGGAATGTGCAATATCGGCCTCCGGCCAACGGTTTCCTCGACTTCGGCCCGCACGATCGAGACGAACATCTTCGATTTCGACGAGCAGATTTACGGACTCGACATCCGCCTCTCGTTTATCCGGAAAATCCGCGACGAACGCCGCTTCGACTCGCTGGAAGAACTTAAATCTCAACTGATTAAAGACAGGCAAGCCTGTATGGAAATATAAATTGAAAAGCGGCCTCCCGGTTTTTCGGAAGGCCGCTTTTTCTATAGCAGGGTTGAAATTAGCGCGAGATGAGGTACTCTGCAATCTGAACGGCGTTCAGGGCCGCGCCCTTGCGGATCTGGTCCCCGACGATCCAGAACGCCAGGCCGCAATCGTTGCTCAGGTCCTTGCGGATGCGGCCGACATAGACCGGATCCTTGCCTGCAAGGTACAGCGGCATTGGGTACTCCTTCTGGGCCGGATTGTCCATCAGGACGAGCCCGGCAGAGGACGCGAAGGCCTCGCGGGCCTGCTTCACGCTCACCGGCTGTTCGGTCTCCACCCAGATGCTCTCGGAATGGCTGCGCAGGGCCGGAACCCTCACGCAGGTGGCGCTCACGAGGACATCGCTGTGCATAATCTTGCGGGTTTCATTGAACATCTTCATCTCCTCCTTCGTGTAGCCGTTATCGGTGAACACATCTATCTGAGGGATAAGGTTATACGCGAGCTGGTACGGGAATTTCTCGACCTTCACCTCCTCGCCTGCGAGCACCTGGCGGTACTGCTGCTCGAGCTCCGCCATTGCCTGCGCGCCGGCTCCGCTGGCCGCCTGATAGGTCGATACGTGCACGCGGCGGATGTGCGAGATTTTCTCTATCGCCATAAGCGCGACCACCATCTGTATGGTCGTGCAGTTCGGGTTCGCGATGATGCCGCGCGGACGCGTCAGGGCATCCTCCGGATTGGCCTCAGGCACCACGAGAGGCACATCCTCATCCATACGGAAGGCGCTCGAATTGTCTATCATTATGGCGCCGAATTTCGTAATCGTCTCAGCGAACTCGCGCGACACTCCGGCGCCGGCGGAAGTGAACGCGATGTCCACACCCTTGAAGTCGTCATTGTGCTGCAGCTCCTTGACCGTGATCTGTTTGCCCCGGAATGTATAAGTGCGGCCCGCACTGCGCGCGGAACCGAAAAGTCTCATCTCGTCAATAGGAAAATTTCTTTCTTCGAGCACGCGCAGGAACTCCTGTCCCACTGCGCCGCTTGCACCGACAATAGCTACTACCATAATATTCAATATCTAAAAGCACACAAAATTAAAGTATATTTTCTCTCTGTCAAAAAATATTCATATATTTGCTGCGACGAAGGGTTCTGTCACGCAGACAGGACTCCTAATTTTTTAGTTATTAGTTAAGGTTAATTGGTAAGACTCCAGCAGTGGAGATTGCCAGTTATTTTTATTGCACTTATTATGGCAGAAGTACATTATATGACCGCTGACGGCCTGGAGAAACTGAAGAAGGAACTCGCCGACGCACTTGCGCAGCGCCCGGTCATCTCAGCAGCGATTGCAGAGGCACGCGAGAAGGGCGATCTCTCCGAGAACGCCGAATATGACGCGGCCAGAGAGGCCCAGGGCCTTCTCGAAGTCAAGATAGTGAAACTCAAGAACCTCGTGGCGAACGCCAAGGTGATCGATGAGTCGCAGATCGGCACCGAAAAGGTTCAGATTATGAACCGCGTGAAGGTGGAGAACCTCTCCCTGAAGAGAGAGATGGAATTCACCATCGTGGGCGAGACCGAGGCTGATTTCAGCAAGGGCAAGCTCGCTTCCACCACCCCTATCGCCCAGGCTCTCCTCGGCCACAAGGTGGGGGAGACCGTGGATGCCAAGGTCCCTTCAGGCATTATGAAATTCAAGATTCTGGAGATATCCCTTTAATAATATATGGCTACCATTTTCACCAGAATCGCCAATGGCGAAATCCCTTCGTACAAGGTTGCGGAGAATGAGGATTACTACGCTTTCCTGGACGCAAGTCCCCTCGCCAAGGGTCACACGCTCGTGATCCCGAAGCACGTCGAAGACGACTATATCTTCCATCTTGACGAAAAGACTTACGAGGGTCTGTGGGCATTCGCCCGCAAGGTCGCCATCGCTCTGAAGGCCGCAGTGCCTTGCAAGAGAGTAGGCGTGGCCGTGCTGGGAATGGAAGTGCCGCACACCCACATCCACCTCGTTCCGCTTCAGACCGAGGGGGATCTGGATTTCCGCAAGCAGAGACCCGTCGTGACCGATGAGGAGAAGAAAACCATCGCAGAATCCATTTTGAGAGAATATGAGAATCTTTAAAACCGCAGCCCTCCTGGGGCTTACAATATTGGCTGCAGCCTGCAGCCGCAACGAGGCTAAGATCGAAGGTACGCTTGCCGGCGCTCCGGAAAGGGACGTTGTGGTCAAGCTCCTGAATATGAACACTTACACCACGCTCGACACCCTCAAGACCGACGCCTCCGGGCACTTCCGCGGCAAGGTCGCGGTCGAGCCTCAGCAGCCTGAGTTCGTCTATCTGTTCTACGGGGACACGAAGGTCGCCTCGCTCCTGCTCAACTGCGGCGATGCGGTCAATGTCAGCACCGACACTCTCGGCCGCTGCGTCGTGGAGGGTTCGCCCGAGAGCACCAAGCTCATCGGCGTGGAGAACGATTTCCGCGACTTCGCCTCCCGGATGGCCTCCGCCGGCACGAACCAGGAGATGACGAAGCTCTACATCGCCTACTACCGCAAATGCGTGAAATACATAATGGAGAATACCGGCTCGCTCACCTGCATCCCGGTCCTCTACCAGAACCTCAATGCCGGTTTCCCTATCTTCAGCCAGACTACCGACGCTCTGCATTTCAGAAGCGTAGCTGATTCTCTGTCAAAGCTTTACCCAGACTCCAGATATGTAAAGGCGCTTACCAAAGAGACGGAAAGGCGCGAGCAGCTCCTGAGTCTCAACGCGCGTGTCAGCACCGCGAAGGAACTCGGATACCCTGATTTCACTCTCCTGGACATCGCCGGACAGAAAGTCACGCTCAGCGCGATTGACGCCAAGGCCATACTCCTTTACTTCTGGAATCCGGCCGACACGGCTCAGAAGCTGTTCAACACCGACGTGCTCCAACCGATTTACAATGACTACCGCGGCAATGGTCTGGAGGTGGTTGCAATCGCTGTCGGCACCGACAAGTCGCTCTGGGCCAGCGTAGTGAAGAACCAGAAGCTCGGCTGGGTGAACCTCTTCGACAACGCCGGAGTCTCCACGACGCTCTACAATGTCACGCAGCTCCCGCAGAGCTACCTAATCGTGGACGGCGAAATCCTGAACCGCAAGCTAGACGGCGAAAAGGCCCTGCGCAAACATCTCGACAAGGTCCTCCGCTAGACTTTCCCGGCCGCCCTGCGGCCAATCCCGCCGGCATTTCCCCGGCCTGCGGCCAATACGAATACGACCCCGGAAATAGCTCCGGGGTCGCTTTTTGTCTGTACGGTCGTCGAGCTAATACTCGTTCAGGAACGATTTCGCTGCGTCAACCGACTTCCGGGCACCTTCTTTAAGAATATTCTCCAGAGTAAATCCCTCGAGGACGGCAGACAGACGGTCGAGAGACGCTTCGTCGCCGGACTTCTCCCATTCACTTTTCAGGATATGTATTTTTTCGTAATCCTGAATTCCTTCCACCAACTTTGCGAGATGAACGCTGCTGCGGCCACCCGGGTAAGCGATGGAACAGTCCCCTGCCGGCCAGGTAACGAACCTGAGATCAGACAAAGGCTTTTCGGGCCAGCTGTTGTAGGCCCAGCGGAGATATCCGTCATAATCCCCGGCCAAGGCATACCAACCAAGCCACGTGGACTCCTCGGGATCGGAAATGACAAAGGTATTGGGATGAGCCTCTGCGCAGCAGGTATAGAATGTCGTCAAAAGTCCAAGCTCCTTTCTCTGGACCTTGACCTCTTCAGGGAACTCCGCATCGCGCGCGAATGACTGGCAGTAGTCAGAAAGGTAATAGATGATGGGTTCGTGATAGTCTCCCACAAGGGATACCTTGAAATCCGGTTCATATTTATGGATTACCGCAAGCGCCGCTTTCATCGAATCAAGCGGGCGCTCATCCATCGCTATCATAGTCTTTTCGAACCAGCCTTTCGCACGGAGATGATTTGCGAAATCCTTCAGGAAACATCCCCAATATTCTTCATATTCGCTGCTGCCCGCAGCGGCCTTTACGGAAGTATTCGCTCCCGTAGCCTGATCGAAATAACAGAACTCCATTGACCACGGAATCATAGAATAGCAATTGATCTGCCTGTCTATTCCCAACGAGAACATAAATTCCACCCAACGGTCGAAGATGGTGTAGTCGAACAGCCAGGATCCGTCGATGCGGCGGATTCTCGTCACCATCGAGCCGAACGGATCGTAAGTCTGGCCGTTCCACGGGCGATGGATCAGCGTGGCGGTCACTGATTTCTGTCCTGACTCCGCCAGCAGCGACATTACCGGTCTCATCGCCTCGAAATGCTCCTCGCTCCACAGGCGGACATTCTCATATCTCGCAACGGCATAAGGATTCTGCCAGAGATCCAGATGAAATTTCCAGTCTTTGGCAGGAGGAAGCACGCGGTTCACGACGCGGAGTTCTACAGAAAGACTCTTCGGCCTGGCATTGCCGGCGGATACCGTCAGCTTACCGGTATATTTGCCCGGTGCCGCATCCTCGGGCACGGACACGGTAATCCATATCGGCTGCAGCCTGCCGGCGGGAACGTTGGCAAATTCGTTTATATCCAGAATCTCAGCCACCTGCACTTCTCCCCATTGGGACTTGTCCTCGCGGTAACCGCACTGTGAGAATCTTGTCGTATCCAGCAGATCGGAAGTGACGAAACTGACGAACTGAAGTTTTATGTTCCCGGCCGGAATGGTCTTTTTCCCGCTTCTCAAATCACTTATCGACAGAGAGACATCCGTCAGATCCTCTGAAGATGACACGACGGCCTGCGCACAGACCCTCTCTCCGCGCCAAGCAGAATAGCTGAAGGCCTTGTTCTGGAATTCAATGGATTCGGCTCCGCCTTCGACACAGTGTGAACCGGTATAAGCCCAGCGTAGGTTCAGTCCAGTCCCGGACTCCGCTCCGGCACAGAGTGCCAGAGACAAAAACAGCAGCGTGAAAATTTTTCTCATATCAGGAAATTTAACCATAAAGAACTTTATCATCTCTCAAATGTATTAATTTTTTACAAAGCACACAAACGGCTGCAAAGGGTGTTTTTTCTGCACGGTCATTGAGCCTGCCGAAATGCACGCCCGCAATTCGGGAGAATTGAAACATAGTATTGCAAATCTAAAAAATAATACTTTTCTTTGTACGAAACTGACACGTTACAACTATTTGCCCTATAGACAATATAGCGTACTTCTTTTTATCTGATATGGTAGTCCACAAGTGCCATTTTATAACCCCAATTGTACAATTAACACTGATTTTATCTAACCATTACTCACGCATCATCTAAATTCAAACCAAACATCTGTTCACCACAGCCCTTCGGGGAAAACCAACACTATTTCTATTAACAACCTATGTATTATTATGTGTAAACGATTGATTATAATCGCCCTTTGCTTATTGGGCATAAGCTTTGAGGGGGGGGTAGCCGCGTTTGGATCGAACGCGGATATCGTCTCGCAACAGAATGAGAATTGCCGCGGTGTCGTTATGGACACCAAAGGCGAGACCGTCATCGGAGCGTATGTTCTGGTATCCGGAACACGCCACGGAACGATGACAGATGCCTCCGGAAGATTTACCCTGGACAATGTGGCACCCGGAGCCACTCTTACAGTCTCCATCCAGGGATACAAGACAAAGGAAGTCACCTGGACAGGCGGAGAAATCAGCATCGTCCTGGAAGAAAATCCTGAATACCTTGACGAAGTGGTAGTCGTGGCTTTCGGTACCCAGAAGAAGGTGAACCTGACCGGAGCCGTTTCCACGGTGGATTCCAAGGAAATATCCGCGAGACCTGTCAACTCTCTTGTTGACGCCCTCCAGGGAACAGTGCCCGGCATGAACTTCTCTACGGGCAGTCTCGGAGGAGCCCTGAACTCAAACAAGACTTTCAACATCAGAGGTACCGGAACCATCGGATCCGGATCTTCAGTAAGTCCTCTGGTTCTCATTGACGGAATAGAAGGCGACCTGAACAGTGTCAACCCTCACGACGTGGCAAGCATTTCCGTGCTCAAGGACGCATCCGCGTCCTCGATTTACGGTTCAAGAGCTGCCGGAGGTGTCGTTCTCGTGACGACCAAGGCCGGAGCAGAGGGTAAGACTACAGTGAACTACAGCAACAGCTTCCGCTTCAATTCGCCTCTGAATATGCCGGAGATGATGGATTCCTACACCTGGGCCCTGTATATGAACGAGGCCAGTGTGAATTCCGGTTCCGGACGCTGGTTCCAGGACTCCCATCTTCAGAAAATCAAAGATGCCCAGAACAATCCCAACGCCCAGAAGATGTTCGCCAACAGCGCCAACAGATGGGAGGTATGGGATGTAACTGATATCCTTCCTGTCGGCAACACCGACTGGCTCAAGGAGCATTTCGGAAACAGCTTCTCGCAGGAGCATAACCTGAGCGTGAGCGGCGGCAACGCCAAGACGAAGTACTATTTCTCGGCTTATATGCTCGACCGCGACGGTATTCTCAGACACGGTGACGACAACCTCCAGCGTTACTCGGTTTCAGGCAAGATAACCACCGCAATCGCGTCCTGGGCTGACCTGGGCTATCAGGTACGTTTCGGCCGCACGGACTTCATCACCCCTTCCGAGGTTTATGACGGAGGACTGTTCTATCACAATGTGATGCGCTACTGGCCGATCGTTCCGACCACGGACCCTAACGGCTACTATGTGCCGGAATCGCGCATCAGCGAACTTGAAAACGGAGGAGACAACAAGCAGCAAAGTGACGTGCTCGCGCAGCAGCTCAGCCTCAGACTCAGACCTTTTGCCGGACTTACAGTCAATGTGGAACTCAACTACCGCATCAACTCGAGCAACACTCATAGAGACTGGCTTACCACCTACGGATATGATGTCGATGGCAATCCTTATGCCTCATCCAATTCCACCACCTCCGTATATGAGTACTATGAGAAGAACAACTACTTCAATCCTAACGCCTATGCACAGTATGTGCGCTCATTCGGGGAGCATAACTTCACCGTAATGGCAGGTTTCCAGAGTGAGCTTCTCAACGAAAGGGACTTCTCAGCCAAGCAGAACGGCATTATGTCGAATCTGCCTACACTTGACACCACTTCCACGGATCCTGTAGTGGGCGGAGCCTACAACAGCTGGTCCACGGCAGGTTTCTTCGGACGTCTCAACTACGATTACGCAGGACGCTACCTCTTCGAGGCGAATATCCGCTATGACGGCAGCTCGCGCTTCACGAAGGACAGACGCTGGAACTGGTTCCCTTCCTTCTCCGCAGGATGGAACATCGCCAGAGAGGGCTTTATGGAGCCTTACAATGACATTGTCAACACTCTCAAACTGAGAGCTTCCTGGGGAAAGCTCGGAAACCAGAACACCGACAACTGGTATCCGTTCTATCCGACTATGGGCTATTCCGCCAAGGCGGGCACCTGGCTTGTCGATGGAGCGAAACCTAACCTTGCCAGCGAGCCTTCGCTCGTTTCCTCCCTGCTTACCTGGGAGAAGAGCCGCACCTGGGAAATCGGTCTGGACTGGGGTCTGTTCTCGGACCGCCTGACCGGAAGCTTCGGCTACTTCCAGCGCAAGACCTACGATATGGTGGGACCTGCTCCTGAACTGCCGGACATCCTCGGAACATCCGTGCCTAAGGTCAACAACCTGGACATGACATCCAAGGGCTGGGACCTTCAGATCGGCTGGAGAGACTACATCGGTGATTTCCACTATGGAATCAACCTCACCCTCAGCGACAACTTCGTTGTGATCGACAAGTATCCGAACGATTCGAAGAATCTGAGCTACTACTACAAGGGAGCACGTCTGGGCGACATCTGGGGCTTCACGACCGTCGGAATCGCCAAGACCGACGAGGCGATGAACGCACATCTGGCCAAGGCTGACCAGAGCGCCCTCGGAAGCAACTGGTCTGCCGGAGACATAATGTATGCCGACCTGAACGGAGATGGGAAAGTGGATTCCGGTCAATATACTGCGGACGATTCCGGAGACCTCAAGGTAATCGGAAACTCCACCCCTCGCTACAATTTCGGTCTGAACCTTACGGCAGAATGGAAGGGCTTCGACCTGAAGGTATTCTTCCAGGGAACGCTCAAACGTGACTACTGGCCGGGAAGCGACAATGCGCCTTACTGGGGAGCGAGCGGAATCGGCAAATGGCAGGCTGTCGGACTGACGGAGCATCTGGATTATTTCCGTGCCGATGCCGACAACCCTCTGGGACAGAACCTCGATTCATACTATCCTAAGGCGAACTGGTCCGGATCGAGAAACAACTATACCCAGACCCGCTACCTTCAGAACGCCGCTTATGCCCGTCTGAAGAACCTCACTCTGGGCTACACCCTTCCTCAGGACCTGTCCAGAAAGTTCTATGTCGAGAGGCTCCGCCTCTTCATTTCCGGTGAAAACCTCTTCACCATCACCAACTTCACGGGAGTTGCCGACCCTGAACTCGTCGGCATCGGAAGCTGGGGATTCGGAAAGACCTATCCTCTGTCCAAGACTCTCTCGGTCGGACTTGACATAACATTCTAAATAAGGTAAGATTATGAATAAGATCATCAATATATTCATCTCGTTGACGGCTCTGTTCTTCATAGCCGGCTGCAACGACTATCTGGAGAAGCAGCCGCAGAGTTCCGTCACTCCGTCGTCCTACTTCAAGGCAGAGGCTGACCTTGCCGCATATTCGATAAATCTGTACAATTTCACCTCTATCAGTCCGGGGACCTACGGCATAAGCACTTTCGGCAACGACAACGGCACCGACAATCAGGCGGCTGTGGATTATTCCTCCTTCTGGGTACCGGGCGAATGGAAAGTCAGCTCAACCTCAAGCGTGTGGAACTTCACGCAGATAAGGCACTGCAACTATTTCCTGGACCAGGTGCTTCCTAAATATGAGGCCGGAGAAATCCAGGGCTCAGCAGCGAATATCAAGCACTACATCGGAGAAATCTATCTCCTGCGTGCATACGCATATTTCACTATGCTTCAGAACATCGGTGACTGCCCGATAGTGGAGACCGCCCTTCCTGACGAGGAGGACGTGCTTGTGGAGGCTTCGAAGAGACAGCCGAGACACAAGGTGGCGCGTTTCATCCTGGAAGACCTCGACAAGGCCGCAGAGATGCTGATGGAGACCTCTCCTTCAGGCAAGAACAGAATCGGAAAGCCTGTCGCACACCTGCTCCGCTCCCGTGTCGCCCTTTATGAGGGTACCTGGCTGAAGCACCACAAGGGCACAGCCTTTGTTCCGGGAGGTTCGGGATGGCCTGGCAATTCCGAGGACATCAGCGGATTCAATATCGACACTGAAATCAGCTACTTCCTCGGTGAGGCTATGACCTCCGCAAAGGCTGTTGGCGACAATATGGTTGGCAATCTTACGGAAAATACTGATGTGAACGAGGGAATGGACAGTTCCTACAAGACTCTCAACCCTTACTACGTGATGTTCTGTGATTACGATCTCGAAAGCTATCCGGAGGTGCTGATGTGGAGGGATTATGATGAAGCCCTTGGCGTCACCCACAATATCCAGATGCAGCTTATGCGAAACGGCGGCGGCACCGGATGGACCCGCGGACTTGTGAATTCATTCCTTATGAGCAACGGTCTGCCTATCTATGCTTCCGGTTCGGGCTACAACTCCGACTGGGAGAAGGAAAGCATCGCCGCAACCCTTCAGGACAGGGATTCCAGAATCAGGATATTCACAAAGAAGGACGGCGATGTGGAGGTTTACAACTCGGACGGCAGCGCCACAATCTTCGATCCGACCTGGATTGTCACTGGAACCAATGAGACCCGCAACGTGACCGGTTTCGGCCTGAAGAAAGGCAAGCATTACAACAACTATATGGAGAACGATCACGCCAAGGGAACGACCGCAAGCATCGTGTTCCGTGGCGCAGAAGCTCTTCTGAACTACATCGAGGCCTGCTACGAGAAGAACGGAAGCATCGATGCGACCGCAGACCGTTACTGGAGAGCGTTGAGGACCCGCGCCAAGGTAAATCCTGACTACAATGTAACCATCGCAGCCACAGATATGAGCAAGGAAGCCCTCGGAGACTTCGGCGCATATTCACAGGGTCAGCTGGTGGATGCCACACTGTACAATATCCGCCGCGAGCGCAGAAACGAGTTGATCGGTGAAGGAATGCGTATGGCGGACCTCAAGCGCTGGAGGGCTCTCGACCAGGTGAAGGACTATCAGATAGAGGGTATGCGCTACTGGGGCTCAGCCTATGAGGGCAAGCTCCTGAGCCAGGACGGCTCCAATCTCGTAATCGTGGATGTGGCCGGCGGAACCGGAAATATGTCCGACAAGTCCGTGAGCGGAAACTATATCCATCCTTACCAGATCAGCAAGGTGAACAATTCCGTATTCGACGGCTATGACTTCACGCCTGCCCATTACCTGAATCCGCTGCCTCAGAGCGTATTCCGCCAGACGGCTTCGGGAGACAAGACAGATCTGGAGACTTCTGTAATCTATCAGAACCCGGGCTGGCCGAAGATTGCCGGACAGGGCCCGAGCACTGTGAAGTGATAATGGAAAGTCCGCTGGCAGGCGAGGCGCCGGTCAGTTGGAAAAATTGGAGTTCATAATTGTGAGAAACCGGCTGGGACTCGATTCCCAACCGGTTTCTTTTTTTGTTCGGTGTGAAAAAGGTACCCTTTTTCACACCGAAGGCGTTTTTCGGGGGCTGCGGTGTGAAAATGGCGGGGGTTTTCACACGGTTTTGAATTTCGTGTGAAAACCCTCGCCTTTTTCATACGGAATTTCTAAAGCATTTTCTTTCCTACGGTGGCGACGAACTGCTTCAGGTAGAAAGGCTCGAAGTAGGCGGTGTCGCGCCAGTTCCGCTTGTTCCATTCGGCTAAAGCCGGGCGGAGCATCGCGGAGGCCTTCGGGCAGGATTGGACGAAGTCCAGATGGGAAGTGTGGCCGCTGAGAGTGTCCTTGCACTTGAGCGCGCCGTCGCCGATGAAGAGGACACTTCCTTCGCCGTCGAGACGTCCTTCGAAGCTCGAAGGGGTTATGACCTGCGGCTCTGTCGGCGTAAGCTGCTGTCCGTCAGGGGTAAACACTGCGGTATAGACTTCCATCCGCCGCGCGTCGATCATCGGGATTATGTATTTGCAGTCCGCCGGGACTAGCCCTTCATCGACCGCCTGCGCGGCGAGAATGTCGAGCGTGCCGACCGCCAGCAGCGGGATGCCGGCGCCGAAGCACAGGCCTTTCGCGGTGGAGACTCCCACGCGCAGTCCGGTGTAGGATCCCGGGCCCATACTGACGCAGACGGCGTCGCAGTCCTTCACGCTCCAGCCCTGAGCGTCAAGCAGTTCCTTTACGAACGGAGCTGTGAGAGCGGCCTGGGAGCGGGGAGTGTCGCTTTCGCGGTATGAAACTATGCGCCCGTCTTCCGCAAGCGCGGCAGAGCAGAGGGCGGTGGCTGTCTCTATGAGAATTATTCTTGGCATAATCGATTGGAAATTAGGCGGCCGGGCTGAACAGCTTCTTCAGATAAGGGAATACAGCGTCAGCGAAATTCTTAAGCCCCTGATACATAAAGGAATTGTCCAGGGTTTCATCGCTCACGAGACCGGTCAGACCGTTCAGCGAATCGAAGAGCGTGACGAGGAGCCCCAGCACGAGTGCGGCCTTCAGCAGGGCGAATACCAGCCCCAGAAGGCGGTTCAGCCAGCCCAGCATCACGATTTTTATGACCCCGGTGATGAGTTTTCCGACCAGGAAGAGGATCACCACGGCGACTATGATTATCAACGTGAAGCAGATGATGTTCAGAACCTTCTCATTCACCTGCAGATAGCCCGCGGCCCACTCGCTGAGCGTACCTCCGAAATGATAGGCCACCCAGGCTCCGACGATGATGGAAAGCAGGGCTATGAGCTGCTCTGCGAATCCCTTGCTGATGCCTCTGATGACGGCCGGAATGAAGCAGACGAGAAGAATGATGTCCAGGATGCTCATAAACGTTGACAAAAAGGTTAATATTCGCTATATTTGCGGCTTAATTACAGTGCAAAATTATTAAAAAAATATGAGTTTCAAAGAGTACAAGGGACTGGATCTGGTCGCAGTGGGCAATGAGATGCTTTCAGAGTGGAAAGCTCAGCACGCATTCGAGAAATCGCTGGAGTTGAGGGAAGGCGCACCGGAGTTCATTTTCTTCGAGGGGCCCCCTTCTGCGAACGGTATGCCAGGCATTCATCACGTTATGGCCCGTTCCATCAAGGACTCCATCTGCCGCTACAAGACCCAGACAGGCTACAAGGTGAACCGCCGCGCAGGCTGGGACACCCACGGACTGCCGGTGGAGATCGGCGTGGAGAAGAAACTCGGAATCCATAAGGAAGACATCGGAACCAAGATCAGTGTGGAGGAGTATAACCGCACCTGCCGCACCGAGGTTATGAAATATACCC
>CAVFAZ010000060.1:0-40221 GCA_963620825.1 Kurthia senegalensis
GAATTCTCCCTGATGGAGAGTGATGAGTGACTGAAATGTTCTGCGCAGTTCCATATTTTGTCCTTTTGGACGCAAATATAGTACTTTCCTTTCAAAAAGGAAAGAAAGTGCAAATATTTTCCTTTTAAAAAGGAAAGTTCACTCCCGTTGCTACATTCCTCTATGTGCAGTGCATCAATCTGAAAAGCGTGTCCGTTAGGAATACGCGCAAAGTGACGGTTGGAAACGTCATTTTTAGCCAAAAGTGTCGGTTCTGACCGACATTGAAAGCCTACCTGACCAACCCTCAGAAAAGTCCGAAAAGTTCGGCGTCAATCTTATCTGTTATGAAGGCGAAATCCTCGGGGCGCTCCTGGAAGTCGAGATTGTCGGCGTCTATGATGAGCTTGCGGCCCTCGTATTCGGAAATCCAATTCTCGTATCTGGTGTTGAGGCCGCTGAGATACTCGATGCTGATGCCCTGCTCGTATTCCCGTCCCCTTTTCTGAATCTGTGACACCAGGTGCGGGATGGAGGAACGCAGATAGATAAGCAGGTCAGGAGCCTTCACCAGCGACATCATCAGATGGAACAGGTCCATATAGGTCTCGAAGTCGCGGTCGGTGAGGTTCCCGAGATCGTGATTGTTCGTCACGAAGATGTTCACGCCCTCGAAAATGGTGCGGTCCTGGATGACGGTTTCGCTGCTGCGCGCTATCTCGAGTACGTCCTTGAACCGGCAGGTCAGAAAATAGACTTCCAGATTGAATGACCAGCGGGGGATATCCTTGTAATAGTCCTCCAGATAGGGGTTGTAGCTGACAGCCTCGTACTTTGGTATCCAGCCGTAATGCTCTGAGAGCATCCGTGTGAGCGTGGTTTTGCCGCTGCCTATGTTTCCTGCGATTCCGATGTGCATATCCTGTATGGTTAGAAGATGGCATCCCCGTCGGGGGATTCTGAAATGTAAAGATAGCACTTTTTCCGGAAGCGGTGAAAAATACTTTCTACGAAGCCCGGTAATCCGAAGGCGTCATACCGGTGTGCGCCTTGAAGAATTTATAGAAAACGGACTGGTTAGGGAAATGCAGCTTATAGACTATCTCCTTGATGGACAGTTCAGAATACTTCAGCAGATTCTTCGCTTCCAGGATTACGAAAGCGTCTATCCATTCCGGAGCGGAACGTCCGGTCTGTGCCTTCACGAGCTTGGACAGGTACTTCGGACTCAGACAGAGCTTGTCAGCGTAGAAGGCCATATTCCTCTCTTCGTTGTGATGCTCCACCACCAGCTTTATGAAGGAGTCGGCTGTCATCTTGGAACGCACGCTGCCCTTGTCCGCAGACTTGCGGGCCTCGGAAATCTTCTCGGTCCAGATGTTTCCCAGATAGTAGAATACGGAAGAAATCAGGTAGCGCAGGGCATCGCGGGATCTTGCCGCCCCGCTGTGAATAAGCTGTTCCGCTATTCTCATATACATACGGCACGTTTCGAACTCCTCCTGGCTCAGGGAGATGCAGGGATTGTCCAGGATACTGTTGCTTTCGCGGTACAGGCTGTTGAAATCCAGACGGATGGTCGTCAGGAATTCAGGTGACATAGCCATTATTATGACGTTCACGTCCTGCAGCTTTTCCTCGCCCATCGACTGCACCCGGCAGATGTTGCCCGGGGTGTTTATCACCAGTGTTCCGCTGCTGACGGTGAATGCTCTCAGGTTGATTTCCAGATTGATGTCGCTGCCCAGGCAGAAATATGCCAGATAGCCGTTGAATCTGAAAGGCTTTTTCAGAAACTGCATCCTGTCATCTGCCAGGAGTTCCTTGGCTGTCAGGTGTGAAATGATGAAGTCATCTGACAAACTGTCAACCCTGTCAGTCGGGAACATTGCCTTCAAGTCCTTAATATCCAATGTAAACAGAGAATCGCTCATACCTAATCCTTTTCAAACACCGGCAAATATGCGAAAGTTATTCCATTATAGAGCTTCAAGACTGTCAAAAAACCGTTTTATTCGACTTTTTGATAAAAACGTGGCAAAATTTCTCTTTTTTCGGGTCCAAAATCGTCGATTTGGCTTTAACTTTGTGGAATGCCCGAACAGCAATTTAAAAGAGAAAAATGAAACAGATTAAAATTTGCCTGATTGCGTTCGCAACACTTTGCAGTATGCCGATTGCTACCGCACAGCGGACGCTGACTCTGGAGGAATGCCGCAGCCTGGCCCTCGAAAACAGCCGTGACCTCGAACAGGCCGCCACGAAAGTGGAAATGGCAGGCTATGACAAGAAGATAGCCCTTGCCAATTATTTCCCGAACATTTCGGCGACCGGCGCGTACCTCTATAACAGCAGGAACATTTCGCTGGTAAGCGACGAGCAGTCCGAAGTTCTGCGCGGGATGGGCACCGCAGTCCAGGGCCAGGTGGGCAGTCTGACTGAAAGCCTGACTCAGGCGATAATGACGAACCCGTCAGCCGCCGCCGAATATATGAACAGCCCGATGTGGCAGACCGTTCTCGGCGCACTTTCCAAGACTGACGTCTCCGAGGCCCTGAACACCATCGGCCGCGAGGTCGATGAAGCGTTCCATCTGGACATCGAAAATGTATTCGCCGGCGCCGTCAGCCTCCAGCAGCCTATATTCATGGGAGGCAAGATAATCAATGCCAACAAGATAGCGGCTCTCGCGAAGGAACTTGCAGACGCCCAGTATGACAGTGAGCGCCGAGATGTCCTGCTGAATGTCGATCAGGCATACTGGCAGGTCGTTTCCGTCGCCGCGAAAAAGGAGCTGGCAGAGTCCTACGCCGATCTCCTCCATTCGATGGAGCACGACGTGCAGCTCTCCGCTGACGAGGGCGTCGCCACATCCTCCGATCTGCTTTCAGTAAAAGTGAAGTCCAATGAAGCCGATATGCTTCTTACCAAATCCACCAACGGTCTGAAGCTCGCCAAGATGCTGCTCTGCAAGCTCGTGGGCCTCGACCTGAACAGCGACATCACGCTTGCCGACGAGGGCGGCGAAGTCATCGCGCAGCCGATTTTCGACGCCGACAAGGAATTGGACGAAGTCCTTGCAGACCGTCCTGAGACTCGCAGCCTCTCGCTCGGAGCGAACATCTACGACCGCAAAGTCGCTGTTGCACGCGCCGATATGATGCCTAAGGTGGCCTTGACGGCCAATTATCTGGTCAGCAACCCGAGCGTTTTCAACGGCTTCAACAAGGACTGGGGCGGAATGTTCAGCGCCGGAGTGGTAGTGAACGTGCCGATTTTCCACGGCTTCGAGGCTCTGCAGAAGACCCGCAAGGCCAAGGCCGAGGCGACCCTCTATCGCAGCAAGTATGACGATGCGTGTGAGCTTATCACTCTGCAGCTCAGCCAGTTGAGGCTGAAGCGCAGCGAGGCGTTCGAAAAGCTCCGTATGGCAGAGAGCCATCTGGATAGCGCCGAGGAGAACCTGCGCACCGCCACCGTCGGATTCAACGAGGGAGTCATAGACTCCAATACTGCTCTCGGAGCCCAGACAGCCTGGCTGCAGGCCCATTCGGAGTATATCGATGCCGCCATCGAACTGCAGATGACAGCTTCCGAACTTAAGAACGCAGAAGCAAGATAATTAACGGATAATAAACAGTTTACAGATATGGAACAGACTAAGAAGAATTACAATCTTGTGATCGGAGTTGTGGCTCTGGTAGTGATTGTGCTTATTATTGCATTGGCCGGATGGCTTGTATCCAGACCTAAGCCGCTGGTAATCCAGGGTGAAGCCGAGGCTTCAGAGTACCGTGTTTCCGGAAAGGTTCCGGGCAGAGTCGAACTGCTTTATGTCAAGGAAGGCCAGGAGGTACATAAGGGAGATACCGTTGTGTTCATCGATTCTCCTGAGGTGAAGGCCAAGCTTCAGCAGGCCGAGGCCGTGAAGAGCGCCGCAGAGGCTCAGCGCACAAAGGCTGTGAACGGAGCCCGCAGCGAGCAGATAGCCGCCGCATACCAGCTCTGGCAGCAGGCCAAGGTGCAGGAGGACGTTATGAAGAAGTCTTTCGACAGAATCCAGCGTCTGTATGACCAGAACGTGGTTTCCGCACAGAAATATGACGAGGTTAAAGCCAAATACGACGCGTCCGTAGCCCAGAGCGCTGCGGCTGAAAGCCAATACCAGCTGGCGCTCAACGGCGCACGTTCCGAGGACAAGGCGACCGCTGCGGCCCTGGTAAACCAGGCCAGTGGCGCCCTCGCCGAGGTGGAGTCTTATCTGTCAGAGCTTTACCTGACATCTCCTGCCGACGGTATCGTGTCAGCCATCTATCCGAAGACCGGTGAACTTGTCGGTCAGGGTTCCCCTGTGATGAGCATTCTGGATCTGAGCGACGCGTGGTTCACCTTCAATATCCGCGAGGATTATCTCCATTCCATGAAGAGCGGAGACAAGATCACCGTAAGCATTCCTGCTCTGGATGATGTTACCTGCACAGCTACAATCACTTACATCGCAGTTCGCGAGTCCTATGCCACCTGGAAGGCCACCAAGGAGACCGGTCAGTACGATGCCAAGACCTTCGAGGTCCGCGCAGTTCCCGATACTGAGGTCGAGGGCCTGCGTCCGGGTATGACAGTGCTTCTTAAAAGATAATTCGAGATGAGTTCCTGGTCACAGATAAGGACGGTCATCAGACGCGAGCTGGGGATCTGGATCAAGAGGCCTATATATGTTGTGGGCTCTCTCCTGACCATCATCTTCTGTACCGTGTTCTTCCTGACCTTCCTCAAGGACGGTCTGCCGTCCGACCTGCCGATAGGCGTGGTGGATATGGACCACTCCACATTCTCGAGAAACTTCACTGAGCAGCTTGACGCCACCCAGCTCGGAGAAATCATCCAGTACGATGATTTCGCTACGGCAAGGGACGCTATGCAGAAGGGTGAGATCACTTCCTTCTGCCTGATTCCGGAACATATGTACGCTGACATCCAGGCAGGACGCCAGCCTACTATGACCTTCTATGTGAACGGCCTGTACTTCGTCGGGGGTGCCCTGGCGTGGAAGGACCTGCTCACTATGACGAACCTCACGGGCGGCGCCATAAAGCGTCAGGTGCTGAGGGCGAAGGGAATGAACGAAACCCAGATGGCCGGCCTGCTCAGGCCGGTCGATATAGACACGCATCAAATCGGAAATATGATGACTGACTATGGTGTGTATCTGACCAATATCCTGCTTCCGGGTGTCCTGGAGATGATAGTGATACTGATTCTGGTATATTCCCTGGGCGCCGAGCTGAAGTACGGTACCTCCCGTCATCTGCTCGAAAAGTCCGGAGGCTCCATCACGAGGGCTCTTGCCGGAAAGCTGATAGTCTATACGGTGTATTTCTCCATCATCGGTATCATAATGATGCTGATACTGTATCACTGGATGCATTTCCCTCTGCAGGGTTCGCTCTGGAATATGGTTCTGGACATCATTCTGCTGGTGCTTGCGAGCGAGGGAGTCGCGGTATTCATCATCGGACTGTTCCCGGTGCTCCGCTTCGCGCTCAGCATATCAGCCATCTACAGCGTGCTCGGATTCTCATTGGCAGGGTTCACCCTGCCGGTGGAAACTATGCTGCCGTGGCTTCAGGGATTGGCCGCAGCGTTCCCGCTGCGCCACTACTACCTCTTCTTCGTGCAGGAGAGTCTGTTCGGAGCGGGCTTTGCCGGATGGTGGCCGCAGGTTATCTGGCTGCTGGCGTTCCTGCTTCCGCCGCTTGCTGTCCTGCCGCGCCTGAAGAATGCTTACATTTATCAGAATTACGCTAAAAATTAGAAGGTTATGGGTTTCGTAAAGACTTGGTTCCATAATTTCTGGGACATTATGCTCCACGAGTTGAGGGGCATTTTCAAGGATGGCGGTGTGCTCATCATCTTCCTGCTTGGCGGACTTGGCTATCCGATAGTCTATAGCCTTGTGTATCACAACGGCATACTCGAAGACACTCCGATTGCGGTCGTGGATGACTGCGGCGACCAGTACTCGCGCCGCTATGTCCGCGAGATGGACGCGACGCGCGAAGTGTCGATCGCATACACCTGTATGAATATGGAGGAGGCGCGGCAGCTTCTGCAGAAGCGCAAGGTGAACGGCATCGTCTATTTCCCGCGCGACTTCGGCGAGAAGGTCGTGCGCGGCGAGACGGCCAAGCTGAGCATCTACGCGGACATGAGCAGCTTCCTTTACTACAAGAACCTGCTGATGAGCGCGAACTTCGTGATGCTCGACGAGATAAAGAACATCCAGATCGAGCGTTTCTCGGCGGCCGGATACTCCGGCCAAACGCTGTCTCAGCTGGTCGAACCTATGAAGTATGAGGACAACAATCCTTATAACCGGGCTTTCTCCTACGGTATCTTCTTCCTTTCAGCTGCGCTTCTGCTGGTGGTTCAGCAGACGATGTTCTACGGAATGTCGCTGAGAGTGGGTACGATGAGGGAGGAGAGCCACAGTCCTGCGCTGCTGCCTTCGGTGGTCGAGGGGTCCGGAGTCGGGCGAGTCGTACTGGGGCGCGGAGCCGCGTACTGGCTGCTGTATATGGGTATAGGAATGTATGTGGCGTATATTGTGCCGGCGGCCTTCGGGCTGCCTCAGAGAGGGGATTTCATGGATATTCTCGTCCTGCTTCTCTTCTATATCTCCGACTGCGTGCTGTTCTGCTCCACCTGGAGTTCGCTGATCACGAGGCGTGAGACGGTATTCGTGCTCTTCCTCTTCATGTCGCCTGTTGCGCTGTTCCTCACGGGATTCTCCTGGCCGACCACCGCATTCCCGGCATTCTGGAAGTACTTCTCCTATATCTTCCCTTCGACCTTCGCCTGTCAGGCCTTCATCAACCTGAACACCGCCGGCGGCGATTTGGCTACGGTAAGGGAACTGATTGTGGCTCTGGCGATTCAGACCATCGTTTACTATGTCCTGTCCAGTGTGGCGATTTACGTCGAGAACTGGATCATACGCCACAAGGAGAAGATTCAGGAGAAGCGTCAGGAAGTGGAGGAGAGAATCGAAAAGAGGATTGAAAGCCGTATTGGCGGAAGTATAAGGATGGACGTGTAATAACGTAAATATTTATTTTTGATACCAAAAGTTCACCAAGTACGAAATTATTCGTAACTTAGTGGACTTTTTTGTGTGTATATACTAACTAAATGATTAAATATATGGCTAAAAAACAAACCAATATCGTGGCGATCGTGACGATGTGCTTCATCTTCGCTATGATTTCTTTCGTTACCAATATGGCTGCCCCATTCGGTAACATCTGGAAAGGAAATTACAGCTGGGCAGGTATGATGGGTAATATGATGAACTTTGCGGCTTACCTGTTTATGGGTATCCCTGCAGGCAAGATGCTCATCAAGGTGGGATACAAGAAGACCACCCTCATCGCCCTCGCAGTCGGCTTCACAGGAGTGGTTATCCAGTGGCTTTCCAGCCGCGCATTCCTCGGAGGTTCAGCGATTTACGTTTACCTCCTCGGCGCATTCATCTGCGGTTTCTGCGTATGTATGCTCAACACCGTGGTAAACCCTATGCTGAACATCCTCGGCGGTGGCGGCAACAAGGGTAACCAATACATTCAGATCGGCGGTACGCTGAATTCCCTCACCGGAACCCTGACTCCGCTTCTGGTCGGCGTTCTCATCGGCACGGTTACAGCTGACACCAAGATGAGCGATGTGGCTCCGCTTCTGTTCATTGCTATGGCCGTATTCGCCATCGCATTCATCATCATTTCCTTCGTGAACATTCCTGAGCCTGCAGCCGAGCGCAAGAACGTCAAATATGAACACAGCGCCTGGAGCTTCCGTCACTGTGTCCTCGGCGTCGTAGCCATATTCTTCTATGTAGGTATCGAAGTCGGCATCCCTGCACAGCTTAACTTCTACCTCTCAGACCCTTCTGAAAGGGGTGCAGGCATCCTCCTGAACGGAGCCGCCATAGGCGGTGCCATCGCTGCGGTTTACTGGCTGCTTATGATGGTGGGCCGTATCTGCTCTTCCGCAATCTCCGGAAAGATCAGCACACGCACACAGCTCATCGCCGTTTCTTCGGTAGCCATAGCCCTCGTGCTGGTAGCCATCTTCCTGCCTAAGACAGTCACCGTATCCATGCCGGGTTACAGCGCCGGAAACGGCTTCTCGATGTTCCAGGTTCCTGCAAGCGCGCTTCTGCTCGTTCTCTGCGGTCTCTGCACATCCCTTATGTGGGGCGGTATCTTCAACCTCTCCACCGAGGGACTCGGCAAATATACCGAGCAGGCTTCCGGCATCTTCATGATGATGGTAGTCGGCGGCGGCATTATGCCTCTCATCCAGGAATTCCTTGCGGGCAAACTTGGCTATATGGCATCCTACTGGCTTGTAATCGCCATGCTCGCATACATCCTTTATTATGCCATCATCGGCTGCAAGAACGTTAACAAAGACATCCCTACAGAATAATCATTATGGAAAAACAATACGTAGTCGGTATCGACGTAGGTGGACAGACCACCAAGATAGGAGTTGTGGATGCACGCGGTGACGTGCTCGCTCAGACAGTCATCCGTTCGGACATTTACGGTGAAGATGCATCTGCTTACATCGACGCTCTCGCTGTAGCCGTGAAGTCAGTTATAGCTGATGCCGGAAAGGAAGGCGAAGTGCGCGGCATAGGTGTCGGCGCTCCCAACGGAAACTACTATTCCGGAACCATCGCTTTCGCACCGAACCTCGTGTGGGCTGCGAAGGGCACCGTGGATTTTTCGAATATGCTTTCAGCGCGTCTGGGAGACATGCCGGTTTCCCTTACGAATGATGCCAACGCGGCCGCAGTGGGCGAAATGACCTACGGTGTGGCCCGCGGTATGAAGAATTTCATAATGATCACTCTCGGCACGGGTGTCGGCAGCGGTATCGTCATCAACGGTCAGGTGGTTTACGGATTCGACGGCTTCGCCGGAGAGCTCGGTCATACCAATGCGGTCCGTTACAACGGCCGTACCTGCGGTTGCGGAAAGACCGGATGTCTCGAGGCTTACTGCTCTGCAGTGGGTGTGGCCCGTACAGCCCGCGAGTGGCTTGAATCCAGCTCCGAGCCATCTCTTCTCAGAGATGTCGAGAATATCTCCTCAAAGGACGTCTATGATGCTGCAAAGCAGGGTGATGCCCTGGCTCTCAGAGTGTTCCAATATACAGGACATCTTCTGGGCCGGTCCTTTGCCGACTTCGTTGCGTTCAGCGCCCCTGAGGCCATCGTTCTCTTCGGCGGTCTGGCAAGAGCCAAGGAGTTCCTCTATCAGCCTATGATGGAGGCTATGGACGAGAATCTTCTCAAGATCTGGAAGGGCAGAATCAAGATCGTGTTCTCCCAGCTCAAGGAGTCCGATGCCGCCATCCTCGGCGCTTCCGCCCTCGCATGGGAGCTTTAATGAAAACCAATTAACTGTTTTATACAATGAAAAAAGTATTTATTGCAGCCCTTATGGGCCTTTCAGTTCTCGCTTGCTCGCCTAAGACAGGTGTGGAGGGCGGAACTTCAGCCAAGGAACTCCAGCCTACCAAGGCCGAGATCGACTCCGTCAGCTACCTCGTAGGTATCCAGTTCGGTTCTTTCATCAAGAACTATGATATGACGGACCTCAGCTGGTCAGTCATCAAAGAGGGTATGGAAGCTTTCATCAATTCAGAAGGAAGCCCTTATGATGAGAATTTCGGTGATCAGTTCAGAGTCAATCCTAACGATATGAACTCCATCATCTCTTCCTATCTCCAGAAGAAGCAGCAGTACAAGCTCCTCGTGAACAAAGAGGCCGGTGAGAAGTTCCTCGAGGCCAACAAGGCCAAGGCCAATGTTCAGTCCACCGAGTCAGGTCTTCAGTATAAGATCATCACTCCCGGCAACGAGAAGAGAGCCTCTCTCAAGGATACTGTCGTAGTCCGCTACAAGGGAACTCTCCTCGACGGCAAGGTATTCGACGAGGTTAAGGACGATGCCGAGCCTGTAAGATTCACTCTCCAGGGTGTCATCAAGGGCTGGCAGGAAGGTATGCAGCTTATCGGCGAAGGCGGTGAGATCGAGCTTTATGTTCCTTCAGAACTCGCTTACGGTGAGAGAGGAACTCAGGGCATCGAGCCTAACTCCACTCTTATCTTCAACGTCAAGCTCGTTGAGATTCATCCTGTAGCTGCTCCTGCAGAGCCTGCCGAGTAGTTCTCACGCACATAAATGATTAAAGGACTGGCCTTTACGGGTCAGTCCTTTTTCTATGGTGTTATCCAGTGTATCGAAGGGTCGCGTTTCCACCAGGTGAGCTGGCGCTTGGCGTAGTGGTGGGTGTTCAGGCAGATGTCTTCGGCGGCCTTTTCGAGAGAGATCTCTCCGTCGAGGTAGGAGAAAATTTCCCTGTAGCCCACTGTTTTAAGGGCGGTTAAGTCCCTGTATTTCTGGAGTGAGCGGACTTCGTCCACGAGACCGGCGGAAAGCATCGCCTCCACCCGGCGGTCAATCCTGGAATAAAGTTCCTCCCTTGGTCGGGCGATCCCGACCTTCTCGATCTCGAAACTGCGGGTGACATTGGATGCCTTGAACGAAGTGTAAGGCATCCCCGTGGTAAGACAGATCTCGACCGCGCGAAAGACTCTCTGCGTGTTCGAGAGGTCCATCGTGGAGTATGCCTGCGGGTCGAGCGTGCGGAGGGTCTCGCGCAGGGACTCGATGCCCTCGGTTTCGAGACGCTTCTGCAGCTGCTCGCGCACGGCAAGGTCAGCTGTGGGCACGTGGCTCAGACTGTTGCAGACTGCGTCAATGTAAAACATTGAGCCTCCGCACATTACCAGCGTCTCGCGACCTTCGCCGAACAGTTTTTCGATAAGCTCGAGCGCCTCCGTCTCGTAGGTGCCGGCGGTGTAATACTCTGTAACTGATTTATTCTGAATGAAATAATGGCGGACCGCCGAGAGCTGGTCCCTGCTCGGTACAGCGGTTCCGATGGACATTTCCCGGTAAATCTGCCGCGAGTCGCAGGAAATCACGGGCGAGCCGAGCGACTGTGCCAGGCGGATGCTGTAGTCAGTCTTGCCGCTGGCCGTGGGACCGAGAACTATGATGAGTTTTCTGCTCACGAGTCCGGACTTCGTCCAATTATATGCTCAAATCTTCGCTTCCGTCGTAAATCTCCACGCCGTCCTCGTCGCATTTTCCTCTCGGCCCGTCATCCTCCTCATCATCGTCATCGTCCTCATCGTCAATGCTTTCGTCATCCGGATCCTCGTCATCTTCGTCATCCTTGGAGAGGGCGTTCAGAAGACTGCTCAATCCGCTCCTGCGGTTGCGGTCGCTCTCGCTCGGAAGATGTCTCTGGTCGTCAGGAAGGTCTTCGAATGCGACATAGCCGTTCTCGAACTCGATGGGGTTCGGGCCTTTGACATCGACGAGAACAGGCACGCGGGTGCCGTTCGGATCGTTCTCCTCGCTTTCGAGGGTGACGGTTACACTCTTGCGGTTCGTGACGTCATAGAAGAACACGAAAGACTTTATGCCTTTCTTTACAGTCTGGCTCATAGTGGTTCCATCTACCGTGCCGTAGCCGAGATCGACAAGACCATAGCGTGCGGCGACGTTCTCAGAGGAGTCAAGCCCCTTGAAAAGAATTACCTGATCGCGCGGGAACTCCATATCGTCTCTCATCTGCTTGTAGAACGAGTACAGCGAATTTTCAGCGTTTACCTGGTAAACTCTGTAAAAGCCCTTTATCCCGGGAAGGGTGACGCGATAAGTATAAACCATACTGTTTTGAATAGTTTTTTTAAATGAGCGAGCAAAGGTACAGAAAAAATCACTAAATTTGAACAAGAGATTTTTCCGGCTGCGGGGAAAATTCATCAGGTCGCCCGAAAACCACCGGGGCTGATGTCACACAGGGCCCTGCACCATCGCTTGAGACCGATGACAGACGTTTATTACAGTATAGCTTCGCCCTCGGAAGGCCTTTTCAAGGATAACGGCAGCCGTTTCATCGCGCTGGCTTATCCTGTGGAGACCGTATCCGAAGTCAAGAGCATAGTGGACGGTCTGAAAAAGGAATACCACGACGCCCGCCATCACTGCTTCGCATACAGGATCGGACTGGAAGGGGAGACTTTCCGTTCGAGCGATGACGGAGAGCCTTCAGGGTCCGCCGGGCGCCAGATTCTCGGACAGATAGATTCCGCCGGGCTGAGTGACATCCTCGTGGTGGTCGTGAGGTACTTCGGGGGCATAAAGCTGGGGATCCCCGGGCTCATAAGGGCTTACAGGACATCTGCGGCTGACGCGCTCGGCAATGCCGTCAGACAGGAGAAGGTGGCCGGAAAGAACTTCTCGGTGAGCTTCCCCTATCTGTCTATGAACGCCGTGATGAAGGCGGTGAAGGACCTGGGGCTCACTCCCGCCGCTCAGGAGTTCGGCAATGACTGCAGAATGGAATTGCGGGTCAGGCTGTCTTCCGAAGATGCATTCAGGTCGAGGCTGTCGAATATCGACGGTGCCCTGACAGAGGAAATTGTTTGATTTTTAACGTAAATTTGGCAGATTCGTTATTAATTATTATCTTTAAGGACTAATAACGAATAAACCATAATAATTTTTTAAAACCAATGTCTAAGGTTCACGTTTTCAATGCAGGTCCCTGCCTTCTTCCGCAGGCTGTCTATGATGCGTCCATTGAAGCCATAAGGGACTTCAAGGGGACGGGTGTTTCTGTTTTGTCCATCTCCCACAGGACGAAAGAGTGGGAGGCGACCATGAACGAGTGCCGCGCTCTCTGGAAAGAACTTCTTCACATCCCTGAAGGGTACGAGGTCATATTCCTCGGCGGCGGTGCATCTCTGGAATTCCTCTATGTGGCTATGAACTTCCTGGAGAAGAAGGCCGCGTATCTGGACACCGGCGTCTGGGCCCACAAGGCTCTGAAAGAGGCGCAGGGTATCGGTGAGGCGTATGCGATAGCTTGTTCCAAGGACAAGAATTACACATATATACCCAAGGATTTCGAGGTTCCCGAGGATCTCGACTATCTGCACATCACCACGAACAATACCATCTACGGCACCGAGATCAAGGAAGACTGGGACTGCAAGGTTCCGCTCATCGCGGATATGTCATCCGATATCCTCAGCCGTCCGGTTGACGTAAGCAAATACACTATGATTTACGGCGGCGCCCAGAAGAACGCCGGCCCTGCGGGCGTCATATTCGCCATCATAAAGAAGGACGCCCTCGGCAAGGTTACCCGCTATCTGCCTACTATGCTTGACTACCGCACCCATATCGAGAAGGAGTCTATGTTCAACACTCCTCCTGTATTCTCCATCTTCGTGATGAACGAGACTCTGAAGTGGGTCAAGAGCATCGGCGGCGTCGAGGTTATGCACGAAATCAACGTGAAGAAAGCCAAGACTCTCTACGAGGAGATCGACCGCAACTCCCTCTTTGTCGGCACAGCCGCAAAGGAGGACCGCTCCATTATGAACGTATGCTTCGTTATGGCTCCGGGCCGTGAGGATCTTCAGGATGAGTTTATGGCATTCGCCAAGGAGCGCGGTATGATAGGCATCAAGGGCCACCGTTCCGTCGGCGGCTTCCGTGCCTCTATCTACAATGCCTGCACCCAGGAGGACGTGGAGGCTCTCGTGGCCTGTATGCAGGAGTTCGAGAAACGTCATAAATAGTGTGTTGATTATGAAAGTATTGCTTGCAACCCAGAAGCCTTTCGCAGCAGCTGCGGTGGCTGAAATAAGAAAAGTCGTGGAGGCGGGCGGCCATCAGCTGGTTCTGCTCGAAAAATACGCTGAGCAGGCGGATCTCGTAGCAGCCGTCGCTGACGTGGAGGCTATGATCATCCGGTCCGACAAGGTTACAGCCGAGGTGCTCGACGCCGCGAAGAAACTCAGAATCGTGGTTCGCGCAGGCGCAGGCTATGACAATGTGGATCTTGCTGCCGCCACAGCCCACGGCGTGGTGGTAATGAACACTCCGGGCCAGAATTCCAATGCTGTGGCCGAGCTCGCCATAGCCCTTATGATATTTATGGCCAGGAACCAGTTCACTCCGACCACGGGTACCGAGATTCAGGGCAAGACCCTGGGTATCCAGGCTTTCGGAAATGTGGGCCGTCTGGTCGGCAAGAAGGCTGAGGCTCTCGGAATGAAGGTTATGGCCATCGATCCGTTCCTTCCGAAGGAGAAGATCATTGAGGGCGGCGCCGAGCCTGCAGAGTCCCTGGAGGCCCTCTACGCTTCCTGCGACTATGTCTCCATCCATATTCCTGCCACTCCGGAGACCATCGGCTCCATCGGCTATGACCTCATCACGAAGATGCCTAAGGGTGCCACGCTTGTGAACACCGCCCGCAAGGAGGTCATCGACGAGGCCGGTCTCGAGAAGGCTCTCGAGGACCGTCCGGACCTCAAATACGTCACAGACGTCGCTCCGGACAATCTCGCCTCCCTCAAGGAGAAATTCGGTCTGAGAGTGTTCGCCACCCCTAAGAAAATGGGGGCCCAGAGCGCTGAGGCCAATGTGAATGCGGGAATCGCCGCTGCACGCCAGATCTGCGGCTATTTCGAGACAGGATGTACTCGTTTCCAGGTAAACAAGTAGAGACTTATGGTAAAAGTAAGACCTTTCGCGGCGGTGCGTCCGCCGAAGAACATAGTTACCGAAGTGGCGGCTCCGCCTTATGATGTTCTGAATTCCGAGGAGGCCCTGAAGATGGCCGGGGAGAAATCCCTGCTCCACATCACCAAGCCGGAAATAGACTTCAACCCTATGATTCCTGACCACGACCAGAGGGTCTATGACCGTGCGGTGAAGAATTTCCGCGACTGGCAGGAGCGGGGCTGGCTCGTTCAGGACGGCAAGCCTTGCTACTATGTCTATGCCCAGACTATGGACGGCCGTACCCAGTACGGTATCGTGCTCTGTGCCAATGTGGATGATTATCTGGAGGGGCGCATCAAGAAGCACGAGCTCACCCGCAAGGACAAGGAAGATGACCGTATGATCCACGTGAGGATTCAGAACGCGAACATCGAGCCTGTATTTTTCGCCTACAGGGACAACGCCTCCCTGGACGCCATCGTATCACGCTACATAAAAGGCGAGCCTGAGTACAACTTCACCGACGAGAACGGCTTCGGCCACGAGTTCTGGGTAATAGCCGACGATGCGGACATCGCGGCCATCACGGAGATCTTCACCACTCAGGTGGAGGCCTTCTATGTGGCTGACGGACACCACAGAACGGCGGCCGCCGCCAGAGTCGGCGCGGAAAAACGCTCTCAGAACCCGAACCACGACGGTACTGAGGAGTATAACTACTTTATGGCCGTCTGCTTCCCTGAGAGCCAGCTCAAGATCATCGACTACAACAGAGTCGTAAGGGATCTGAACGGCCTCACCCCTTCCCAGCTGATCGGGAAGCTCGGAGACGATTTCGACGTAATGTGCCGAGGCACCCAAATCTATGCTCCGTCAGAGCTTCACGAATTCTCCATGTATCTCGAAGGCAAGTGGTATTCACTGAAAGCCCGTCCCGGAAGATATGACAATGACGACCCGATCGGAGTCCTGGACGTAACCGTACTCTCGAACCTCGTCCTTGACAAGCTTCTGGGCATCAAGGATCTGCGCACTGACAAAAGAATCGACTTCGTGGGCGGTATCCGCGGTCTCGGCGAACTGTCCCGCAGAGTCGATAGCGGCGAGATGAAGGTCGCCTTCGCACTTTACCCGGTATCGATGGAGCAGCTTATCAATATAGCCGACAGCGGCAACATTATGCCGCCTAAGACCACTTGGTTCGAGCCTAAGCTCCGCTCCGGGCTTGCGATCCACAAACTCGACTGAAATGATGACGGATTCACAGGTGCTGCACACCAAACTGAAGGAATTTTTCGGATTTGACGGCTTCAAGGGAGACCAGGAGGCTATTATCAACCATCTCATCAGCGGGCACGATGCCTTCGTGCTTATGCCCACCGGAGGCGGCAAATCACTTTGCTACCAGCTTCCGGCTCTGGTGATGGAAGGTACGGCGATAGTCATATCGCCCCTCATCGCCCTTATGAAGAACCAGGTCGATGCCATTCGTGGCTTCGTCTCGGGCAACGACTGCATAGCCCACTTCCTGAATTCCTCCCTCAACCGCGAGCAGATTCGCGAGGTCCGGGAAGACCTGCTTTCCGGCCGCACGAAGCTGCTCTATGTGGCACCGGAATCCCTTACCAAAGAAGACAATATCGCCCTTCTCAGGGAGATAAAGATATCTTTCTACGCCGTTGACGAGGCCCACTGCATCTCGGAATGGGGACACGATTTCCGCCCGGAATACCGGAGGATCCGCACCCTGATAGACGAGATCGGGAGGGCCCCGGTCATCGCGCTTACCGCCACGGCCACGCCGAAGGTCCAGAGCGACATCCTGAAGAATCTCGGCATCCAGGACGCCGGCATCTTCAAGTCCTCCTTCAACCGTCTGAACCTCTACTACGAGGTCCGCGACAAGGTGGATCCGGAGAAGGACATAATAAAATACATAAAGCAGAATCCGGGCAAGTCCGGAATCATCTACTGTCTCAGCCGCAAGAAGGTTGAGGAACTCGCCCAGCTGCTGGTAATCAACGGAATAAAGGCAAGCCCGTATCACGCGGGGCTGGACGCCAAGACCCGTTCCAGGAATCAGGACGCCTTCCTGATGGAGGAGGTGGACGTGATCGTCGCCACCATCGCCTTCGGTATGGGCATAGACAAGCCCGACGTGCGTTTCGTAATCCATTACGACATTCCGAAGAGCATCGAAAGCTACTATCAGGAGACCGGCCGCGCCGGAAGGGACGGCAAGGAGGGTAACTGCATCACCTATTACAGTTACAAGGACATCCGCAAGCTGGACAAGTTTATGCAGGGAAAGCCTGTGGCCGAGCAGGAGATCGGACGTCAGCTTCTCAGCGAGGTTGTGGCCTACGCGGAGTCCAACCGCTGCCGCAGACGCCTGCTGCTGAATTACTTCGGAGAGGAATACACCCAGGAGAACTGCGGTGCCTGCGACAACTGTCTGCATCCGAAGAAGATGTTCGACGGGCGCGAAGAAATGTGCCTCGTAATCAAATTGATACAGAGCCTGCCCGAGAAGTTCAAGGTCGAGCATCTGGCCGGAATCCTGGCCGGGGAGTCGAGCGCGATGATAAAGTCCTACAGACATGACACCCTCCCTCTCTACGGAGCCGGCAAGCAGCATTCCGAAAGGTTCTGGTGCGCGGTGATCCATCAGGGATTGATGCTGCATCTGCTTGACAAGGAGATAGAAAGCTATGGCCTCATAGGAGTCACTCCGAAGGGCGAAGAGTTCCTGAAGGCCCCTTATGAGCTTATGCTCGTGGAGGACCGCGAATTCTCAGGCCAGAAGGATGATTACGATGACGATGATGACGACGATGTGGCCGCAAACGCTTCCGCTATGAAGGGCGGCGGCGGAGATCCGGTGCTCCTCTCCATGCTGAAAGACCTCCGCAAGTACATCTCCCACAAGCTCAAGCTCCAGCCGTGGATCATCTTCGGCGACCCGGCCCTGGAGGATATGTCCATACTCTATCCTGTAACTTTCGACGAACTGAAGAACTGTCAGGGCGTGGGTGACGGAAAGGCCCACAAGTTCGGCCGCGAATTCCTCGATCTCATCAAGAAATACGTGGAGCAGAATGAGATAGAAAGGCCTGACGACTTCGTCGTGAAATCGGCCCCGAACCGTTCTGCGAACAAGGTTTTCATTATACAGAGCATTGACCGCAGAATGCCTCTGGAGGACATCGCAGAGGCGAAGGGACTGGATATGTACGAGCTTATGGACGAGATAGAAGGCATCGTCTCCACCGGCACCAAGCTGAATCTGGACTACTATATCAGTCAGAATCTGGATGAGGATGTGGTGGATGAGGTCTATGAGTATTTCCGCGACGAAGCCACTTCCGATTCGGTCGAAGATGCCATCGAGGCTCTCGGCACCGATTGCGAAGAACTGGAAATCAGGCTTGTCCGTATCAAATTCCTCTGTGAGATAGCATCTTAACCCCAGCGGGAAAATTACCGTAAAGGAAAATTCCGTAATCCTCGGAAAATATGTAATTTTGCATTCTGCCGCATACAGGCTGCGGCGGACAGAGCCCTATGATTCCTCAGAAGACCGTCGATCTGATTCTTGACACCGCGAAAATCGAAGAAGTGGTGGGTGATTTCGTGACGCTGAAGCGCCGCGGGGCCGATTATGTCGCCTGCTGCCCGTTCCATAACGAAAAGACCCCGTCATTCCACGTGAATCCCTCCCGAGGCATCTTCAAGTGCTTCGGCTGCGGCAAGGGCGGCTCCGCCGTGCGTTTCGTGATGGAGCACGAACATTTCTCCTACGTCGAGGCCCTGCGTTACCTCGCCGACAAATACCACATCGAAGTCCAGGAAAGGGAGGAGACCCCAGAGGAAATCGCCGCGAAACAGAGGACTGAAAGCCTGATGATAGTCTCGGAATTCGCGGGCAAATTCTTCCACGACCAGCTCAAGACCCCCGAAGGCCGCTCCCACGGCTATGCCTACCTGCGTTCCAGGGGGATGGACGACGAAACCATTGAGCGGTTCTCGCTCGGCTGGGCCCCGTCTGGAAGAAGGACATTCACCGATGCCGCATTGGCCGCAGGCTACAAGGAGGAATATCTGATCGAAGCGGGTCTGAGTCTGCGCTATGACGACGGCACGCTCGCCGACCGTTTCCGCGAGCGGGCGATGTTCCCGATCCACAGCGTCAGCGGACGGGTCATCGCATTCAGCGGCAGGACCTTGCGCACCGACGACAAGGTCGCGAAGTACGTGAATTCGCCCGAGACGCCGATTTACGTGAAGAGCCGCGCGCTCTACGGAATCGCCCTCGCGAAGAGCGACATAGTGCGCCGTGACAGGTGCTACCTCGCCGAAGGCAACGTGGATGTGGTATCGATGCACCGGATCGGCCTCAGGAACACCGTCGCGTCGTGCGGCACGTCCCTGACTCCCGAGCAGATCCACGGCATCCACAGGTTCACTGAGAACATCACGGTGATGTACGACGGCGACAAAGCGGGCATACACGCGGCTCTGCGGGCCATCGGAATGATACTCAAGGAGGGGATGAACGTCAGCCTCGTGCTCTTCCCTGACGGCGACGACCCCGACTCGTTCGTCCGCAAACACACTCTCGAAGAAGTCGAAGATTTCATCTCACAGAACGAGATGGACTTCGTCCAATATATGCTCAAGGTCAATCCCGACGCCCAGAGCGATCCTCTCAGGCGCGCCGCCCTCATCAGCGAGGTCGCGGACAATATCGCCTGGATCACCGAGGTCGTGAAGCAGACCGTTTTCATTCAGGAGGCCGCGCAGCGTCTCGAAGTCGATGAACGCACCATCCGCGCGAGGATCGGCGCCACGGTCTTTCAGCGCCGCCAGGAGGAACTCAAGACCTCCGAACGCCGCCAGAGACGCATTGACGCCGGGCTCGCTCCAGAGCCGGCCGGCGAAGCCGTCCAATATCCCCCTGAATCTCAGGAGCCTGTTCAGCAGGTCCCGGACCAGCAACCGGAATCAGGACAGGATCCTCTGGTCGAGAACAGCATCCTGGCTCCCGTGGAATCCGATCTGCTGACCTTCATCCTGCGTTACGGCTGCGACGAGCTGGATTTCCAGAGCGATTCTGAATTCTATACCGGCAACGAATCGGACAAGCCGACTGTGGCGGACTTTATCCGCAGCGCCCTGGAGGCGGACGGCTGTAACTTCGCGAACACGGCATACAGAAAGACTTACGAGGCTTATATGGAGCTGTATGACAGGGGATTGCTTCAGGATGACATAATCCGCTCGCTTCTGAATTCCCCGGACGGGACGGTAGCCGGCGTGACCGCGGACTTCTCGATGGAGCGCCACCAGCTCACGATAAAGAATTTCGAGAATTCCCTCACCACCACCTCCTCGTGGCTTGTGACCTACGTGCCGAAGGCCATTCTCCTCTACGGCGAGAAACGCCTGGAGAACCGTCTCAAGGAGCTGCAGGTCCGTCTCAAGACGGCTCAGAACGACACCGAGGAAATTCTCAGGGACATTCAGGGCATTTTCAATGCACAGAAGAAGATAAAGACAAAAATCAGGAAGATAATAAATGGATACGAAGACAGTTATGGAAACTAAAAGAACGCTTGTGACCTGCGCGCTTCCGTACGCGAACGGGCCGGTCCACATCGGACATCTGGCCGGTGTGTATGTCCCTGCGGACATCTATGTAAGGTATCTGCGCAGCAGAGGACGTGAGGTCCTCTACGTCTGCGGCTCCGACGAGCACGGAGTGCCGATCACCATCAAGGCGCGCCAGCTGGGCTGCTCCCCGCAGGACATCGTCGATAAATATCATACGATCATCAAGGACTCCTTCGAGGGTCTCGGCATACACTTCGACATCTACGGACGCACCACGTCCAAGGTGCACGAGAAGAACGCTTCGGAGTTCTTCCGCAAGCTCTACGACGAGGGCAAGTTCATCACCCGCGAGAGCGAGCAGTACTATGACCCGGAGGCCAAAACCTTCCTCGCGGACCGCTACATCGTGGGCACCTGCCCGAAGTGCGGATTCGAGGGCGCCTACGGCGACCAATGCGAACACTGCGGCAGCACCCTCAGTCCGGAAGAGCTTATAAACCCTAAGAGCAAACTCTCCGGCGCCCAGCCTATAAAGAAGAAAACCACCCACTGGTATCTTCCGCTTCAGGATTACGAAGATTGGCTCCGCAAATGGATACTCGAAGGTCACAAGGAATGGCGTCCGAACGTTTACGGCCAGGTAAAGAGCTGGCTGGACGGCGGCCTGCAGCCGAGGGCCGTGACGCGCGACCTGGACTGGGGCGTGCCGGTGCCTGTAGAGGGTGCTGAAGGCAAGGTCCTCTACGTGTGGTTCGACGCTCCTATCGGCTATATCTCGAACACTCAGGAACTCCTTCCGGACTCCTGGGAGAAATGGTGGAAGTCCCCGGATACCAGACTGATACACTTCATCGGCAAGGACAACATCGTTTTCCACTGCATCGTATTTCCGGCTATGCTCAAGGCCTACGGCGACGGCTATATACTGCCTGAGAACGTCCCTGCAAACGAATTCCTGAACCTCGAGGGCGACAAGATCTCCACATCCAGAGGCTGGGCCGTATGGGCTCACGAATACCTTCAGGACTTCCCGGGACAGCAGGACGTGCTGCGTTACGTACTGACCGCGAACGCTCCTGAAACCAAGGACAACGACTTCAGCTGGAAGGACTTCCAGCAGCGCAACAATTCCGAGCTCGTCGCCATTTTCGGCAACTTCGTGAACCGCGCCGTGGTTCTCACCCACAAATATTTCGAGGGCAGGGTTCCTGCCTGCGGAGAGCTTCTGGATGTCGATCGCGAACTTCTGGACCAGATTCCGCAGCTGCGCGCCTCTCTGGAGCGCAATGTGGAAGGCTTCCATTTCCGCGAGGCGCTCAAGGACGCTATGTCCATTGCCCGTGCCGGCAACAAATACATTTCCGACACTGAGCCTTGGAAGGTTGCCAAGACGGATATGGGACGCTGCGCGACCATCCTGAACATCAGTCTCCAGGTCTGCGCGGATCTGGCCATAGCCTTTGCTCCGTTCACTCCGTTCAGCTGCGAGAAGCTCTGCAATATGCTGAATGCCAAGTTCGAATGGGATCAGCTCGGTGACGCCTGCATCCTCCCTGAAGGACATCAGCTCAATGAGGCTCAGCTGCTCTTCGCCAAGATTGAAGACGCTGCGATAGATGCCCAGATGGCCAAGCTTGAGGCCATAAAGAAGGCCCGCGAGGAAGCTGCAAAGGAGGCTGCCGCGAAGGAAGTCGCTCCGCAGAAGGCGGAGTGCAGTTTCGAGGATTTCGAGAAGATGGATATCCGCACAGCCACTGTTATTGCGGCTGAGAGGGTTCCCAAGACTGCCAAGCTTCTGAAGCTCACCATCGATACCGGCATCGACAAGAGAACCATCGTGTCAGGCATCGCCGAGCAGTATGCTCCGGAAGATATGGTAGGCAAGCAGATCTGCATTCTCGCGAATCTCGCTCCGCGTACCATCCGCGGCATCGAGAGCAAGGGTATGATTCTTATGGCCACCCAGGGTGACGGCAAGATGCGTTTCCTCACCCCTCAGGAGGTGCTCAGCAACGGTGCCCAGATTGGTTAGCGTTTACGGATAATGTTCAGACCGTCCCGCAGAGGCAGAATCACATTCTCCACACGGGGGTCTGAATAGACCATATCATTGAATGAAGCTATGCCCTGCGTCTGACGGTCGTGGGGCATAGGTGTTTCATAGACCTTCCCGTCCCAGAGCACATCGTCCGCGACGATGACTCCGCCCGGCTCCATCATATCGATGACAGCCGCATAATACTCGCAGTACTCCCGCTTGTTCGCGTCTATGAAAGCGAAGTCATAACGTCTGTCTTTCAGTGACTTGAGAGTTTCCAGGGCATCGCCGATATGAAGGTCTATGCACTCCCTCACTCCGGCCCTTTCCCAGCCCTCCTCCATAAGAGGCTGAAGCTCGTCGTTCAGCTCCAGGGCATCGATATGGCCGTCTCTTGTCCCGTCCTCCTTTATCGGAAGTCCGTAGGCGAGACAGGTGGCGGAATAGCCTGTGAAAGAACCGATTTCCAGAATCCTGCGGGCGGAAGTGAACTTCACCAGCAGGGTGAGAAACGCCCCCTGCACGCTGCCGCTCAGCATCCGGGGATAATTGGTCCTGAGATGTGTCTGTTTCTCAATCCATTCCAGAGCCTCGCCCTGAGGGGCGCTGTGTTCACGCAGGTATCGGTCCAATGCGGTCTCCATAAATCAAAGGTATATGAGTTTCGAGATATTGTTTTCGGAAAATACGGTTTCGGCAAGGGCGCGGAGCTGTTCCGCAGTGACCCTTTCGATGCTGCTGCGGTTCTCGCCGTCGCTTGCGATGCGGCCGAAGCTCAGAAGGCTCTTGCCCATAGAAAGGCAGAGGGTCTCGCCGTTGTCGGAACTTACTGCAAGCTGTCCGATGAGCTGCTTTTTCGCGGCGGCAAGGCGGCGGGCGCTGATCTGAGTTTCCGCAAGCCTCTGGGTTTCACGCTTTATGGCTGCAAGACACTTCTCCAGATTGCAGCGGTCGCAGCCCAGTGACACTGCCATAATTCCGCTGTCGGAATACTGGGTATAGGAACATTCCACTCCATAGACCCAGCCGTGGCGCTCACGGAGGACACTGTTCAGTATGGAATTGGACGCAGGTCCGCCCAGAAGATTCGAAAGGAGTACGGCGGTGATGCGCTCGCTCTCCTGATAGAGCGACGGGGCCACGCCTCCCAGCACTGCGTTCACTTCGTGGTTGCGCTTGTTCACGCTTTTCTCGAAATGGCGGGCGGCGGGAGTGGAGAGCGGGCTCGGAGCCTCGGGAGGACAGACATTCGACAGCTGGCCGAAGTATTTGTCAGTCAGAGCTTTGATGTCCGCTTCGCAGCGGGCCTCGTCGATGTCCGCCACCACCGTGAAGGCAATCCTGTCGGGCGTGAAATGGCTGCGGGTGAAGCGCAGGAGCTCTTCGGAAGTAATCTTGCGGACCGAGGCCGCTGTCCCGAGGATGGAGTTCCCGAGAGGGTGACCCTCGAAGAGAAGTTCCTCGAAACGGTCGTAGATGTCGTCGACGGGGGAGTCCTTGCTGGAGATGATTTCGTCTATGACCACGCCCTTTTCAGTCTCGATTTCCTTTTCAGGGAAAAGGGCGTCCGTGGCCAGCTCCATAAGGAGTTTTTCGGCCTTCGGAAGGTCTTCCCTGAGGACTGTGGCGTGAAGAACTATCTCCTCCTTGGTGGTGTAGGCGTTCAGCTCGCCTCCCAGACGGTCCAGATAAGAGCTGACCGTCGAAGCGCTTTTGGTGGAAGTGCCCTTGAAGAGTGTATGCTCCGTGAAATGCGCGATGCCGCTGTGATAGCCTTTCTCGTCCCGGCTTCCGCAATGTATGCTGAGCGCGCAGTAGGCCACCGCCTTTCCGCTGCGCAGGACCGCGTACTGCAGCCCGCAATCAGTCTTTCCTGTCTTCATTCGTATTGGCCGGAAGGCCGCCTACCTGATTTTCTTGCTTAAACTCTTGATTTCGGAGCCGGTGAATGTCGGAGCTGCGGGTTCCTTGATGCGCTCGCGCTTGAACCAGCACAGCTCGTGAGTGCCGGCGT
This sequence comes from Kurthia senegalensis, assembly GCA_963620825.1. Classification (GTDB taxonomy): domain Bacteria; phylum Bacteroidota; class Bacteroidia; order Bacteroidales; family UBA932; genus Cryptobacteroides. Next base: position 24,310 of record CAVFAZ010000060.1, read on the forward strand.
CGATGAGCATCTTGTAGCAGTATTGGCCGCTGACCGGGCTGGACGGGGCCACGATGAAACCCACGAAGGTGCCTTCCTCCTGCTTCTCGAAGATGTCATCCACTTCCTCCGTGGCCTTGGCGCTGCCGCTCAGAAGCTCGCTCTTGACTCCGCTCACTTCTTCCGGAGCGAATACCAGACTGGTGGCTTTGCGCTTGGCAAAGTTGGAACTGTACGCGGCGAGTCCGCCGTAAGCTGCCTTGTCAGAGAGCATTGCGCGCTGGGTGAAGTCCTGGATGATGTCAATGGCGGCCGGGAGCAGAGCGAGTTCGCGCCCGCTCGGAGCCACCTCCGAAGCCAGAGGGAACGTCACCAGAGTCATTGTTATCCTGGCAGGATCCGGATCCTGCTCGCTTCCTCCCTTGACGAGCGAAAGCGCGAGGATGCCGGAGTCTCCCTCCTTGGGGGTCTTGCCGCTCGTCAGGACCAGGAAATAGTAGTCCGGGCTGGTCCTGAGCTTTTCGAATTCCTCAGTAGTGCAGAATTCGTAAGGTGATATCCTCCAGCGGCTTGTAATCTCGCTGACGAGGGCCGAGCTCAGCACGTCCTCGCCGCGGAGCACGACTTTCGTGGTTTTGGTGGTGAAATCGCTTATCCTGACCCTGCGGGTCTTTATCTGAGCCTGTGCCGAAGCGTCCGGCGTGCCGGGCAGGGTGATGCTGAGCAGCAGAACTGCCGCAAGAGCAAAAAATCTGACAAAATTCCTTTTCATAATCACATTCTCCAATGTTCCGGGAGGCGGAGTTTGCAAATGCCGAGCCCAAATCGCTTCCCGGACCTCGCAAAGTTACGAAAATATGCTTACATTTGTGGGTTAAGAGGAATATTACTTATGTCGGAACAATACATCGTATCGGCCAGAAAATACCGTCCGGATTCGTTCGGGACGCTGATCGGTCAGGACAATATCGCCCGCACCCTCAAGAATTCGATCCTGAGGGGGCAGCTCGCGCACGCATATCTCTTCTGCGGCCCGAGAGGCGTGGGCAAGACCAGCACCGCGCGAATCTTCGCGAAGATGATAAACTGCTCGAACCCCGGACCGGACCTGGAGCCCTGCGGGCACTGTGAGTCCTGCGAGTCTTTCGCCGAGGGCCGCTCGTATTGCATTCACGAACTGGACGCCGCCTCGAACAACGGCGTGGATGCCATCAAGGCCCTGCTCGACCAGGTTCAGATACCTCCGCAGGTCGGCCGCTACAGCGTATATATCATAGATGAGGTGCATATGCTCTCGCAGGCGGCCTTCAACGCCTTCCTCAAGACTCTCGAGGAACCGCCGAGCTACGCGATCTTCATCCTGGCCACGACCGAGAAGCACAAGATCATCCCGACCATCCTCAGCCGCTGCCAGACCTACGACTTCAACCGCATCAGCATCCCCGACATCGTTGCGAACCTGCGCGGCATCGCCGAAAAGGAAGGTGTCAGCATCGATGACGAGAGCCTGCACATAATCGCGCGCAAGGCTGACGGAGCGATGCGCGACGCGCTTACCATTTTCGACCAGAGCGTCGCGTTCTGCGGCAGCGATATCCACGCCGCCGATGTGATGCGCAACCTTAACGTACTCGACTACGAGTATGATTTCCGTCTCATAGACGCTTTTCTCTCAGGAGATTACGCGAAAGCCCTGCTCGTTTTCGACGAGGTGCTTTCGAAGGGCTTCAACGCCCAATATTTCGTTTCGGCTCTGAGTTCGCACATCCGCGACCTCATAGTGAGCCGCACTGCCGGTCTCGAGTCCCTGCTCGACCTTCCGGAGTCCCTGCGCGAGCGCTACAGCGAGCAGTCCGCGCGCTGCAGCCTGCAGTTCCTCTATGAGGCCCTGAACCTCACGACCCAGTGCGAGGCCGCCTACCGCGCGAGCCTGAACCAGCGCCTGCACGTGGAGTTCACGCTGATGAAGCTCTGTTTCATCAAGGGCGTGCCGGCTTCCCCTGCGGCGGTTCCCGCCAATCCTTCATCGGCTTCCGCCCCTGCTGCCCCTGCTGCCCCTGCCGTTTCAGCGCCTGCTTCCGCTCCTGCGGCGCCTGCCGCTTCTGCTCCGGCTTCCGCTCCCGCTCCAGCCAATCCTGCAGCGGAGTCCCCGGCAGCCCCTGCCGATTCTCCGGCTTCGGACTCCAAGCCTTCGGAAGCCCCGACCCCGAGAAGGCGCTCCGCGGCAAAGGCCGCATCCCTTTCGATGTCCGTCCTTCTTACTGAAGACAAGCCTGAAACCGATGCTCCTGAAGAATCGGACAAGCCTCAGCAACTGCCTTCAGATGAGGATATTAAAAACAAATGGACTGAGCTTGCCGCGGCATTCAGGACGGCCTCCCCGCGTCTGGGCAGCGCCCTTGAGAACGCCGAACTGGAACTTTCTGAGGCGGACGGCGTGAAGAATGTATGCTTCACCGTGGCCAATGACGCCCAGAAGGGATGGATAGAGCAGAACAAGCTGCGCGACCTGGAAAGCCGTCTGCGCAAGTCCCTGTCCTGCAATGCTGTAAATCTTTCGGTCAAGTCCGTCCAGTACGTGGACAAGAAGATAGTCTATACTCCGGAGGAAAAGATCCGCGCTATGGCGGAGAGCAATCCGGAAGTGAAGGAACTCATAACTGACCTGTCACTCAATACCAAGTAAAAAATCAAAGAAAAATGATACTTCGCTGCGAAAATATAGTCAAGAAATACGGTGTCCGGACGGTGGTCAAGGGCGTTTCGATGCAGGTGGAGCAGGGCGAGATCGTCGGCTTCCTCGGCCCTAACGGCGCCGGCAAGACCACGAGCTTCTATATGATTACAGGACAGATCGTTCCGAACGGCGGAAAGATTTTCCTGGACGACGAGGACATCACCGGTCTGCCTATGTACAAGCGTGCCCAGAAGGGCATCGGCTATCTTCCCCAGGAAGCCTCGGTTTTCAGGAAGATGTCCGTGGAGAACAATATTCTTTCTGTTATGGAGATGACCGGTATGACCCGCAGCGAAAGATACGATCGACTGGAGAGCCTCATCGACGAGTTCAACCTCTCCAAGGTCCGCAAGAGTCTCGGCATCCAGCTCTCCGGAGGTGAGCGCCGCCGCTGCGAAATCGCGAGAGCCCTCGCCATAGACCCTAAGTTCATCCTTCTGGACGAACCTTTCGCCGGAGTCGATCCCATCGCCGTGGAGGACATCCAGTACATCATCGCCAAACTCAAGTACAAGAACATCGGCGTCATCATCACCGACCATAATGTGGGTGAGACCCTCGCCATCACAGACCGCGCCTACCTGCTTTACGAAGGCACCATCCTCCAGCAGGGTACCCCTCAGGCCCTTGCCGGCGATGAGGACGTCCGCACCAAGTACCTCGGAAGCGGCTTCGTTCTGAAGCGCTCCGTTTCAGTGGAGAGAGCCCAGCGCGAGCACGAAGAAAAACTGAAAAAGGCGGCCGAAGCCGCCCAACAGTAATTTTCAGATATTTACGTAGTCCTTCACGTCTTGCGCGCTGACCGTTTCGCCGCCGAGAATCAGCAGGCGATCGACCACATTGTCCAGCTCGCGGATGTTGCCCGGCCAGCTCTTGGCCTGAAGCAGCTCCACAGCCTCCCTGGAGAAGGCCCTCGGGCGTCCGTCCTCCGTGTATTTCTTTATGAAGAAATCTATAAGCATAGGGATATCGTCCTTTCTTTCGTCCAGACTCGGCACTTTGATCACGATGACGCTCAGACGGTGATACAGGTCCTCGCGGAAATTCCCCTTCTGAATCTCCTCGGGAAGGTTCTTATTGGTCGCAGCGACCACGCGGACATCGACTTCGATGTCCTTGTCGCTGCCGACCCTCGAAAGTTTGCGCTCCTGGAGCACGCGCAGGACTTTCGCCTGGGCCGCGAGACTCATATCGCCGATTTCGTCGAGGAAGAGCGTGCCGCCGTCCGCCTGCTCGAACTTGCCCTTGTGCTGCTTGATGGCTGAGGTGAAGGCCCCCTTCTCGTGTCCGAAGAGCTCGCTTTCAATGAGTTCCGAAGGGATGGCCGCGCAGTTGACCTCCACGAACGGCATATCGCAACGCTGGCTCTGGCGGTAGATCTGGCGTGCCACAAGTTCCTTTCCGGAGCCGTTCGGGCCGGTGATGAGCACTCTCGCGTCTGTCGGGGCGACCTTGTCGATTATTTCGCGGATGTGATGCATCGGAGCGGATTCTCCGATCATATCGTTGCTGCCGAAGATTTTCTTTTTCAGGCTTCTGGTTTCCTTTACGAGAGAAGTCCTCTCACCCGCGTTCTTCATGGTGATGAGGAGCCGGTTCAGGTCCAGCGGCTTTTCGATGAAGTCGAAGGCTCCCTTCTTGATGCATTCCACTGCGGTGGCGATGTCCCCGTGGCCGGAAATCATCACGATGGCAGCTTCGGCATCGCCCCCGCCGAGCTTCTCCAGCACTTCGATACCGTCCATTCCCGGCATTTTTATGTCGCAGAAAATGACGCCGTATTTCTCGTTTTCAGCCATCTGGAGGGCTGTGGGGCCGTCCTCGGCCACATCCACCTCATATCCCTCGTCTCCCAGAATCTCCTTGAGCGTATTCCTGATGGCGCGCTCGTCATCCACAACCAGAATTTTCATATCGGATTCACTTTTTTATCAAACAGGACAAAGTTACTCAATTCCCGTGGAACTCGTATGCAAATGTGAAAAATTGACTAACTTTGCTCGGTTGAAAGAATTCCCGCACAGAATGGCGGGACAGCCTTTTTGTAATTATGCGAACTGTAAACAGATATTTCCGCGGAATCATCCGCATCGTAATCTTCCTGGCACTCGCCGCCGCTTCCGTAACCCCGGCTGAAGCAAGGAAGAAGGCTTCTCAGGAGCCTGCAAGGGTCAAGTATGTCTTCTTTATGATCAGTGACGGTATGGGTATCAACCAGGCCTACGGCGCGAATCTCTTCAACAGCGCCAACGGTATCTCCGACGCCCCGCTGAACTTTACGACTTTTCAGACCAAAGGAATAATCACCACACACTGCGCCAATAGTCTCGTGACTGACTCGGCTGCAGCCGGAACCGCTCTCGCGACAGGGACCAAGACCAATTCCGGTTCTCTGGGCGTGGATACCGAAGGACAGCCTCTGACTGACCTTACAGAGCAGGCGAAGGCGGCCGGATACGGTACAGGTGTCATTACCAGCGTCGGCGTGAACCACGCCACTCCGGGAGCGTTTTATGCTCACGCCCTGAATCGCAACGAATATGACAGAATCGCCCGTCAGCTCATAGCGTCCGATGTGGATTTCGCCGCGGGCGGCGGGTTCAATTATGAACGCAAGAAGCCTTTCAGGCCTGCCGATTATGCCCGGGCGGCACGCGAAGCGGGAATAGGCGTCTATGTAGGCAAAGACGAGATCCCCAATATTGACAAGAGCCGCAGAGCTCTGCTTCTGGGCAGTCTGGAGAACAATGAGCTTGCTCTGGCCATTGACCGCCGCAGCGGGGATGAAACCGCTCTCGCAGATTTCACTTCCGCCGCCATCGATTACCTCTATTCGAATTATCCGCAGGGCTTCTTCCTTATGGTGGAAGGCGGGCTTGTCGATCACGCGGCCCACAACAATGACGCGGCGTCCGATTTCTACGAAATCAACGATTTCGCCGCTTCCGTGGATCTGGTGCTTGAGTTTTGCAGGGAGCATCCGGACGAAGCTGTGGTTGTGGTTACGGCCGATCACGATACGGGCGGTCTGGCACTCGGTGCCGGGAAATATGAGGTGCATCCCGAGAGACTTGCAGGTCAGAAAGAATCCAAGAATGCCCTCGCCGCGAAGTTTGACGCGCTCAAGTCTTCAGGACGCGAGGTTTCCTGGGAAGAAGTCCGTGATCTGCTGTCAGAAAGTCTCGGGCTGTGGAGCGAAGTGGAGGTGAGCGAGGAGCAGGAAGCCCGTTTCAAACAGCTGTATGAGGATATCTTCATCAATAAGGAGGATTCCCTGGAGAAGAACTGGTACGCCACGAATTCCAGACTCGTGTCTGAGGCCGTAGATTATCTCGACCGCAAGGCTGATCTGAAATACGGATTCTCCTCCCACTCGGGAGCTCCGGTGGGGCTTTTCGTAAGCGGAGCGCGTGCCGATGAGTTCAGGGTCTGCTCGGATAACACCGACATCCCCGAAGTCGTACGCAAGATTGCAAAATATTGACAACTATGAATATACCGGACATAATCATTGCAGTGGACGGCTACTCATCGACGGGAAAGAGTTCTTTCGCGAAGATGGTGGCCTCGGAGTTTTCCTTTCTCTATCTGGACTCTGGAGCCCTGTATAGATGCGTGACTCTCTTTGCGCAGGAAAACGGCTTCATCGACGGCGCAGGCCATATCGATGAGGAGGGACTGCGTGATGCCGTCCGCGGGCTGGACCTGCGTTTCCGTTCAGTGGAAGGGGAGTCGAAGGCCTTCATCGGGGATCGCTGTGTGGAGAGCGAAATCCGCACTATGGCGGTGTCCTCACAGGTAAGCCCGGTTTCCGCCCTGCCTTTCGTCAGGGAATTCGTGGATGAAATACTCCACAGGGTGGGGGCCGACGGCCGTGTGATAATGGACGGCAGGGATATCGGCACTACCGTTTTTCCGGAGGCGCAGCTGAAGATATTCATGACTGCGAGCGTGGAGGTGAGAGCTCAGCGCAGATATGCCGAAATGAAGGCCAAGGGGTCTGAGACCACTCTGGAAGAGGTTGTTAAGAATCTTCGGGACCGCGACTATATGGATGCCCACCGTGAGGTTTCTCCGCTTGTCAGAGCCGAGGATGCTTTCATTATGGACAATTCAGATATGACCATCCACGAAGAACTGGTATGGCTCAAGGGCTTGATACAGGGTAGATTCGGAATCCTTGAGCAGATATGACGGTAGAGATTGATCCGCGTTCCGGCTTCTGCGGGGGAGTGATAAGAGCCATCGACAGCGCGGAACATTACCTCGCTGACCATCCGGGCGGAAAACTCTATTCGCTCGGTTCCATCGTACACAACGAAGCCGAACTTTCCCGCCTTTCAGATGAGGGGCTGGTCCGCATCGATGCCGACGACCTGGACGAGATGGCTTCCGCAGAAGGCGAGACCCTTCTCATCAGGGCCCACGGCGAGCCTCCCCAGACTTATGCCAAGGCCGAAAGACTGAAATTCCGGGTTATAGACTGCACCTGTCCCGTGGTGCTCCGTCTCCAGAAAAGCATACGCCAGGCCTATGACAGAATCCGTCGGGAGAATCCCCGCGGGCAGATTCTGCTTTTCGGCAAGGTCGGTCACGCTGAGGTCCTGGGGCTTGTCGGCCAGGTCGATGGAGATGTGCTTGTCGTGGAGAATATGACGATGCTGGAAAATGCCATCTCAGCCGGGAGCATCCGTCCGGACGCTCCGCTGGAGGTTTTCTCACAGACCACGAAAAGCCCGGGGGAGTATGCCGCCATCTGCCAACGTCTTGTGGAATATGCCGGGGATAATGTGGTGGTACATAATACTATATGTGCTCAGGTGGCTGACCGCCACAAGCGTCTTTCCGAGTTTGCGGCGGATCACGACGTGATACTTTTCGTTTCCGGAAAGGAGAGTTCGAACGGCAACGTCCTCTGTGAACTGTGCAAGTCGGTCAATATCCGCACCTATCACATACAGACTGCCGATGACGTGAGACCGGTATGGCTCTCCGCCGCCGACAGGGTGGGGGTATGCGGCGCCACATCGACTCCCAAGTGGCTTCTCGAGCAGGTCGCTTCCCGCGTGTGGGAGATCGGTCATATCGGCTGAAGAAAATCATTCCGGAATATTTTTTTTGCATTAGTGAGTGCATTTCAGTAACTTTGCGCGTTCTAACGGAATTTTTTAGTAAAAACAATATTTATGGCAACAACAGCTGATTTTAAAAACGGCCTTTATCTGAAGTTCAACGACAAGCCTTGCGTAATCGTGTGGTTCCAGCACGTGAAGCCTGGCAAGGGTCCCGCTTTCGTAAAGACCAAGCTCCGCAATCTTGAGAACGGCCGCATTCTCGAAAATACTTTCACCGCCGGCGCCAAGATTGAGACTATCAATGTGGAAAGACGTCCTTACCAGTTCCTCTATGCAGACGAGGACGGTTTCAACTTCATGCACGAGGAAACCTACGAGCAGATTCACCTCCCTAAGGATGTAGTCGAGAACGCCGACCTTATGAAGGAAGGCCAGCACGTGGAGATGATGTTCCACGTCGAGGAGGAGAAGTGCCTCACCTGCGAGCTTCCTACCTACGTAGAGCTCGAGGTCACCTATGCAGAGCCTGCAGTGAAGGGCAACACCGCTTCCACATCCGCACTGAAGGAAGTCACTCTGGAGACCGGCGCCAAAATCATGGTTCCTCTCTTCATCCAGCAGGGCGAAAGAATCAGCGTAAACACCACCGACCGCAGCTACGGCCAGAGAGTCTAAGCGCACGATTATCTCAATATAAAATGAGGGCGTATTCCAAGGCTTTTCCAAGGAATACGCTCTCATTTTTTATTTCTCCACGGCGAAACGGTTAAAAAATGCCTGATTTTTCAACCAAATGCCATCAGAAACAGATTTGGTAGAAAAATAGCCCCGATTTTTTACCAAATATTCCGCCATGGCGAAACGGTTAAAAATAGCCCCGATTTTTTTACCAAAAAGCGCCTGACTAATTTCGGAGCGAAGCGACCTGGGTCTGGGGAGTTAGCTCCCCGGTGGATAGATAGCGCGGAGCGCTGTGAATATTCTATTGGACGCTTAGCGTCCAACAGGGTACTTAATGGTAAAGCAGGCGCCTTCGAGAGCGAAGGACTTGCAATAGGAGATCTCGCCGTCGCACTTCTCGATGATGCTGCGCGAGATGGCGAGGCCGAGACCCGTGCCGCTGCTCTTCGTCGTGAAATTCGGAGTGAAGAGCTTCGAAGTGTTCTCGCTGCTCACGCCCGGACCGTTGTCCTCGAAAACAATATCGTAGTAGCCCTCACCGCTCGTGGAGTGCCTCAGGGACACGAGAATGCGACCCTGCTCAGGCTCGCGGCCGGCCTCGACCGCCTCCTGCTGCTTCATCTCGATGGCCTGGATGGAATTCGAGAGCAGATTCACGAACACGCGGGTGAGCTGCGGCTTCGGCCCCATCACCGTGACATCGGAAAGCCCCATATATGAGAACGTTATGTTGTCCTTATTGTCGAACATCGCGATTTCCTCCTGGATGAGGGCATCGAGATTGATCTTCGTAGGCTCCTCGCTGTAGAGCTTCGCGAAAGTCGAGAACTCGTTGGCCGTATCGGTGAGAATGTCGATGTGGTCGAGCACAATCTTCGCGGCATCGTCAAACTTGTCCTCCCAGCCCGGAAGCTGCCGGTCCTTCATACGCATAATCCTCTGTATCTGAAGCTTCATAGGAGTCAGAGGATTCTTGATTTCGTGCGCCACCTGACGCGCCATCGAACTCCAGGCCTTGTCGCGCTCGGCCTGCGCAAGCTGGCGGGTACTCTCCTTCAGGTCGCTGACCATTATGTTGTAAGCCTTCACGAGGGTGGAGATTTCATCCTCCCGGTCATAGTGGATATATTCCAGACTGTCCACATCCGTCGAATTCATCCTCTTTCCCATCTCGGTGAGCGGACGGAACATCTTGTCCAGCATCGCGGTCGCCATAAAGCGGGTCATGAGAAGCAGAATCAGGAAAACGGAAAGAATGGTCACGGAATGCAGCGCCGCCTCCATCTCGAAATCATAATTCTCCTCGATGTACGGAGTGCAGAGAATGGCCACCATCTCTCCGGAATCGTTCATAAGCGGAGCATAGAGAGCATAATAGCCCTTGCCGTTTATGCGGTCGTGCAGGATGCTGTAGCGCATATGGTCGTAAACTATCGCATAGTACGCCTCCTGATTTATGCGGTCGCTGAGAATCATCCTGTCGTAGATGTCCGACGCCGTGGTGCGGAACACCTTCCCGCTCGGGGAATAGAGCGTGATGTCGGATTTCGAAGTCCTGGCCACATTCTCTATCACGGCCGTAAGTTCCTTTGGATCAAGGTCCCTGTAATCGGAGGCATAGCGGCAGGCATCCCCCATAAGGGACGTGATGGATGTGATCTTGTCCGACATCATCTCGTTCTTGTTCGCGTCATTGCGCTGGAAAACGAAGACCACGCTCACCGTCGCCATCACGACAAGGGTCAGGATGAGTGAAATCATCAGCATGCTCGAGATGCTGGAGCGGAAATAGCTGTTTTCGTACTCCCTGCGGCGGCGCTTGGTCAGAGCCGCGACGGAAAGGGTGATGAAGGACGCGAGAGCCAGCACGACTCCGGCCACGATGAAGTTTATCAGCGGAGTTCTCGGACGCGAAACGAGCACGAACTCTTCATTGTCGATCCGCGTCACGAAATGAGTGTATCCATCCTCGAGAAAATAGTCGCCCGCACTTTCGAGATGCCCCCGAAGCGACTCGGAGACAAGCGTCGGGTAAGCGAAACTTCCCTTGTAGCTGATGAGCTTGCCATCCTTGTAACGGGCGTAGGAATAGGCTGAAGGCATTACGACCTTGCCCGGACTGCTCATTCCCAGAAGGGTGGAGTAGCCCCGGTAATCCCTGTTCGACTTCGGCTCCACGCTCAGCAGCATATAGTTCACGCCGTACTCCCTGCTGATGTAAGTGAAGAGTCCCGTATATCTGGCAAGTCCCGAAACGGTGGTGGTGTACATAAAGTGGGAATTGTCCGTTATGGGGGTTCCCTTGCGCACGCGCTCGTTGAAGAAATTCAGCACCGCCGGGTCCTTCGCCTCGCTGTCGAAGAGCATCACGGAGATGTCGTAGTCCTGGGATATGCTGTACATATAGTTGTCCACGACCCTGTTGAGCACCACGGTGGCGGCATTCTGAAGTGCGGAGAGCGTAGCTATGATGACATCGTTGGCAATAGGAGCCTCCACCTGCCTGAGCCTGAGTTCCAGGGCAATGTCCCTCTCCACGGAGAGACGGCCCGCCCAGAGCTCGGCGTTTTCCCGTTCCTTCCGGAAGCCCAGGATCGAAGACGCCAGCACGAAATAAAGACCCGCGCAGACGGCAATCAATGTGCGCCCGGTGATGGAGAAGGCATTGTAGCGCCAGCCGGTCAGACGCCTGACGCAGGGACGGAGAAGCTGAAGAAGCAGCATCACGCTCACCAGCAGGGTGATGAAGGAAAGATAGACCACCAGCGTGAACAGGCTCAGACCGCTGATCTTGTAAAGTTCCAGCGTAATGCTGGAGTTGTTCACTATGCTGCTGAATGTCAGGTGGCCGTAGGCCAATATAGCGGCGAGCGCCGTCAGACCTGCAGTGGTCGCTACGGCCTGCGCCCTGCGCTGATGCTTGGAACTGAGGACCTTGCGATAGACTTCGTGCCGCACCAGATAGACGCAGATGACCAGCGAAAGTATCGCCAGATTCAGCACGAGCACCGCTCCGAGCGAGTAGAAAACCGCCCCGTCGGCATAGAGCGCCGGCGAGAAGATGTGAGCGCTGGTCTGAACCGAGTCGCCCCAGAAATACATCCAGAGCAGCACAGCTGCCAATGCGAGTGTGACTGCCCGGAAACTCTTCAGGTTTCTGTGCGCCGAGAGAAATACCAGAAGGGCCAGCAGGAAGAGCAGAAGCGATACCCAGACCATCAGGGAATCCGCAGGAGTGGAACGCTTCAGGGAGTAGTTCATTATCTTGAACTGCGGGATGCCATCGACACAGACCGCAGAGCCGCAGCTGTTGTCCAGGGTCTTGAGGGAAAACTCGTCGTTGAGATGAAGGCGGGGATTCACGTTGTTCGAGGACCGCAGGTCCAGGGAATTCATAACTTCCAGACCGGCAATCACCTCGACGTCATCCTTATACAGGGCCTTGACCAGATACCATTTCTGCCCCAGATTGATGAAGGAAGTCTTTTCGTTCACGAAACTCAGAGGCGAAGTCATATTCACCATAGGGTTCGTGAGGCGGGGGAATACTATGCGCAGGGAGATGTCGTCATTCACTACCGTGAAGCTGTTGCTCCAGGCCTTCAGGGTGTCGTTCACATAGCGATAGACCACCATGTCCGGCGGCAGCTCGCTCATATCAAGCCATCTGTCCGCATCGTCCTCGAGAGCCTGACGTGCATATCCGTCCAATGCCTTCATCCGCTTTTCCAGTCTGCGTTCCAGTCTGGAAGCCGCGGAGGCAGTGTCTCCGGGATTTCCCACCACGAGCACCGCGAAGAACAGGAAGACCACGCTGAGGGCAACAAGTCCCCAGCTAAGATAGTCTCTCCATTTGAATTTTCCTGAACCCATACGGATTACAAATATAAGTAATCGTTTCGAATAATGGTGCCCGAGAGCAGTATTGAAGCAGTTTTGAAGCAATTCCCCTTCCCGCAGCGAACAACACTCCTCCCGCTTTCTTTTACCCATCACAAAACCGCCGGCGTGGCGTGATATTTGCAAGAACCGAGCCTGCTATGAAGTGTTTTTGGAGTATAACTCTCAGCTTGCTCTGCCTGTTTTCCTGTGTGAGTGTACAGGCGCAGGATGATGGCAGAGATGTCTTCGTTCCCATCGCGAAATATATAGTTCACGGTGACGCGGAGAGTCTTTCCGCCTGGTTTGCGGACAATCTCGAAATATCCGTAATTTCGCCGCTGAGCAACTGCAGCAAGAATCAGGCGAAGCTCATAATGAAATCATTCTTCGAGAATTACACCCCTCGCTCCTTCGAAATCTCCCACAAGGCCGGACGTCCCAATATGAAATACGCCCTGGGAATCCTCAACGCCGGCGGTGAAAACTTCAACATCACCATCTTCGTCCGCTGCAAAGGCAACGACTACCTGATTCAGCAAATCAAGATCGAGAGAATCCAGTAGCATCGCTCCGCGCTACTGCTGGATTTGCGCAGCCCGCTGCGCCAATCTGTCTATTCACTGGGGGACGTATCCCCCGGACCCTCTCGGTCGCTGACGCCCATCAGGAGTTTCGAAAGAAGATAGAGGCAGTGCTACGATTGCTTCGAATCAGGTTGTGGAAGTGCTTCCAGGACCTCGCAGTCGAGTCTGCCGTCGGAGAAGAGGAGGCGGAGGCGGTCGCCGGGGTGCACGTTTTTCACGCTTTTCAGGATGTGGCCGTTTTCGTCGGCGGGGAGAACGTAGCCGCGCGACAGGACGTTGCGCGGGTCGGCGGACTTTATTCGGGCGGCGAGAACGTCAAGCCTGGAATTCAGGACCGCAATCTTGTTTATGAATGCCCTGTGCAGACGGCTGCTGAATGAGCTTATCCGTTCATCTTCAGCTTCATAGATATCCAGGAAGAAGTCCGCCAGGGCGGTCGGGGTCTTGAGACTTTCATAGGCCACCATATCCGCGACGTGACGGTCCCGGTCGTGACCTATGGCAGTCAGAACGGGCGTGCGGCAGCAGGCTATGCGGTGGCAGAGGTCATAGTCGTCGAAGCAGTCGAGGTCCAGAGCCGAACCGCCTCCGCGCAGAATCAGTATGGCATCGAAAGGCTCTGCCGCGCTCTCCACCCTGTCCAGGGCATCGATGATGGAAGACGGTGCGTTGACCCCCTGCATCACAGCATCGAACAGCTCGGTATAAAGGACGAAACCGTAATCGTTTTCGTGCAGATGCCGGCAGAAATCCCCGTATCCTGCTGCTCCTGAGGCGGATACCACCGCCAGACGGTAGGGGAGTCCCGCCATACCGAGCTTCTGCTGTGCATCCATCAGACCGTCCGCCTCAAGCCGGGCTATGCACTGCCGCCTGAGCATCTCCTTTTCGCCCAGAGTGAACTGCGGATCCAGGTCGTCCACCACCAGACTCAGCCCATAGACCTCGCTGAAATTGACTGCTGCGTGGAGCAGCAGTCCGATTCCCGCCCTCAGAGTGGAACCGGTCGCCTCGCGGAAGAAACTCTCCAGCGCGAAGAACTTCGACCGCCAGATCACGGCTCTCGCCTTGGCCACAATGCCCTGCGGGCCGCTCTGACAGAGCTCCAGATAGCAGTGCCCGCCCTTGACCGAGACGGAGCTGATTTCCGCGCGCACCCAGACTGATTCCGTGAAAGTGTCCTCCAGACAGAGACGGATGTCGCTCTGGAGAGTGAGGAGGTCGATATATTCTTTTTCCATATTCAGTTCTAAACGTTCAAGTTTCGCAAATCTACCTAAATATCTCGAAAAAACGCTATCTTTGCAGCCGGTTTAAAAACACTCCTATGAAGATTACAGAAGCCCTGTTTGCAGGCAGCAGTACCAGAGTCTCGCAGAAGCCTGCGCAGAGACTGCCCGAGTTTGCCTTCATAGGACGCTCGAATGTGGGCAAGTCGTCGCTCATCAATATGCTCTGCCGCCGCAGAGGTCTCGCGATGACCTCCTCCACACCCGGAAAGACCAAGCTGGTGAACCATTTCCTGATAAACGGAAACTGGTATCTGGTGGATCTGCCCGGCTACGGCTACGCGAAGCTTCCGCAGAAGGAACGTGACGAGCTCCGCCGCGTGGTGCAGGATTACATCTTCAACTCTGAGGAACTTCAGATGCTGTTCGTTCTCGTGGATTCACGTCACGACATAGGAAAGATAGACCTGGATTTCATTGCCGAACTCGGCGAAAACGGGATTCCGTTCGGAATCATATTCACCAAGTGCGACAAGTCCGGCCCGAACGTGCTGGCCGCCCAGATCGAAAAGGACAGGGAGATACTGCTTCAGGACTGGGAGGAACTTCCGCCGATGCTGAAAAGCTCGTCCGAGTCCGGAATGGGGAGGGAAGAGATACTGGATTACATAGATACCGTCTTATCCAAAAATATATGAACAAACACAGAATGGAATTGTTTGCCTGCAGAGCATCTCGCGGCTTCGCAGACAAAGTTGTAGAGGCTTTGAACAAAGTCCGTCCAGAGTGGGAGCCTGAGATACATCTCGGACTTTCTGATGTATTACAATTCAGCGATGGCGAATTCCAGCCGGCTTTCATCGAGAGCGTACGCGGCGCCAACGTCTTCATCCTTCAGGCCACTTTCCCGCCGGCAGAGAATCTGATGGAGCTTCTGCTCACCATCGATGCCGCAAAGAGAGCGTCAGCCGATACCGTCATCGCCGTAATCCCTTATTTCGGATGGGCAAGACAGGACCGCAAGGACAAGCCGCGCGTATCCATCGGAGCCAAGCTCGTGGCGAATCTGCTCGTTGCAGCCGGCGCTGACCGCGTTATGACCTGCGACCTCCACGCTGACCAGATCCAGGGCTTCTTCGATGTCCCTGTCGATCACCTTTGCGCAAGCAAGGTATTCATCCCTTACATCCAGAGCCTCAACATCGAGAACCTTTCCATCGCCGCTCCTGATATGGGCGGAGCCAAGCGTGCCCAGACTTACGCCAAGCGTCTTGCCTGCCCTGTCATCATCTGCCACAAGTCCCGTGAAAAGGCCAATGTAGTGGCTTCCATCACCGCCATCGGCGAGGTGAAGGACCGCAACATCATCATCGTCGATGATATGATCGACACGGCCGGAACCCTTACCAAGGCGGCTGACGTCCTGATCCAGATGGGTGCAAGAAGCGTGAGCGCCTGCGCGACCCACGGCATTCTCTCCGGAAAGGCTTACGAGAACATAAACAATTCCCAGCTCAAGAGCGTGATGATTACGGATACCATTCCGCTCACCACCGATCCGTCTGTGGATACCAGCAAGATCAAGGTCATCTCGATGGCCGGCGTCTTTGCTTCCATCATAAACAAGGTTCAGAACTACGAACCTATCAGTACTGAATTCTAGAAGCAATGCTTGTATTTGTCGTCGCGCTGGTCCTTGTGGGCCTGGGAGTCTTCGGAATGTGCTTCAACATCATATTCCGCAA
>CAVFAZ010000061.1:0-46446 GCA_963620825.1 Kurthia senegalensis
ACTCCTCGCCGCGGATGACCTCGCTGATCTCCATCAGATGGTCGTCCACGATGTTAGCCAGATGATAGGTCGGCAGCTCGTCGGCCCTCTTCCAGAGCACCTTGTCGTCGAGCGTGTCGGTGTTCACCTCAATGTGCCCGCGGATCAGGTCGTCCATCTTCACCACCGTATTCTCCGGCATCTTGAAACGGATCGTCCAGCCGGTAGTCTCGGCGAGCAGGCGAGCAGTCTCGTCAGCGCTGAGCGTCAGAGAGTTGCGCAGCTGCAGGCGCGAGACGTGGTTGTAGATGAAAGTCTCGCCCCGGCTTTCCGCGGAGGCCCTGACGGCCTCCAATTCCTCGGCGCTGTCGAAGGCATAGTACGCGTAGCCGCGTTCAATGAGCTGCTCTGCATATTTGCGGTACAGCCCGCGTCTCTGGCTCTGACGGTACGGGGCGTGAGGGTGCTTCTCCGAAGGAACCTCCACCACCTTTCCGTTCTCATCGACTCCCTCGTCCGGGATGATGCCGCACCAGCGCAGAGCCTCTATGATATACTCTTCGGCTCCAGGTACAAAGCGGTGGGAATCAGTGTCTTCGATGCGGATAATAAAGTCGCCGTTATGCTGCTTGGCATAAAGATAATTATAAAGCGCCGTGCGGACGCCTCCCATATGAAGGGGGCCGGTAGGGGACGGTGCGAATCTTACTCTTGTCTTGCGTTCCATATATTTTTACTTGTTTTTTTCCTGATGATAGCCGCGGCGGATGGCAGGGATACTTTCCAGCATACTTCTGTCCTCCCTGCTGCTCACGAGCAGGGCAGGCTTGTCGTCCTCGCTGAAATTGAAGGTCCTGCGGTTCTCCTGAGTGTTGTAGCCGATGGTCTGTATCGAGCCCGTTTCCGGCAGGCTCACTCCCTCCCCGTCATCGTGGCGGGTCCTGTCATAGACGAAATCGTCCGAAATGGTGATCAGGTTGCCCAGGTCCACGTTCGTAATCTTGTTCAGCTTGCTGTAATCGAAGCCCGTGGCGATGACAGTGATTTTTATGGTGTCGTCAGCGTTCGGATCCTCGTTCCAGATGATGCCGCGCTTGAAGATGGTGAACTTGCCCAGAGCCTCGCGGATCTGGTCCGTGAGCTCGTTGAGGCCGGTCATGCTGAGACCGTTTTCATTGTTCGCTATAGTGATGTTCAGCAGCACCTTGCGGGCCGTGTTGATCACGAAGTCATTCAGAAGCGGGGACTTGATGGCCGCGTCGATGGCGTCCTTGATGCGGTTCTCGCCCCGACCGCTTCCGCAGCCCATCAGCGCGAGTCCGCTGTCCTTCATCACGGTTTTCACATCCTCGAAATCCACGTTCACATAACCGTGAGACTTGATGATCTCTATTATGCCCCTTACGGCCGTGGCCAGAATCTCATCCACTTTAGGGAAGGCATCCTGCACCAGAAGGTCTCCGAACTGCTGGTAGAGTTTGTCATTGTTAATGATCAGAAGGCTATCGACATTCTTCTTCAGCTCGTTTATGCCGTCAATCGCCCTTCCGAGGGCCTCCGCGCCCTCATTTTCGAATGGCAGGGTCACTACGGCCACAGTGAGGACACCGCGGTCGCGGGCCATCTTGGCGATCACCGGAGCGGCGCCGGTACCTGTACCGCCGCCCATTCCGGCGGTTATGAAGAGCATATCCGTATTGTGGTCGAAGAGTACGGAAGCGATTTCATCCTGGGATTCCAGAGCCGCGTTGCGGCCCACAGTGGCATTGGTTCCGGCTCCGAGCCCGCGGCCCAGCTGGATTTTCGTAGGCACGCAGCATTCCTGCAGAGCCTGCGAATCGGTGTTGCAGGCCACGAACTTGCAGCCCTGCACGTTCTGCCGGAACATATAGTTCACGGCGTTGCAGCCGCCGCCACCCACGCCGATGACGGATATTTCTGACTCTTTCGCGACCCAGTCGGTCGGCGGGTCCATAGTCACTACCTCAAAGTTATCCATATTGCTACTCATCCATTTCATTGTAAAGCCCCTCGATCACTCCGTCCATTCCGTTGGCGATTTTCGACACGAATTTGCCGAAGGCGTTTGTTCTCCAGGTGACGTGCGGTTTCGGTTTTCTGACCTTTTCCTTCTTTTTCTTCTCTTCCGGACCGAACTCCGAAGGGTCTATAAGATGCTCAGGAACGGATTCCTGCGCGGTTTCCGCCTCAGGATTGGCCGCAGGGGCGGCCGTTCCGACGAGACCGTCCGCGGCCTGAGACTCTTCCATTGGACGCGAAGCGGCCGCAGGAGTCTCGCTCTCAGGCTCTTCCACTGCCGTGCGCGAACGTACGACCTTGTCGGAGAGACAGTTCATCAGCTCGTTCTCCTTCGCGGAGAGGATCATTCCGATCGATGCGGCGGCCGCAGGATCGCAGACCTCCGGGCAGCCGGAGTAGGAGAATCTGTGCAGAGGGTAGCCGATGCGGACGTTGTATCCGGAGAGCTCCTTGGCATAGGCGGCAAGGTTCGGGAGCATCGCTCCGCCGCCTGTCAGCACGATGCCGCTGCGCAGCTGGTCGGCATATCCGCTTTCCTGGATCTTGTAGAAGCACGCTTCCAGAATCTCCTTCATGCGGCAGGTTATGACCTCGGACAGATATTTGACGGACAGCTGTTTGCAGCTTCCGTCCTCCTTGTTCTCGATCTGGATTATCTTGTCGCGGAGCGAGAGGAGCTTTTCCGGCATACAGATGCCGTAAGCCAGCTTGATGTTCTCCGAGAGTCTGTCGGATGTGCCGCACTCGAGGCTGATGTCGCTGGTCACCGTCTTGCCTCCGAACGGAATCGAGGAGTAATGGCAGAGGATTTTCTTCTGAAAAATGGTCACTGAAGTGACTCCGCCGCCTATTTCGATGAGCGCCACGCCGTTCTCCCTTTCCTCGGAAGTCAGCACGGCGTCGGCCGTAACCTCGGGAACGAAGTATTTGCCCGCGATGGCCTTGCCCGCGAGGTTCATCACCTTGTCCACGTTGTCGCAGGCTCTCTTCTTGCCGATGAAGACCTTGAAATTGCCGTCCAGGGTGGCGCTGACCATTCCCACGACGTCGCCTTCGCTGGCCATAATGTAATCGTCAGTCGAGAAGGACTGAGGCACGATGCCGTATATGAATTCGCGCTCCTTGTCCGTGAGCGGGTAGGTCTCCACCGCTTCATTCTTGAGGAAATCCACTTCCTCCTGGGTGATGGAACTGTCCTTGTCCGAGCGCTCCATACTTGCGCAGGCGCTTTCCTGCACTACCGAATAGCGCGGCAGACCGACCACGAGCTGGAGAATCTTGATTTTCAGCTCCTCTTCTGCGCTCGCCAGCGCACTCTTCACGCATACCGCAGCCTTCGCGGGGTTGAAAACCTCGCTGTTGCGCACGCCCTCGGAAGGCATCTCCCGGTAATATACGATCTGGGTGTTGCTGCCGTCGATCTCGGCTACGCTTACCGCGATCTTCGATGATCCCAGATCAATCGATGCTATATATCTCTCGTCCATAATCACTTAAAAGCCCACAAGTTAGGAAAATTTTTCCTACTTGCATATTATCTGTCCTTCATATTTCAGGTTTACTTCACTGTACTTCTTTCCGCCCGGCCTGATGTAGCGGTAGTAGTCCTCCATCCTGGAGAATTTCTCCTTCACCCCGCGCGGCTGCCCGAAGATGAACCTCTCGTCGCCCTCGCGCGGAATCAGAATCAGGTCTCCGCTTTCGTCCACGTGCATCTGCACTATCCTGTCCGCCCAGCCGCCGTCCATATAGTCGAGCATACTCACAACGTCCCGCATCCATTCGCCGCGCTGCTCTTCATTCTGCCCCACCGGAGCCTGACCGTCGATAATCGGCACATTCGCGCTGTAGGAATCCTTCAGCGGGAAATACACCCCGTTGCGATCGACATAGAAGCCGTCGTCCCCGTTCTGGAAGCGTGCAACAGGCTCCCGCTGCGTGACCCTCACGTTCAGAAAGCCGTCGTCGGTAGTCCAGACTTCACTTCTCAGAATAGAGCTCTGCTTGTTCAGAACATTCTCTATCTTAAAGAGTTGCAGGCTGTCGAGCCGCTGTCCGATGTACGTTTCGCAACGCTTGTCCAGTACGCTCTTGACCTCCTCCTCGCTCAGAAAGCGCGGCCCCGGCGCGAACGACACCCTCACGCCCTCGCAGGTGCGCAGTCTGCGATCGACCGCGGCGAGCGAAGTGGTCGCAATCATGGCCGCGAGCAGCGCGGCCAATGCGAACAGCGAAACGATATGTCTCCGGCACAGTTTCATCGCGTCTCGAGCATTTCGGTTATAGGACCGACAAGCCGGTCAATATTGCCCGCACCGAAGGTGACGAGTACGTCCAGATTCTCACTCCTGAGGGCTTCCAGCACATCTTCCTTATGCATCATAACTTTCTCCGGGGCGGTCACGTCCTTGAAAATCAGTTCGGAAGTGACCCCGGGAATCGGCTCCTCGCGGGCCGGATAGATGTCCAGAATTATCAGTTTATCGACTGCGCTCAGAGCCTGTGCGAACTGCTTTGCGAAATCCCTTGTGCGGGAGTAAAGATGCGGCTGGAAAACCGCCGTAATCTTTCTGCCCGGGAATATGCCGCGAAGCGAAGCGATGGCGGTCGCAAGCTCCTGTGGATGATGGGCATAGTCGTCTATGTAAGTCAGGCCCGGACGGTTCACGTGCACGTCCATCCTGCGCTGAACCCCCTGGAAGCTGGCTATGCCGCTGCGTATGGCTTCAATGCGTACTCCGTGACAGAGACAGACGGCGGCCGCAGCCACGCTGTTCTCCACATTCACGCGGCCCAGAGCCCCGGCCTTGAGGCCGTCAATGCGGCCCTGGGGATAAACCAGGTCGAAGGTGTAGTGACCGAGGTCTCCCAGAGTGATATTCTCAGCGTGGAAGTCCGCGCGCGGGTCATCCACGTGATAGGTATAGATTTTCGCCTTTGTATCTTTCTGGCTTATCGGGAGTCCGAGTTTCATTACGAGGGTGCCGCTCACCTGCGAGGCGAATTGGCGGAAGGCCTCCTGCACGTGCTCCAGGTCTCCGTAGATGTCCAGATGGTCGGCATCCATAGCGGTGATGGCTGCGACGGCGGGATGCAGCTGCAGGAAGGAACGGTCATACTCATCGGCCTCCACCACCACGGTAGGGCGGTGGCTGACCAGCATATTCGTGCCGTAATTCTTTGAGATTCCACCGAGGAAAGCCGAGCATCCTTCGCCGCTTTCGGTCACGATATGTGCCGTCAGCGTACTTGTGGTGGTCTTGCCGTGGGTTCCGGCCACTGCGAGACAGGTCTGCCCCCGGGTGATTTCGCCCAGAATCTGTGAGCGTTTCAGCACGCTGTAGCCGTGCTCCTTCACGTATTTGAGCTCCCCGAGATTTTCGGGAATGGCCGGGGTGTAAACCACCAGGGTATTCTCTATGTCCTTCGGGATACAATTCACATCGTCCTCATAGTGGACTGCTATGCCTTCCTTCTCCAGCGAGGCGGTCAGGTCGGACGGAGTCTTGTCATACCCGGATACCGTAAGTCCCTTGAACTTCCAGTACCTTGCGATGGCGCTCATTCCGATGCCGCCGATTCCTATGAAATAAATGTTCCTATACATTGCTGTCCAATATTTTATATACCTCTTCCGCTATGCTCAGAGCTGCCTGAGGCAGCGCGAGCGAAGCGGCGTTTCGTTCCATTTCAGATATCTTTTCCGGCTCGTGCACCAGTTCGAGCGCTGTCTGCATCAGCTTCTCTCCCGCCTCGGCATCCTTTACCAGAACCGCGGCTCCGCGTCTTACCAGAGCCATAGCGTTATGCGTCTGATGGTCTTCGGCCACATTCGGGGACGGCACGAGGACACTCGCCTTATGTGCCGCGCAAAGCTCGGAAATGGAGCTTGCCCCGGAACGGGAAATGACCAGGTCGGATGTCGCGTAGGCGAGCCCCATCTTGCGGATAAAGTCCGAATAATGAATGAATTCCAGGTCCTTGTGCTGAGCCATGAACTCATCCACGCCCTTTTTGTAGTATGATCCGCATTGCCAGAGGATTTCCACGCCTTCGGCTCCGGGACATCCTTCGCTTATCCACTTTTTCATCGCCTCGTTCAGCGTGCGGCTGCCCAGGCTCCCGCCCACGATGAGGATATGGCGATTGGCTGCCTGCAGCCCATAATAGGACAGGCCCTCGGCTTTCATCTCGGCGGTCGCAGGGACAATCTCGCTGCGTATCGGATTGCCCGTGAGCACGATACGGTCCTCCGGGAAGAACTTGGACATTCCCCCGTAGGCCACGCAGATGCGTTTTACGCGGCGTCCGAGCAGGCGGTTCGTCAGCCCCGCGAAGCCGTTCTGCTCCTGAATCAGGGCAGGGACGCCCTTGCGCGTGGCTTTCCAGAGCAGGGGAGCGCTCGCGTATCCGCCCACTCCTATCGCGATGTCGGGCTTGAACTCATCGATGAGGTGTCCTGCCTTGCGAAGGCTCGAAAGGATTCTGAACGGCAGCTTGAGATTTTCCTTTATGTTATGAAGGTTCAGCTGTCTCTGCAGACCCGCGATAGGCAGACCCACTATCTTGTAGCCGGCTGCAGGGACCTTCTCCATCTCCATTCTGCCTTCCGCTCCCACGAAAAGGATCTCGGTGTCAGGATTCAGCTCCTTCAGCTTGCCGGCGATGGAAACGGCCGGGAATATGTGTCCTCCTGTGCCGCCGCCGCTTATGATAACTCTCAATGCTCTGTATTCTCCCATAGTTTTCAGTAATTTTCCATTATTTCGTCTTCCGCCGCGTCCAGATCGTCCAGTCTGCTTTCCATTTCAGGTTTGGCGCTGGATATAGGCTCAGCGTTACGTATCTCGGCGTCTATTCTCTTCTTCGCCATACGGCTGATGGAGAGCAGGATGCCGAACGCGATGCTGAAGGCCACGAACGAAGTCGCTCCGTGGCTGATCATCGGCAGCGTCTGTCCCGTCTGAGGCAGCAGCTGCGCGTTCACCATTATGTGCATCATCGCCTGACCGCTGATGAGAAGCACCAGTCCGGAGACGAGAATCTGCGCGAAACGGTCGTTGCAGCTTCGTACAATGATGCTTCCGCGCGCCAGGAGGCTCAGATACAGCACCAGCACGACGATTCCGCCGAACAGCCCGTACTCCTCCAGGATGAAGCTGTACATATAGTCCTCGTACATCACAGGCACCACGTAGCGCTGGGTGCTCTGCCCCGGGCCCTTCCCGAAGAGCCCGCCTTCGTGTATTGCAATCTTGGCGCTGTACGGCTGCCTGAAGGCATCCAATGCGTCATAGTATTCCGCGCTTCCTTTCGGGGCGTTCATAAATCTTTCCACGTCGGCATCCGACCCCTTTATTCGCGAGGCCCAGGTCCCGGCCCTGTCGAAAACTTTTGATATTCCGGATCCGTCCCCGTCGCTCTCTTTCGGGCTCAGCGCACCGGCGAGAAGCAGCACACCGCCTCCCAGGAGTCCCAGGCACAGGCAGCAAAGAATTATGTTTTTGACCTTGCCGTGCCACAGTCCGCTGACCAGCATCGTGGCGAAGAGCACTATCCCGATGAAGGCCCCTCCGGAGCCGCTGCTCTTCATAATGCAGAGCATCACGATAAGGGACGGCAGATAAATGAAAAGAATCCTCTTGGCAAGCGGCTTTGCGAGCCATCCCAGACGCTTCACTTCCGAGAGCTTGTCCGTAAGCTTGAATCCCTTGCTCAGGTAAGTGTCGATGGCCCAGGCTATATACAGCACCATCCCCACCTTTATGAGTTCGAAAACGTGGACCTGAAGCCCGTTGACCTTGATGACTCGCCAGGCGTTGTTTATTTGGCCGGCCTGGATGAAATCACCGATGTGCATATGTCCCATCAGGAAGATGAGGGCCGCCAGGGAAAGCGGGAAGCACCACGGGGCGAAACCTTTGTAATACTTGATGTTTCTGATGACCAGATAGAAGAGCAGTATGAAAAACAGACCGATACCTATGACTACAACCTGGTCCAGGATGATGTCGGTCCGGCTCAGCTTTTCGCTGGTCATCATCGCCGTGGATGAGAAGATGCACACCACCGAGAACAGTATGAGAAGGAGCACGATCATCCAGACGACCTTGTCTCCCGCAAGATTGTCGATGAAATTCCAGAGTGCGCTCTTCCTGCTTTTCGCCATAATCCGTTACAGAGCCCTTACGGCCGCCTTGAATTTTTCTCCGCGATCTTCATAGCAGGTGAACAGGTCGAAACTTGCGCAGCAAGGGCTGAGCAGCACGACATCCCCGGATGCGGCCCTGCGGCTGCACTCCTTCACGGCCTCTTCAGCCGAGCGGGTGTCCACCATATTTTCGCTTCCCACGATGCCCTCGAAGGCTTCGTGTATCTTTCTGTTATCGACTCCCAGGCATACGATGGCCTTCACCTTTTCCTTTACGAGCGGGGCGAGCACGCTGTAGTCATTGCCCTTGTCGGTTCCGCCCACAATCCACACTACCGGGCGCTTCTGGCACTCGAGGGCATACCAGGCGGCATCCACATTGGTCGCCTTCGAATCATTCACGTAAAGGACTCCTCCCACGCTGAGCACCGGCTCAAGCCTGTGCTCGATGGCCTGGAAGCTGTGCAGGGCGGCACGGATGGTCTCGTCGTCGATATCCATCGCCTTGGCCGCAAGAGCGGCCGCCATAGAATTGTATATGTTGTGCTTGCCGCCGAGAGCGAGCTCGTCGAGGTAGATTTCGCTCTCGCTCTTCTCGTACTTGAGCACGATCTTGTCGTCCTTTACATACGCGCCCTGCTCGAGGTCCTCCTTCTGCTGCGAGAACGGGAGCATCTTGCACTGGAGCACGATCTGGCTGAGCTGCGCGATGGTGATGGCGTCGTCGGAATCGAAGATGAAGCAGTCCTCCGGACGAAGGTTTCTGGTGATGCGGAACTTGGCCTTCACGTAATTCTCCATCTTGTGGTCGTAGCGGTCCAGATGATCGGGCGTGATGTTCGTGATGATGGCTATATCCGGGTGGAAATCATAAACGTTGTCCAGCTGGAAGCTGCTGATTTCCAGGACGTAATAGTCGAAATGCTCGGTCGCTACCTGGTAGGCGTAGCTCTTGCCGATATTGCCGCCGAGACCCACGTTGAGGCCCGCCTGCTGAAGCAGATAGTAGATGAGCGAGGTTGTGGTCGTCTTGCCGTTGCTGCCGGTGATGCAGATCTTGCGGGCCTTGTCGTAGCGACCCGCGAACTCGATTTCGGAGATGATCGGCGTGCCCTGCGCCTCGAGAGCGCGGACCATCGGAGCCGTGGACGGGATGCCCGGGCTCTTCACCACTTCGTCGGCGCTGAGAATCAGATCTTCAGTGTGCTGACCCTGCTCGAAAGGAATGTCCCATTTGCGGAGCATTTCCGCATACTCGTCCCCGATTTTCCCCCTGTCGGAAAGAAAAACGTCGAATCCCTTTGACTTTGCCAATACGGCGGCGCCAGTTCCGCTTTCGCCGCCACCCAAAACTACAAGCCTACTCATATATATTCAAGTTTATCTTATCTTTAACATTGCCAGTGTGGCCACGGCCAGAAGCAGGCCCACGATGAAGAATCGTGTCACGATTCTAGGCTCAGGGATGCCCTTCTTCTGGTAATGGTGATGAAGAGGCGCCATCAGGAACACCCTGCGTCCCTCCCCGTATTTCTTCTTGGTATGCTTGAACCAGCCGCGCTGGATGATTACCGAAAGCGATTCCATAAGGAAGATGCCGCACAGCACCGGCAGCAGCAGCTCCTTGTGTATCAGCACCGCGCTCACTCCGATGATGCCTCCGATGGTCAGGCTTCCCGTGTCGCCCATAAATACCTGCGCCGGGAAGGTATTATACCAGAGGAAGCCGAGCAGCGCTCCGGTGAATGCCGCCATATACACGGCGACTTCTCCCGTGCCCGGGATATACATAATGTTCAGATACTCGGAATCCAGCACATTGCTGCTCAGCCAGGCCATAACTCCGAGCGCAATCACCGCCACCGCCGAAGTGCCCGTTGCGAGCCCGTCCATACCGTCAGTGAGGTTAGCACCGTTCGAGCACGCGAGTATGATGAAGATGATGACCAGCATATAGATGCCCCAGGTGCAGTAAACGCCCAGCTGTCCGCTGAAAGGCGAGAGCCAGGAATAGTCGAACTCGTGCGTCTTGACGAACGGAATGGTGGTCACGAGCTGGGTGGAGTGAATGTCCGCGCTCAGGCAGACGCTGAGGGCGATGATGAGGCCCAGTATGAACTGCAGCAGAAGCTTTCCCTTCGCGCTGAGCCCGTCCTTGTTGTGCTTGAAAACCTTGATGTAGTCGTCCGTGAAGCCGATCGCTCCGCACCAGACGGTGGTGAGCAGCAGAAGCAGCGTATAGATGCTGTCCAGACGGCACACGAGCAGCGCCGAGCCGAGCAGCGCGATGATGATGATGATGCCTCCCATCGTCGGAGTGCCCTTCTTCTGCATCTGTCCCTCGAGTCCCAGGTCGCGGATGCTCTCTCCGATCTGTCTGCGCTGCAGCCAGGCGATGATTTTCTTTCCCGCGAAGAAAGCTATGAGCATACTTATGACAGCGGCGAGCATAGCCCTGAACGACAGATAGTGCATCAGACCCGCTCCCGGGAAATCGTATCCCAGCTTTGTCAACCAGTCTATAAGGTGATATAACATACTCTCTTACAATATCTTGAATACTTCTTCAACTATTTCTCTCTCGTCGAAATGCAGTTTCTGCGTTCCGATGACCTGATACGTCTCGTGACCCTTGCCCGCCAGCAGAACCGCAGCGCCCTGCGGAGCGGTCATCAGCGCGGCCCTTATCGCCTCGCGCCTGTCGCAGATAAAGAGCGACTTGGCGATTCCTGCAGGGCTGAAACCCTTGCGGATTTCATCCAATATGCCTTCGGCGTTCTCCGTTCTCGGATTGTCCGAGGTCACGAAGATGCGGTCCGCGTATTTCTCGGCGATTGCCGCCATCTCCGGACGTTTGCTTCTGTCGCGGTCGCCTCCGCAGCCGAACAGGCAGATCAGCTGCTTTTCCGGAGCGATGTCCCTGAGGGTCCTGAGGACGTTGTCCAATGCGTCCGGCGTGTGCGCGTAGTCGATTATGACGCTCAGTCCGCGCGGTCCGCGAAGCGTCTCCAGACGTCCCGGCGCCGACTCCAGACTGCTGAGTGCGACCAGAACCTCCTGCGGGGCTGCGCCCAATTCCACGGCGGCGCTGTAAATCGCGAGCAGGTTATATGCGTTGTGGCCTCCGATGAGTCTGGTCCATACGTCCTGTCCGTCTATTCTCAGCTCCATTCCGTCGAAGCTCTCCTCGATGATTTTCGCCGTGTGGTCGGCCATATTCCTGCAGGAATAGGTGACGGTTCTGGCCTTGCAGTTCTGAACCATAACGCTTCCGTTCCTGTCGTCTGTGTTGATGATGGCCACCGCATCTTCAGGAAGGCTGTCGAAGAACAGCTTCTTGCATCTGAGGTACTCCGCGAAGGTCTTGTGGTAGTCCAGATGGTCGTGGGTGAGATTCGAGAAGATGCCTTCGCAGAAATGCAGCCCTGCCACCCTGTCCTGAACCATTCCGATGGAACTTACCTCCATAAAGCAGTACTCGCAGCCCTCTGCGGCCATTTCCGCCATCAGGGCATTTATGGTTATCGGGTCAGCCGTGGTGTTTTCGGTTTCGCTGCGCCTTTCCCCCACATAATTCGCTATGGTCGAGAGCAGTCCGCAGCTGTAGCCCAGAGACTTGAAAAGATTGTAGAGGAGAGTCACTGTCGTGGTCTTGCCGTTGGTCCCGGTGATGCCCACCAGATGCAGCTTTTCCGACGGGTGGTCGTAGAAGTTCCCTGCGCAGAGTGCCAATGCCTTTCTGTCGGCTGAAACCACTGCCGCCGCTCCGGCCTCTTTCGCGGCCTCGATGTATTTGTGCCCGTCCGTGCTGCAGCCGTTCACCGCAATGAACAGTGAACCCGGCGTCGCCTTGCGCGAGTCGCAGCAGATGGCAGGAATCTCCATATCCGGAGTTCCCGTCACTATTTCGGCACCTGTGCCTTTTATGATATCTTCAAGTCTCATTTCAATGTTATGCTTACTGTCTGGCCTTTTTTCAATACCTTTCCGGCGGCCGGGTCCTGGCCGGTCACGTGACCCACTCCGCTGTAGGAACACTTCAGGCCGTTGTTTTCTATGGCCTGCACGGCGTCCCTGAGCCCCATTCCCTTCAGGTTCGGAACCACGCCGTCTTCGGCTGCCGCCTCCGGGGCCGGTGCCATATCAGGCACGGAACCTGACGGTTCCACTTCCTGTCTCCAGTATGGATCTATCGCATATATGCCGTCCACAACGTCCCTGATGGCCTGGGCCGGAAGGGTTCCGCCGTAGAAGCTCTCAGGCGAAAGCACCGAATATACCGTGCAGATGGCACTGTACTGAGGGTCTTCCGCAGGGAAGAAACATACGAAGGTTCCCTGGTTCTTTATCCTTCCCAGTTCGTCCGTGTATTTGCCCGCAGAGGTCTTGCTGTCGTACTGGTCGAGGACGATCTGCGCCGTCCCGGTCTTTCCGGCCACCTGGCACTTGGCGCCCTTTACCCTGGAGCCGGTACCCTTCTTCACCACGTTGAGAAGTCCCGCGGTAAGGGTGTCGGCTGTCTCCCTGGAACAGATGGCCGCGTTCAATATGCTCGGACCGCGCTTTTCCTTCACCGCTCCGTCTTTCTCGATGCTCTCCACCAGATACGGCTTCATCATCTTTCCCTTGTTCGCGATGGCGTTGTAGAACGTCAGGATGTGCAGGGGAGTCTCAGTCACGGAATAGCCGTATGCCACGGTGGCAAGCGATGAGCGGGACCAGTAAGGACTGCCCGGAGAAGGCAGCACAGGGGTCGCCATTCCGTCCAGATCGAAGTCGAAGGCCTGTCCCAGCTTGAAGGAATACAGGTTGTCGATGAATTTCTTCGGCTCCTTTCCGTAATGGTGTGACACCAGATAGGAGAACAGGTAGTTCGAGGATACCTGGAGTCCGTATATGATAGGGATGTTTTCGCTCCTGAATTCATCCACATACTCTCTTATGTGTTTGTCGAATCTGCCGGTTTCCCTCGTCACGCCGATGGAGCCGGCTCCGTCCCTGGCTGGAACGGTCTCGTAGAGCGACTTCACGAAGCCGTCGTTCATAAGGCTCATCAGAGTGGCTACCTTGAAGATGGAACCCGGTTCACCGGCACGTCCCACCGCATAGTTCGTGGACTCTTCAGTGGTTCCCGTTTCAGGGTCGCGGCGCAGGTTCACCATAGCCCTGATGGCGCCTGTTTTTACTTCCATCACGACGAGGCATCCGCCTTCAATGCGTCTGTTGGTGTCAATCTGAGCCCTCAGCGCCTTGTCTGCAATGTCCTGGAAGTCGATGTCAATCGTGGTTCTGAGGTCATCTCCGTCCACCGGACGCACATAGACACTGTCGAGGTCTCTGATCCTCGCTCCGGCATCGCTTCTCTTCATATACTCGTAGCCGTCCTTGCCGTGCAGGACATAGTCGAAGCGGCCTTCCAGGCCAATATGGTTGTTCGTGCTGGCTTCCGTGTTGCTGCGGATGAAGCCTATGGTGCGTCTGGCCAGTTTCCCGTAAGGGTAGCGGCGCACTTCCTCCCTGTCCGCTATGAGGCCTCCGATATTACGGCCCTGATTGAAGAGCGGGAGCTTCTTCAGTTGCAGCAGGGTCTCATAATCCACTTTCTTCCCCAGAACCCGGTACTGCCTTCCGGCTTTGCGGTCGGAAAGAATCTGTTCATAATACTGGCCTGCGGTCTTTTCCGGGAAGAATTCCGGAAGTCTGGCTGCAAGAAGGCGTGCGGAATCCCTCCAGGCCTGCTCTTTCTCCGCCCCTTTCTCCTTGTCCTCCCTGAAGGCCTTCTTCTGGACAGAACAGTCCATACCTATGGTATAGGTGGCTGAGGAGGTGGCGAGAGTGCGGCCGTCGCGCGAGAGGATTTCGCCTCTGGTAGGGTAGAGGACGGTACGGTTGCTTTTCGGGGTGAGGACCGCCAGGATTTTCGCTTCGGGTTTGAATCCCACCAAGATATAGAGAACCTTGAGGACCACGACGAAGGCCAGGACAAGGAACAGCAGATAGAAGGCATACAGCGCCTTTCCGATGCTGTATCCCTTGTTCTTCTGTATGTTGCGCTTTTCAGCCATATCTTCTGCTTTCCTTCCGGACTCTCCGGTCCTTCACGTTTTATCGGTTTTTCTCTTTCTTTGTTCCGGGCTTTTTCAGTCTGAAGGCCGCTTCTGCAGGTTCCTGCAGCTGCGAGCCCATATCCTTCAGCATATCCTCCAGTGTGGAGCGGCGGTTGATGCTCTTCATTCTGAATTCCAGACTGGCGTTCTGGGTTTCCAACTCTTTGAGTGTCACTTTGTTTCGCTCCACCTTGGCCAGTGTGGTATCGACTCCGAGGTTGAACCAGATGAACATCGCGATGAGAAAGAACATCCATACCACGTGGATGAAATACTGTCCGATGTTCAGTCTCAGAAGCAGTTCACCCTTGAAGATGGCCTTCATGGTATTCTTCAGGAACTGCCCTATATCCTGGAGCTTCCACTTCCTTTCACCCTCTGTGGCCCGGGAGGTCTTGTTTTCCTCTTCCGTCACAGGGGCCTCCGTCAGTATCCTTTCCTCTCCCGTCTTCAGTCTTTCATCTTCCATTACCGGGTCCTCCTGTCTCTTTCGGGATTGGACGAAGTCCTTTCGCCGGATGTTTCTGAATCAAGCTTCTGAGCGATGCGGAGCTTTGCGCTGCGAGCTCTCGTATTGGCCGAGATTTCGGCCTCGGAAGGGAGGATCGGCTTGCGGTTCACGGCCTCCAGGGGAGTGTCGCAGCGGCCATAGACGTCCCGCTCCACGCGTCCCTCGATGTTGCCGCTCTTTATGAAGTTTTTCACCATCCTGTCCTCGAGGGACTGGTAGGTGATTACGACGAGCCTTCCGCCGGGTTTCAGCGCGTCCGCCGCGCCTTGCAGGAATTTCTCGAGGGAGCGCATTTCGTCGTTCACTTCGATGCGCAGGGCCTGATAGACCTTGGCGAGGAACTTGTGTTCGGCGTAAGGCGGCAGAACCGGGCTCAGAACGGCGTTCAGCTCGGTGGTGGTGCTGATTGGGGCCTTGGCTCTCGCATTGATTATCAGCGAGGTAAGCTTGCGGGCACCTTCCAGTTCGCCATAGAGGCGGAAGATTCTTTCGAGGTCTGCCGCTTCGTAGGTGTTCACCACTTTCGCGGCGTCCTTCTCGGCCAGGGCGTTCATCCTCATATCCAGGGCGGCGTCGAAGCGGAAGGAAAAGCCCCTTTCCGCTGTGTCGAACTGGTGGGACGAGACTCCGAGGTCGGCGAGGATGCCATCGACTATGCCGCCGGCAGCGCCGATTTTCCCGGCGGTTGCGGTTTCTCTTCCGGCACCGCGCGGATTCCTCTCCGCGGCACCGTTGTTTATACCGGACTTCAGACTGTCGTCCATATCGCGTTCCCGGAAATCGCGTGCGGCCTTGTGGGCCTCCAGGAGCGCGAAGTTATGGACGAATCTGAAGTTGTTGTGTATCAATGTGAAACGGCTGTCGCCCGGGCAGTTTGCGAGTGCGTCGCTGTCACGGTCGAAAGCCAGCAGTTTTCCGGTAGGGGAGAGGCGTGAAAGTATTTCGGCTGAATGTCCGCCGCCGCCGAATGTGGCGTCGATGTAGAGTCCTGACGGGTCGGAGATGAGGGCGGAAACGCTCTCATCCAGAAGGACGGGGATATGATATTCTGACATTTCCGGACCTCCTATCTTCTTTCAGGGAGTTTTCCGGCTATTTCTACGAATTCTTCATTTGAGAGGGCTGAGGCCTCGAATTTTTCCTTGGCCCAGATCTCTATCTTGTAGTCGCTACCCGAGAAAACCACATCTTTGGTTACACCTATCTGCTCCAGCAGTTCTTTGGAGATGCTGATGCGGCCGAATTTCGGGTCTGGTTCCACGAGATCGCGCCCGCGCGTATATTCTCTCCAGAATTTCTCGTGCTCAAGATTGAATTTGTCGAGACGGGCCCGGGTTTCCTCGGACTGTCTCTGCCACTCTTCGAAGGTGTACATTTCCAGGCAGGGGGCGAAGATGTCTTTCTTCACCACAAACCTCATGTCACCACCTTCGGGCAGCATTTTCTTCAATGCCGAAGGGAAGACAAGTCTCCCTTTGTCATCGAGTTTGGATGGATAGCTGCCAATAAAAGTGACCATAATTGTTTATTTCTTTCACGCGATTGGCACAAAGATACAAACAATTTTCCACTTTCTTCCCTTTTCTTACAATTTTTTCCACACTTCTTTTTCCCTCACTGTCTTCGCCGTCCTGTTTTGCCCTCCGGTCGGCCAAACGGCAGAGAAAAATGGATTCGGTGTGAAAAAGGCCCCTTTTTCACACCGAAGGTCTCAGAAAAGGCGTTCGGTGTGAAAAACATAGGGTTTTTCACACCGAATCCGCTTATGCCAGGCGGCAGAGGAGCGTCGCCCGGCTTGCCGCAATCGTCCCCTGACAGGGGACTACAGGGGTTAAGAGACGCTCTGCGCCTCGGCAATGCGGCAGAGGAGCGTCGCCCGGCTTGCCGCAATCGTCCCCTGACAGGGGACTACAGGGGTTAAGAGACGCTCTGCGCCTCGGCAATGCGGCAGAGCAGCGTTGCCGAGGTGCAGTCGGTGACAATCACATCGACATAGTCGCCGACTTTATGCGTGGTATCAGGGAAGACGCACATCTTGTTATTCGAGGCGCGGCCGCAGAGTTCGTCCGGATTCTTTTTCGAGGGGCCCTCCACCAGAACGGTGAAACGCTTGCCGATGTCCCGGCGGTAACTCTCCAGACTCTTGCGGTTCTGGAGGGCGATGATTTCGTTGAGACGGCGCGTTTTCGTCTGAATATCAACGTCGTCCGGATAGTTTCTCGCGGCGATGGTACCAGGCCTTTCGGAGTAGTAGAACATAAAGGCGGTATCAAATCCGACTTCCTCGAAAAGCGACAGGGTGTCCTGATGGTCCTGCTCGGTCTCGGAACAGAAGCCCGCAATCACATCGGTCGTGAGCCCGCAGTCCGGAATGACGCTGCGTATCTTCCTCACGCGCTCCAGATACCATTCGCGTGTGTAGCGGCGGCGCATCTTCTCCAGGATGCGGTCGCTGCCGGACTGCACCGGGAAATGAATGTGCTTGCAGATGTTGTCATATTTCGCCATTGTCCGGATGACTTCGTCGGAAAAGTCCTGAGGGTTCGAAGTGGAGAAGCGCACCCGCAGCAGCGGACTGATCTGCGCCACCATCTCCAGCAGCTGCGCGAAAGTCACATCGGAGTTGGACGCTTCAGCGGCCGCAGAACTTTCATCGGTTGTTTCGGAGCTCCTAACAGGCTGCGTCAGGCAGCGATCGGAGTGCGAGCCGGGCTGGCCTGTGAGATAGCTCGCGCGGAGATCCACTTCCCCCGTCTGGGGGACCGAGGGGGAATAATGATACGAATCCACATTCTGGCCGAGCAGAGTCACTTCGCGGTAGCCTTGGGCGAAGCAGTCGCAGGCTTCGCGTACGATGGTGCGAGGGTCGCGGCTGCGCTCGGCTCCACGGGTGTAAGGCACTACGCAGTAGGAACATACGTTGTTGCACCCGCGCATTATCGAGATGAACGCGGACACGCCGTTGCGGTCAATGCGCACCGGAGAGATGTCGCCGTAGGTCTCCTCGCGGGAGAGCAGCACGTCGATCTGCGGATGGCCCGGAAGGACTGCGTCGAGCAGCTTCGGCAGGCTTCTGTACGCGTCCGGGCCGGCGACGATGTCAACCTTGCCGGTTTCCAGAAGCTTGTCCTTCAGCCTCTCAGCCATACAGCCGAGAATGCCGACCACGACGCCGGCGCGCTCGCGCTTCTGAATGGCGAACTGGTCGATGCGCCCCCAGATGCGCTGCTCGGCGTTGTCCCTGATCGAGCAGGTGTTGGCGAAGATGACGTCCGCCTGAGAGATGTCCTCAGTCCTTTCGTATCCCGCCTTCCCGAGAATGGAGAACACCACTTCGGTGTCGTTCACGTTCATCTGGCAGCCGTATGTCTCGATATATACTTTCTTCATAATCAAACACTTTAGAAGCCGGAGGGCAGCACTGCCGCACAAGCCCTGAATAACTTTGGCACGACCATTGCGGCCGGCGCAGCGCAAAGATAGGATTTTTTCTTATCTTTGCGTCCGGTACTATGATGAAAAGAAAGAACATACTCCTCATTTTCGCTCTGACGCTCCTGGTGCCGGCCGCGACTTCCTGCGCAGGCTACCGCAACCTCAGCGTGAATGACTACAAGGTGGAATCGCTGACTCCGAGGGGGATGCGGGCTGTCGATGCCGTAGTCGCGCTCGTCATCTACAACCCTTCGGCCGCATTCAGCGTATCCGACGTTCACGGAGTCATCCGCCATCAGGGAGAGCCGATAGCGACATTCTCCGCGGGCGAATTGACCGTGTCGCGCAAATGCGAACAGACGTACGACCTGTCGCTCAGCGGCGAGCTGGACCAGAGCACATCCATTGTCAAACTCCTGAAATTCCCGGGTTGGAAACCGGAAGACCTGACCCTGGACGTGGATGCCAAGGCGAAGCTCAAGTTCCTGGGGCTCTCGAAGAAATTCAGAATCCGCGACTACAGCCTGGCGGACATCAAGGAGGCTATGACTGAAACCGAAACCAAAAAGAAATGAAAAGAATCTGTCTGATTATCACTGCATTGACCCTTTGCCTCACCGCCGCAGCCCAGCAGGTGACGGAGACGGACACGCAGATTCCGGAGGGCTACGAACTCGTGGACTCCCTTATATACGTGCCTACAGCCGGGGTTGATTCCACCCTGGCCGGACGCGACATATTCGATCTCATCGAGCCTTCCGTGCAGCAGCCGGACAATGTCCGCAGCGGCTTCTCAAAGCACATCAAGGCCAACAAAGGCAAGGCTATCCACGGATACCGCGTCCGCATCTTCTTCGACAACAAGCAGGACGCCCGCTCAGCTTCGGAGCAGACAGTGAACCGTTTCCGCCAGACCCATCCGGGAGTGAGCGTCTATCGCAGTTACACCGCTCCGTTCTTCAAGGTGACGGTGGGCGACTGCAGAACCCGTTCGGAGGCTATGCAGCTGCTGCAGAACGTAAAAGGCGACTGGCCGTCTGCCTTCGTGATAAAGGAAACCATCTCCTATCCTCCGGTCGATAAGAAGAAATCATACGTCGTCGATACCGTAAGGGTTCTCCGTCAGATTAAACGATAGCTTATGCTCAAGCAAGGTCTCGAAATAAAACAGACTCAGAAGCTTTCTCCGCTTCAGATCCAGACGATAAAGCTCATCGAGCTGCCTATCCAGGAGCTGGAGCAGCGGATTCGTGACGAGCTCGAGAGCAATCCCGTGCTCGACGACACCCCTGTGGAGAAGAAAGACGAGGACGGCGAGACCAAGGACGTGTCCCTCGACGAGATAAAGGACGACGATTACATCCCGTCCTACAAGCTCCGGGTGAACAATTACGGCAAGGACGAGCGGCCGGAGTACAACACTTTCTCAGTAAAGGAGAGTTTCAGCCAGAGTCTGCTCGACCAGCTGGGCTTCTGTCCTCTCAATGAGCATCAGATGGCTGTGGCCCGCTTTATCGTGGGTAGCATTGACGATGACGGATACCTGCGCAGAGATCTCGACTCCATAGTCGATGACATAGCTTTCAGAGAGGGAATAGAGACTGATTATCAGGAAGTTGAAAAGCTTCTGAAGATTATTCAGAACTTCGATCCTCCCGGGATAGGGGCGCGGGACCTGCAGGAGTGCCTGCTGCTTCAGCTGAAGAGATTCCGTCCGAGCGAGGCCGTTTCCAATGCCGTCACGATAGTTCAGAATCACTTCAAGGAGTTTACCAGCAAGCACTTCGACAAGATGATGACCCGTATGGGCATCAGCCGCGAGCAGCTCAAGGAGGCCGTGGCAGTGATAGTCAAGCTGAATCCGTCCCCGGGCGGGCAGATTGACGACTCCTACAGCGACCAGGCCCAGCAGATCGTGCCGGATTTTCTCCTGGATTATGTTGACGGGCAGCTCAAGCTCACTATGCCGCGCTTCTCCGTGCCTGAACTTCGCGTGAACCGCAAGTATGCCGACCTTCTGGCAGCGTCCAAGGGCTCTTCCGAGCGCGCGCAGAAGGAGGCCGCGACTTTCGTGAAGCAGAAGCTCGACTCCGCGAAATGGTTCGTCGAGGCGCTCAAGCAGCGTCAGAACACGCTGATGAGCACGATGCAGGCCATCGTGGACTATCAGAAAGAATATTTTACCGACGGCGATGAGGCTCATCTCAAACCGATGGTACTCAAGGACATAGCCGAAATTACGGGCTTCGACATCTCCACGATTTCCCGCGTGGTGAACAGCAAATACATCGAGACCCATTTCGGCATCTTCCCGCTCAAGTACTTCTTCTCGGAAGGCCTTGAGAATCAGGCGGGTGAGGAGGTTTCCACGCGCGAGCTGAAGAAGGCTCTCACAGATGCCGTGGATTCCGAGGACAAGAACAAGCCTCTCACGGACGACCAGCTCGTCGAGCGGATGAACGCTCTGGGATACAAGGTCGCCCGCCGCACCATAGCCAAATACCGCGACCAGCTCGGCATTCCGAAGGCGCGGCTCCGCAAGGAAATCCAGTAGCTCCCAAGCTGCTGTTTCAAGGGGCCGTTCCGGCCAATACCGGGACGGGATTATATTAATTACTAAACTTATAATATTATGAAAATCAATGAAATCGCCCTGAGCGAAAGGCCCAGGGAAAAGATGATGAAGCGCGGCGCCCAGGCTCTGAGCGACGGCGAACTCCTGGCAATTCTTCTCCGCAGCGGCACCAGCCGCGCAAGTGCTCTCGAACTCTCGCAGACGCTCCTTCGCGACGCGGACGGCAGACTGACCGTTCTCGCCGGACAGTCCGTTTCGCGGCTTTCAGCCAATCCGGGCATAGGTCCCTCGAAGGCCGTGACAGTTCTCGCCGCGTTCGAGCTCGGACGCAGACTCGTCGCCGAAGACAATTCCCGTGAGTATCAGCAGATTATGGACCCGGAAGCCATCTACCGGATTATGATTCCCCGTCTCAAGGGGCTCAGCCACGAAGAGTGCTGGGTGATGTATCTGGACCGCGCTCACCATCCCCTCTCCTGCGAGAGGCTGACGAGCGGCGGGTCCAGCGCAACGGTCATCGACAACAGGATGATAGTCCGCCGCGCCCTGGAGCTGCACGCCGACGCCCTTGCGCTGGTGCACAACCATCCTTCCGGCAGCCCGCGTCCGGGCAAGGCGGACATCGAGATGACCGGCCGCCTCAAGAAGGCCGCCGGCCAATTCGACATCCGTATTCTGGATCACGTCGTGGTCTCAGACAGCAGCTATTTCAGTTTCGCCGACGAGCAGGTCTATATGGCGGACTCCCGCCCTTCCCAAATCGCTCAGGTGGCGGAGGATATCCGGCGGAGCGGGGAGAGTTCCACGGAACAGGACTTTGAGGACTGATTCTGGCTCCCGGCAGGGGAATCTTTCCGGATAATTGCGTATATTTGCCCGATTTGAACCATCATTCAGAATTATGAAGAAAGAGATAAAATTCTCCCTCGTTTACAGGGATATGTGGCAGTCTTCCGGAAAGTATGTTCCCCGCCGGGACCAGCTCGTGGAAGTGGCTCCGGCCATCATCGATATGGGCTGTTTCGACCGTGTGGAGACCAACGGCGGTGCATTCGAACAGGTGAACCTGCTCTTCGGCGAGAATCCGAACCTGGCAGTGCGTGCCTGGACGGCGCCTTTCCACAAGGCCGGCATTCAGACACATATGCTCGAACGCGGATTGAACGCTCTGCGTATGAATCCGGTTCCGGCCGACGTGCGCGAACTGATGTTCAAGGTGAAGAAGGCTCAGGGGACGGACATCGCCCGTTCTTTCTGCGGACTTAACGACCACAGAAACCTGAAGCTCTCCGTGGAATATGCCAAGAAAGCCGGAATGATCTCACAGGCAGCGCTTTCCATCACCCATTCCCCGGTCCATACCGTGGAATACTATATGGGTGTGGTCGATAAGCTGGTGGAGTACGGCGCGGATGAGATCTGTCTCAAGGATATGGCCGGCGTCGGCCGTCCGAATGTCCTGGCCGAGATTACCCACGACATAAAGAAGAAATATCCCCATATCATCGTCCAGTATCACGGCCATACGGGTCCGGGCTTCTCTCCGGCCTCGATGCTGGAAGTCGCCCGCGCAGGCGCGGACTATCTGGACGTGGCCGTCGAGCCTCTTTCCTGGGGCAAGGTCCATCCGGATGTCATAACCATCCGCGAGATGATGCGCTGCGACGGTTTCCTTGTGAAGGATCTGAATATGGATGCCTATATGGAGGTCCGCAGCCTCACCCAGAAGTTCATTGACGATTTCCTCGGCTACTGGATCAATCCTTCCAACTCCCTTATGACTTCGCTCCTTGTCGGCTGCGGTCTTCCGGGCGGTATGATGGGCTCGATGATGGCCGACCTGAAGGGCTTCAAGGACGCCATAAACGCCGCCGAGCGCCAGCACGGCGAACCTGTCAGCAGCCTGGACACCCTGATGGTCAAGCTCTTCCGTGAAGTGGAATATGTCTGGCCTCGCCTGGGCTATCCGCCGCTCGTGACTCCGTTCAGCCAGTATGTGAAGAACACAGCCCTGATGAATCTCTTCAATCTTGCCAGCGGAAAGCCTCGCTTCTCCACCATCGACAAGGACACTATGGGAATGATTCTGGGCAAGATGGGAAAACTCCCTGGCGAACTCGCCCCGGAAATCAGGCAGATCGTGAAGGAAAAGGGTCTGGAATTCCAGACCGGAAACCCTCAGGACAATTATCCGGACGAGCTGCCTAAGTTCCGTCAGATGATGAAGGACGAGGGCTGGGACGAGGGTCAGGACCAGGAGGAGCTCTTCGAACTGGCAATGCACGAGCGTCAGTACCGCGACTTCCGCAGCGGTGTGGCCAAGGAGCGTTTCAACAGGGAACTCGAGGATTTCCGCGCGAAGGCCGGCGCCCCTGTAGTGGTAACCCGTCCTGTAGTGGAGATGCCTGAGTTCGACATCAAGGCATATACCGACAAATACCCGGCAGCGGTGCCTGTACAGGCTCCCGTGAAGGGGAAACTGCTCTGGCAGATCGATGTGGACGACGCTTCCGCCGCCCCGGTGGCCGGGACCGAAGTGAAGGCCGGAGTCCCTTGCGGCTATGTTCAGACCTACTACGGTATGGAAGAACTCATCCCTGCAGTCGATGGCCGTCTGGTGGCAGTCACCGGCGCCCAGGGCAAGGATGTCGCGAAGGGCGAAATCGTCGCCTTGATAGTTTCGTAAAGTTTTGACACACAAAAATTAAGGAGGCCTCCCAAGCACGGAGCCCTCCTTAATTTTTCATATTTGCCGGAACGACGTTATTTCACCGAAAGCAGCGTCCT
Source organism: Kurthia senegalensis (assembly GCA_963620825.1). GTDB lineage: Bacteria > Bacteroidota > Bacteroidia > Bacteroidales > UBA932 > Cryptobacteroides. The sequence continues at coordinate 23,586 of CAVFAZ010000061.1, forward strand.
GGCATTGGCCACCGCCTCGGGAGAGATGTCCGAGCCGGAGAGCATGCGGGCGAGCTCCATCACGCGCCCCTGAGTGTCGAGCGGAGTTATGCTGGAGCGGAAATTCCCGTTCTCCTCCACCAGGGCCTTGCTCACCAGGTAATGCACATCGCCCTTGGCCGCCACCTGAGGGAGATGGGTTATGGCGAAGACCTGCATCTTCTTTCCGAGTTCGCAGATCATCCGGCCCATCTTGTCCGCCACGCTTCCGGAGACTCCGGTGTCGATTTCGTCGAAAATCATAGTCGGCATCTGGGTGAGACCGGCCATCATTGCCTTGAGGGACAGCATAATGCGGGAAAGTTCGCCGCCGGACGCGCAGCGTGCGACATCCACAGGATTCTTTCCGGATGCGGAGAAAAGGAAGGAAACTGCATCACAGCCGTCGGCTGCAGGCGCAGCCTGAGAAACTTCCACGCGGAAACAGGCCCGTTCCAGTTCCAGGAACCGAAGGCTGTCTTCCACTGCGGCGGAGAATGGCTGAGCGGCGGCTTTGCGGAGTTCGCTCAGCTTCTGGCTTACGGCATCATATTGTTTTTGAGCCTCTCCGGCGGCCTTCTGCAGTTCGGCGATCTTCTCCTCGAGAGCTGAGGAATCCACAAGGTCCTCAGAGTAGCGGTCGCGTACTTCTATGAGCTCGGCGATGTTCCGGCATCCGTGCTTTTTCATCAGCTCATAAAGCTGCGACATCCTGTCCTCCACCGTCTGCAGCCGCTCGGCTGAGACGTCAATGCCGGAATTGAGCTCGGAAATCTCGCTGACGATATCGTCCAATTCGATTCTCGAAGATTCGAGCCTGTCTGCAAGACTCTGTGCTGCAGGGATATAAGAGGTTATCTTCTGCAGTCTCCGTGCGCTTTCGCGCAATGCCTCACTGACTCCCGGAATCTCCCCTGAGTTTTCCTGCGGGGAGAGCGCGCCTTCGGCGGCGCAGAGATTCTCCTTGATTTCCTCGGCATTGGCCAGGGCCTTCTGCTCCTGCTCGAGTTCCTCGAGCTCCCCGTCGCGAAGTTTCGCGGCCTCCAGCTGCGTCAGCTGCGCTTCGTTGTAGTGCCGGCTTTGTGAAAGCTCCTCGAAACGCTTCTTCGCATCTTCGAGTTCTGCGTTCAGGGAGTGCAGTTTCGCAAACGCGGCGCGGCACCCGGCGAGAATCTCGCCGTCTTTTGCATAAAGGTCCAGGGCTGAAAGCTGGAAATGCTTGTCTGTGAGTATCAGGCTCTTATGCTGTGAATGAATGTCCACAAGCGATGCGGCCAGCTCCGAGAGCAGGTTCAGAGGCACCGGACTGTCGTTCACGAAGGAACGCGAGCGTCCGGACTTGTGGATGACGCGGCGGATGATCATTTCTCCCCCGTTCCATTCCACCTCATTGGCCTCAAGGAGGCCGCGTAATTTTTCATCGTCCGGAGGAAGCGTGAACTCCGCCTCGACCACGCACGACTCCGCCCCCTCGCTTATCTGGGAGGCGTCCGCCTTGGCGCCGGTCAGCAGCGACAGTGCCCCGAGCAGGATGGACTTTCCGGCTCCGGTCTGGCCCGTAATAATGATTAGACCCTCCGGAAATGTGATTTCCAAAGAGTCTATCAATACGTAGTTGCTGATGCTCAGGCGGGTCAGCATAGCTGTTTAGTCCTCCTTCTTCGCCTCGTCTTCCTGCGCTCTTCTGTAGAAGAGTTCGCCGTTCTCGAATTCGGCGATGGCCACGAGGTCCGGCTTAGGCTGTCTTTCGTAGTACTTGGAGATTTCGATCTGCTCCTTGTTCTCGAAAACTTCAGTCATGCTCTCGTGGTCGGTCTTGAAGTCCTCAAGCTTTTTGGTGAGTTCCTTCTTTTCGGCCAAAGCTATCTGATTGGCTCTCTTATAGAGGATTACCACTGACTCATAAATGTTGCCCGTAGGCTCTGCAAGATACTTTACGTCCCTTGTGATGGTGTTTGAAGGGACTTTCTTTGTTTTTTCCATTATTTAATAATCTATTCTATATAGAATACTCCGCAGCAGCGGCGGATAGTTTCATTATTTTTCGATATTTTCTTCGACAGGGGCTGCGCCGCTGTAGGAGCCGAGGAACTTGCGGGCGTGTTCATAGTTGTTGTCCAGCTCGTTGCGATGCCTGGACTCCGGGAATTCCCCGATGAAGTTCAGATAATCATCCACGAATACCATATAGCGCTCCTTCTTTTTCTCCTCGACACTGAGCTCGGCGTATTTGTAGGAAGCCATTGCGGTGTAATACACTATCTCCTCGCGGTAAATGTTCTCTGAATCGTCCTTCAGAACATTGCGCAGGGCCACCTGGGCAGCCTTGTAGTCCTCCATCTTGTAGTACAGCTTCGCGGCTTCGTAAGCCTTTCTGTCCAGTCTCTCGTTCAGGTCGGAGAGCATATTGTTGCAGACCTCGATGTATGGGGAGGCAGGATACTCGGACATATACTCGGTGATGGCCGAGATGGCGGTGTGCGTAGGGACCTGGTCCAGTTCGTAGCGCAGGGTGGAGCGGTACAGACAGTCCAGACGCAGGTATCTTGCGGTTTCTGAGAACGGGCTTCTCGGGAAATTCGCCATAAAGTTCGTGAAGTTGGTCTCCGCGGTGTAATAATCCTTCGCGCGGTAATTGCTCAAACCCCAGTAATATTGGACGGTATCGTCCCTTTCGGTTCCGCTGGAGATGGTGGACAGCGACTCGAAAAGCTGGGCGGCCTTGTTGTATTTTCCCTGATTGAAGAACTCGAACGCCGCCGAGTATTTGGCGTCGGAGTCAGTACTGTTCAGAAGGGCTTCAAACTGCGACTTGCAGGCGAAGAGGCCTGCTGTCAGAACGATGACGGCGCAGAAGCGCAAGATTTTTTTCATTATGCTAAACTTTTATATTCCCTTGAGGTATCTTTCTGCATCCAGAGCGGCCCTGCAGCCCGCCGCAGCGGCGTTTATGGCCTGGCGGTAGCTCGGGTCCTGGACATCGCCGGCGGCGAAAACACCCTCCCGGCTCGTTTTCGTGGACTTGCCTTCAGTGATGATATAGCCTTGAGCGTCAGTGTCCAGCCAATCTCTGAAAAGATCCGAGTTCGGGTGGTGCCCGATGGCCAGAAAGAAACCATCGACACTGATATCAAAAATCTCGCCATCTTTTCTCTGAAGTCTCGCTCCCGTCACTCCGTCCTCGTCTCCCAGCACTTCCAGAGTGTTGCAGTTCCAGAGGATCTCGATGTTCGGGCAGGCTTTCACGCGCTCCTGCATAGCATTGGACGCGCGGAGAGCGTCCCTGCGGACTATCATATAGACTTTCCGGCAGAGGCCTGCGAGGTAGGTCGCCTCTTCGCACGCCGTGTCGCCGCCGCCCACGACCGCGACGTCGCGCTTGCGGTAGAAGAAACCGTCGCAGGTGGCGCAGGCGGAAACTCCCATTCCGCGGAACTTGCGCTCGGACGGCAGACCGAGGTAGCGGGCGGAGGCGCCTGTGGCAATGATGACAGCGTCTGCGCTTATCTGCTCGCCGCTGTCAATGGTAACGCGGTATGGTTTCCCGCTGAAATCCGCTGCGCTGACGCTTCCCCTGCGGATGTCTGCGCCGAGGCGGACGGCCTGTTTGCGCATGTCCGACATAAGGGTGTTGGCGTCAACTCCGTTCTCATAACCCGGCCAGTTTTCTATGACTGTCGTGGTGGTGAGCTGTCCGCCGGGCTCCAGGCCTTCGTAGAGGACCGGGGAGAGCGCAGCTCTGGATGCATATATCGCAGCTGTGTATCCGGCTGGTCCGGCGCCGATTATGAGGCATTTTACGTGTTCCATATCTTCGTTTCAAACGTGCAAAGTTAATGATTTTTGCTGATAAATGTTAAAATACTTACCTTTGCGCATTACGTCTAATCTTATGAATCAGGGAAAAGTGCAGTTGACTCCGATGGATGAGTTCAAACAGGTCCTCAAGAGCCATTCGCTGAAGGCGACTTCGCAGAGGCTTATGGTCCACAAGGCTATGCTGGAACTCGGACACGCGAGTGCGGATATGGTGTGCGAGAGAATCGGTCACGAGCCGGGCGGAGGCGTCTCGGTGGCTTCCGTCTATAATATTCTCACACAGATGGCAGAACTCGGGGTCTATCAGCACAGGATGAGCAGCAACAACAAGATGTACTTTGACGTCAACACTTTCAGGCACATACATCTGTATGATGCTGTAAACAACGAGTACAGGGACGTGCTCGATGACGAGCTGCTCGCACTGGTGGAGAATCATCTGAAGGATCGGCGTTTCCGCGGATACAAGGTGGATTCGGTCGATATCCAGATAGTCTGCCATCCGAGCAGGAAAACGGTGAAAAAATCTTAACATTTTTATATACATGAAAAAGTTCGCTTTTGTCGCCCTTGCGGCGATGCTGGCCTTTACAGGCTGTAATCTTGACAGCGCTCTGCTGTATAATCAGATGACTATGGGGCAGGTCAGCGGTTCCAACATTGTCACCGACGAAGGTATCACCTATGTCGTGACCGAGAATGAGACAGAGTCGGATTATACCGGACAGGAGAGAATAGTGTTCCGTTTTGACGTCCTTGAAAGGGGGACATCCGAGAATACCTACTCCATACGTCTTCTGGACTATGCAACGGTGTTCGTTTCGGATCCGGTGAACAAATCTTCTCAGTCCGAAGAATGGTTCGGGAATGACGGCATCAATCTCGAATCCGGCTGGTTCAGCGGCGAGTACCTCAATCTCTACCTTACCGTCACTATGCTTCAGGGCTCTAAGACCGAGCATCGCGTGCGACTTATGTTCGACGATACCGCCGACAATTCCGACACTCTGCATTTCTATCTGAAACACAACGGTTTCGGTGAGACTTATGATTCTGATTCGGCAAACTCCAAGATCGGCCGTTACTCCACCTATGCTTCTTTCCCTGTCAAGTCCTACATTCCGAGCGGGGCGGACGGCATCAATGTCAAGGTGGAATGGGACTGGTTCAAGATGGAAGGAAATCAGTACCTGACAGAAAAGGAGCATCACAGCGAGTCCACCTATTACTCTGCAAGCAGCACACGTGCGGATTTTTAGGCAAATTTTGGGTCTGCACTCTTGCAGGCTGAAAAAATATTGCTACCTTTGCACTCCACACTGAACGGTGTGATACACGGTGCGATTAGTTCAGTTGGTAGAGCACCAGATTGTGGTTCTGGTTGTCGTGGGTTCGAGCCCCACATCGCACCCCTTGGATATGCGGTCATCTAGCTTGTCGAGATGACCGCATTTTTTATGTTCCCAAGGTCATCTGGCCTGCGGGGTGAAAAAGGCCGGGGTTTTCACCCCGAATTTTACGGCCTTTTACAGATTGATTCTGAGTCCCGCGGCGAGGCTGAAGTTGAGAGGGTCTTCGGTGTAGCTGCTTCTGACTTCACCGCTTTCAGGGTTCTCGAAGCGATACCACAGACCCGGCTCCACGAAGATGCCGAAATTGCGGGCGAAATTGTACTGAAGAGAAGCCGAGGCACCGGCTGACCATTGCAGGCCCTTGACGGACAGGTCATTACGCTCCGTATTTTTCTGGCTGTCCCATACGTAATCCGTCACGACCTTGCCATAGACGCATTTCTCGACCATACCTCCGGCCGAAACTATGAAGTCCAGCCTGCGGTAGCGGATCAGAGTGTAATTCAGGCTGAGAGGGATACCCAGATAGTGCAGAGTCTGCCTCTTCTCTTCATAAGCCTTGGTCCCTCCATAATTGAAGTCGGAACGCAGAAGGCTGTAATTCAGTCCGCTCTCCACGGCGAGCCTGCCGGCGAGAGGATAAGCGACCCGGACTCCGAATGTAAGCGGCTGATGATGATGGTATTCGCTGGATGTTGTGGAGTTGAGGTTGGCGATGAGGATATCTCCGATTCTGTCCGAAGAATAAACGTTCCCGTTTTCATCTCCGGCCTCATTGGCGATGCCTCCGTTCGAAGGCTTCAGGGCGGCTACCACCGGAGCGGCATCCATCATCCTGCCCATATTGAGCGAAATTCCGGAGGAATTCGCTGCCAGAAGTTTCAGCGAAAGCCTTCCGGCACGGTGGCGGCGGACTGCGTCTTCCTCGCGGAAGGCGTCCCTGTAGTACTCGTCATCGACAATCCGGCTTCTTTCCGGCTGTATTGATCGATTCCCGGTTTCCTTTTCAGTCCCGACGGCCTTGTTCTCTTCTTCGGCCTGTCCGGATTCCGTGGTCAGGCTCTGCTCCTGGCCGTCGTCCTGCACATTTTCACATTCGACAGTCCCGTCCACTTGTGCAAGTCTCAGCCCGCCGGCGACCTGTTTGCGGCCCACGCCGGCAGGTTTTACATATTCTTCCGCCGGCAGAGGCTCTGTGACGGACTCGGCAGCGGTCTGCGTCCCGACTGACTCGGAGACGGGGACTTCCGCCAGGACGGGGTCAACTTCCGGAGTCTGTCTGGTCAGAAAGGCTCCGAGACCCGCGAGCAGGACCACTGCCGCGGCTGCTGCAGCGCTGATGACTTCGAGGCGATGAATGAACGTACGTCCCTTCACCTTGCGCTCGATGCCCTCCCAGAGACCCTCCGGAGCGTCCATCTCGTATTTTTCAGCCTTTTCGCGCAGGCTCTGTTTAAAATTCGTATCGTTCATTTATTTACGTTTTTATAATCGCGTATCATTTTCAGAAGTTTCGCTTTCGCTCTTGCGAACTGCGAGGAAACTGATTTCGGCCCGATCCCCAGCATCCGTGCTATCTCGTTCTGGCTCAAATTCCCGAAGACGTAGAGGTTGAAAACCGTTCGGCAGCCTTCCGGGAGCTGGCGTATCATACTCATAATCACCGCCATAGGAACATCGTGCAGACTGTCGTCGCTTTCTTCTTCCTCGGGCAGGTCCCAGTCCCCGTCGTCCAGCTCGACGTTCCGCTTTCTGGAGCGGCTCCGCAGGAACTGCAGGGCTTCATTCACCACAATCCTCGTCATCCAGGCCCTCAGCGAATTCTCTCCCCGGTACTCGAACTTCTTCAGGGAAGTCAGTATCTTCGCGAAGCTCTCCTGCAGCACCTCCCTTACGTCTTCGTCGTCCGTGATATAGCGTGAGCAGACGGCGGTCAGGTAGCGGATATGCACGTCATACAGGCGCCTCATCGCTGAGGTGTCACCGCCCGAAGCCTTCCGGATAAGTTTTTCCTCGGAAGACCTGTCTGTCTGAAGCGTATGAATCATGCTCCCGTTCCCAACTTTACATTCAATAAATGCAAAATTGCTAAAAATACTGCTCCAAAATTCAACTTTTCGGGCACTTTTTCTGCATTATTTCGTGAAAAGCCTAAATTTGCAGGACTTGCATTTAAAATATGAAGAATATACTCATAACAGGAGGCGCGGGCTTCATCGGCAGCCACGTCGTACGCCGCTTCGTGAACGAATATCCGGACTGTACGATAGTGAATCTCGACAAGCTTACCTATGCCGGCAACCTCGCGAATCTCAAGGATATAGAGAATGCTCCGAACTATCGTTTCGAGAGGGCGGACATCTGTGACTACGACAAGGTTCTCGAGATTTTCAGCCGTTACGACATTGACGGAGTCATCCATCTCGCGGCCGAGAGCCACGTCGATCGCAGCATCAGGGACCCGCTGAGCTTTGCGCGGACCAACGTCCTCGGAACCCTGAGCCTGCTGCAGGCGGCAAAGGAGTATTGGACGCGGAGCGGCCGCCTCGGCGGACTCGCTGATGCTGAGGAGAATGCGCAGCGCTGCCGCTTTTACCACATCTCCACCGACGAGGTTTACGGAGCGCTCGCTCTGACGAATCCCGCCGGGGCCGCAAGCGGCCAATCCGGCTCCGGAGGCGGGCCTTTCGGAGACGAGTTCTTTACGGAGGATACGAAATATCAGCCGCACAGCCCCTACAGCGCATCGAAGGCGTCTTCGGATCACTTCGTCCGGGCTTTCCACGACACCTACGGGATGCCGACGATAGTGACGAACTGCTCGAACAATTACGGCCCGTATCAGTTTCCTGAAAAGCTTATTCCGCTGTTTATCAATAATATATGCGTGAGCAAGAAGCTTCCTGTATATGGTCGCGGAGAGAATGTGCGGGACTGGCTCTATGTCGAGGACCACGCTCGTGCGATAGATCTGATTTTCCACAAGGGGCGTGTGGCCGAGACCTATAACATCGGCGGCTTCAACGAGTGGAAGAATATTGACCTGATCAAGGTTCTTGTCAAGACTGTCGATCGTCTTCTGGACCGTCCGGAAGGCTTCAGCCTGCATCTCATAACCTTTGTCAAGGACCGCGCGGGGCACGATCTCCGCTATGCCATAGATTCGTCGAAACTGAAAAACGAGCTTGGCTGGGAGCCGAGCCTGCAGTTCGAGGAGGGTATAGAAAAGACCGTGAGATGGTATCTCGAGAACCGGGAGTGGATGGAGAACGTCACTTCCGGAGAGTATCAGAAGTATTATGAATCAATGTATTCGAATAGATGAAAAGGATAGTTTTATTGCTAATGTCAGCACTTTTGCTCTGCGGTAATTCCGCCGCCACCGCTGCCGAGCGGTCGCTGAGCTTGTCGAAGTGCAGCGAGGCCGTTGCGGCCAAATCCGTAAAATTGGACGGCCATACTTATATAACTGCGGCCGGTCAGGAGGAAACCCGCGACGGAATGGTCCTGAACGTGACCATAGACGGAAACAAGGCCAGCGTGGGAATGTACGATTTCCCGATGCTTACCTTCAAGGGCCTGACATTCGAAGGGGACTTCACCGTGGATTCCGAGGGTAATATTCTGGATTTCAGCAATGTGCGAATCAAAGGCTTCTCGCCCATAAAGATACTCTCCGTCACCGGGAAAGTCACTCAGACCGGAGCGGACATACATGTGAAGGGCAAGGCCGCCCTGGTCTTCAACTTCGCGATAAGGTATTGGAGCGGGAATTGAACCGTGACATTGGGCCCGGAACCTGAAACGAGAAAATTTTTCTGAAAAATTTGGTTTATTTCAGAAAAGGGCGTACATTTGCAGTCCCGTTCGAGGGAAAATATTCGGGGTGTGGCGCAGTTGGCTAGCGCATCTGGTTTGGGACCAGAGGGTCCAGTGTTCGAGTCACTGTACCCCGACATACGAAAAAGAGGGTGTATTCTAAGACTTTTCCAAGGAATACGCCCTCTTTTTAGAATAATTTCATAACATCGTCGAGAGTTAGAGCATCTTCGATTGTGCAGCCGGCATTGCGCGTGCGCCGCAGGCTGTAGAGGAAGGCTCCGCTGCCGAGCGCTTCGCCGAGGTCGCGCGCGAGAGCCCTGATGTATGTGCCCTTGCTGCAATCCACGCGTATCTCCGCGCAAGGCAGATTCTGAGGCACCGTCGCAACGTTTATGCGCGCGGACCTCTCGCTGACTTCCTCCTTCGGCTCGCCACTGAGAAAAGACGCATCGTCGTGCCAGGCGAGAAGCTCGAGCGAAGATATATTAATCCATTGACGGGTAAGCAGCTGCGAAGCGCTGTGATCGAACTCCTCCCCGCTGCGCGCAGCTTCTTTATAAGCCTTGCGGGCGATTTCGTAAGCGCGCACGCCATCGACAGACTTCGCGGAAAAAAGCGGCGCGACCTGCCACTGCTCGCCGACAAAAGTCGGCAGGATATCTTTCACCGTCTCTTCCCGGACTCCGTCCAATGGAAACCTTCTATCGACATCTTTCTCCCTGTCATAAGAGGGAGTCGCGGCGCCGAAGGCTACGCCAGCAATATACTGTTTGTCAGAGTGTTGGAAGTCCTGGGCAAGCTTGGTGGCCTTGCCTATGCACACCAGAAGAAGGCCAGTTGCGAGCGGATCCAGGGTGCCGGCGTGGCCGACTTTCAGATTCTTTTTATGGAAATGCCGGCAGGCGGCCCATTTCACCTTGCGGATCACATCGGCCGAAGTCCAGCGGTAAGGCTTGTCCACCGCCAGAACGATACCCTCCGGGTAATCTTCGATATTGTCCGTAAGGACCTCGCCCCGACGGGCGTAGAGCGGCTGAGACATTACGCTACGGGGATTTTGTCAATGCGTCTTTGGTGGCGTCCGCCTTCGAACGCGGTCGTGAGGTAAGTGCGGACGATGCTGACGGCCATACGGTAGCTGATGAAGCGGGCCGGCATCACGAGGACGTTCGCATTGTTGTGCTGACGGATGAGCTTCGCGATTTCGTTGTCCCACGCGAGTCCGGCACGGATCTTCTGATGATGGTTCAGAGTCATCGCCATTCCGTTCCCTGTTCCGCAGAGAGCGATGCCGCAATCCACTTCGCCGCGCTCCACGGCCTCGGCGAGAGGATGTGCAAAGTCAGGATAATCAACGCTTTCCGTCGAATCAGTTCCGAAATTCACCACCTCGTGTCCCTTGCCGAGAAGGTAAGAAATGAGCTTGGTCTTGTACTCCACGCCGGCGTGGTCGCTGCAGATTCCGATTTTCATTTTTCCATTTGTTTTAATGCGAGGGCAAAAATAGCCATTATTTACTAAATTTGTGGGGATGCTTCGCAGATTATGGAGAAAAAGTACATAGACGAGGTTGTGGGAGAGGTGACCCTGCGCAAGACCGCAAGGGCCAGGGGCATCGGCATCCGCGTGCATCCGGACGGAAGCACCAGCGTGAGTATGCCTTCGTGGGTGCGATACGATGCCGGTATCCGCGTGCTCGAAGCGCGAAGGGAGTGGATACTCGCCGCTCGGGAGAAATTCGCAAAGAAAAATACAGGATTGGACGCCCCGGCGTCCAATGTGGATGTGGAGAAGATGCGCTCGCAGGCTCGGGCGGAGCTGCCCCCGAGGCTGCTGGAACTGGCTCGCCTGCACGGCTTCAAGGTGAACGGCGTGAGGGTGAAGCACAACCGCTCGAACTGGGGAAGCTGCTCGGCGCGGGGAAATATCAACTTGAATATCAATCTGGTACGGCTTCCTGCAGAGCTTCGGGACTATGTCCTTCTGCACGAGCTCTGCCACCTGCGGCACATGAATCACGGGAGAGAGTTTCACGCTCTGCTGGAGAGCGTCTGTCCGGGGCATCTGGAGCTGCGGCGGGAACTGAAAAATTGGAGAATCGTATAATGGAGAAAGAAGATCATATCGGAGCCTGCTCTGGGCTTGACGCTGAGGAAGTTATGAAGCTTCACGGGGTGAAGCCGACGGCGGTGCGCACCCTGGTGTTCAGAGCGATGAAGGAGTTCCACGACACCTTCAGTATGAGCGATCTGGAAGATGCACTTGAGAGCGTCGATAAGTCCTCTATTTTCAGGACATTGACCCTCTTCGCGGAGCATCATCTGGTGCACGAGATCGAGGACGGAAGCGGCTCGACGAAGTACTGCTTCTGCCCGAACGACCACGAATGCAGCCTCGAGGAACTGCATTGCCACTTCTACTGCGAGTCCTGCCACAAGACCTTCTGTCTGAGCCACACGCATATCCCTATCGTCCGCTACCCCGAAGGCTTTGAGCTTCAGCGGATTGACTACCTTATGAAGGGTCTCTGCCCCGAATGCAGCAAAAAGATGAGGGGATAACGAAAAAAGAGGGCGTATTCCTTGGGAAAGTCTTAGAATACACCCTCATCTCAATTTAAAAGTCTAATAATCTTTACCTTACCAGGCGAACCGTGTAAGCGTCGTCATAGATGATGCGGCGGACGGCCTTGTTCTGCAGGCTCCCGGACTCAAGCCTCTCCAGCTTGAAATCGGACTGGAGACCGTGGCTTGTCTTGCCCTCGATCTTCTCGGTCCAGCTGCGCCCGTAGAGCGAGTAGGACTTGATGGCGAGGTATGCGCTGTCATAGCCCTGGAAAGCGAACGGACCTGGCTCCGCACCGTAGAGAGCCCGGTATGAACTGAGGAAAGCCTTGACCTTATCGGCGTCATAATCAATATAATAGGAACTGCAGCTGTGCATCCTCGCATTGTGGAAGTTGCTGACTTCGATGGTGTCGAAATTGCGGACCTTGGAGAGACAGTAGAGCACGGTCTCAAGCTTGCGGTGGAGCATAAGGTTCACGTTGCGGATCACATCGTTCACGAAGGCCTCGCTTTCGGATGCCACGACTATGCGGTTGGCTCCCTGCAGGGTGGCGATCTTCTCGATTCTGTCTATGATGCTGCGCCCTTCCAGAATGGCGTAATTTATGGTCTCATAGGCGATTCCGCTATTCTCCAGATTCTGTTTGAGCAGACTGGCGTTGGAGGTGAGAGTGGCGCCTTTCTCGCAGAAGAGAAGCACCTTGTCCTGGCTTCCCAGGTCTTCTTTGAGCCAGTCTATCAGCTCGTGACACTGGCTTTCCGATGAGCTTGGAGCCTGAACTATACCGCTGTTGGTCTCCGCCAGGGCAGCGGCCTTGGGTTCGAGCGGAGAAACCAGATATTTGCCCATCGGACAGAGCGGAAGCACGGCGCTGATGTCCGTGGAGGATACCGGACCGATGATTACGTCCTTGGCCGAAAGCGAACTCCCGGAAAGACTCCCGCCGGAGATGTTATAGACGTTGAGATGTGTGGTGATGCCCTCGCTTTCCAGGTCTTTCACGGCCAGAAGAGCCCCGCTGTAAAAGTCGTACATATTGTCGGAACTCTGTCCGGCCGCCTCGAAAGGCAGAATCAGGGCAGCGTGTACCTGACGTTTGCCGAACGGGAACAGCAGATATGAATCTTCCTCCGAGTCTTCTGCGGAGGACGTCTGCTCCTGCTGGACAGTTGCAGTTTCGTCCCGCGACACTTCTTCGTTCACGACTTCGGCGCCCAGGTTCTGCAGACGCCTGAGAGTGTTTCCCTGAGGGATGCGGAGCGTCATCTTGCGGTTTACGGATGAGCTGGCAAGTCCGTTGTAACTCATTATGGTATCGGAACTTACGCCATATTTGTCCGCAATGTCGGAAAGACTTTCATACCATTTCACCTTATGGATTATGAAATCTTCCTCCTGGCTTTCCTCCTCTTTGGAAACGGTTTCTTCAGGATTGGCCGCAGAGTTTGCAGGCTCTGCAGTGACAGGCTGGACGACCGTCTCTTCCTGAACGGACTGTCCCTTGACAGGAATCAGGAGAATCTGATACTGCTTCAGGCCTTCGGTCTCCAGATTCAGGGCAGGATTCGCGTCATAAATCTCCTGAAGGGTCACTCCATAGGCCTTGCTGATGGAATAGAGAGTCTGATGCTCCAGAACCACGTGGGAGTAGTAGAGTTTTCCATTGTTTCTCACCTTGTCTTTGGAGATGGTGACGGGTACCTGCCTGTATTCCTGTGCGGTGGTGACGTTGCAGCACACCGGCAGGAGGAGGCACAATATGGTCAGATATACAAGTCTCAGTTTCATAATCATTTACTAGGGTCCCGCAGTTGCGGATTATAATTCGTCAGCGAAGTCCGACAGACTGTCGCAGAAGGATTTCCAGGAAAGGCGCTGCTTTTCTGAGCGTATGCTTTCCACGCACTTCTCCCGTACGGAGTCGTCGCTGAAGTAATTCTCTATGGCTTCCCTGATGCAGGCCGCCGAAGGCTCTTTCACGGCAATCCCCGTGCCGGTATCTCCGATGGTCTCCTTCAGACCTCCCACAGCCGTAACGATCATCGGCACTTCGAAATGGTAGGAGATGGAGCTGATTCCGCTCTGCGTGGCGCTCCTGTACGGAAGCACCGTGACATCAGCGGCGGAGAAATACCGCTTGACCTCGGAATCCCTGATATAGTTCGGGAACACGTGGATGTGGTCCCGGTTCGGGCAGAGGTCGATAAGTTTCTGATATCTGTCGAAGGACCCGTAAGGCTCTCCGGCGATGATGAGATTGTAACCCTCCCCCAGATCCCTGAATGCCTCCAGAAGAATGTCCAGTCCCTTGTATTCACGTATAAGCCCGAAGAAGAGGATGTTGCGGCAGCCCGGCGCAAGCCCGAGGGCCTTCTCGGCTTCAGGGCGCGGGAGCATCTCCCCGAAATGGGAGTAGAGGGGATGGAAAAGCACCCTGTACTTCGCGTCCGGGCAGAGGCGCAGAAGGTCCTGCGACACTTCGTTGCAGAGGGTGATGAAGCCGTGGCTGCCTTTCAGGAAGTACTTCGTGAAAGGTTTGTCTATTATGCGGGGCTCGTGCGGTATGACGTTGTCCAGAATGGAGATGACCTTGCAGTCCTTTTTCAGATGCCGGCTCACGAAGCCCAGTGACGGGCCGAACCAGGACATCCAGTACCGCATTATCAGAAGGTCAGGCCCCCATTCGCGTATGGCCCGCAAAGTTTTGACATAAGTGAACGGATTAGCCGTGTCCAGCAGAGCTTCGGACTCTACGGGCACGGCTTCATCGTCTGCAGTCACATACTGCGTCTTGCCGGGGAAGAGAAAGTCAGGATACTGCCTTGAGAAATTGAAGGCCCTGACCACATTGCCCCTGCTCAGTTCTCCATACAGACTCGCATTGAACTGAGCAATTCCTCCCCTGAAGGGATAAAAGCAAGACAGTATGGCTATTTTCAATTATTTATCGCTGCTTCCGTTATTCTTTGTCTTGACATATTCGGCATTCAGACCTTCGAGAATCTCGTCGGTGATGTCGAGCTCAGGATCGCCTGTGGCGACAGGGGACGGAAGAATGGAACCCTGGTTGGCGATGATGAGGGCGTACTGCTTGTCGGCATTGAACTTGTCGAGGAATGCCTTGATGGCGTCAGCGATCTGGTTCATCATCACGTTCTGCTCCTCCTGCATTTCCTGCTGCTTCTGGGCATAGTAGTTCTGGAACTCGTTCTGCTGCTGCTGAAGCTTGCTGCTCTGAGCCTCGGCTACGGAACGGGTGAGAAGTCCCTTGTCGATCTTCTGCTGGAAAGCGTTCACGTCGTTCTGGAGTTTGTTGCCCTTTCTGTTGAGTTCCTGCTCGATGCTCTGAGCCTTGGTCTGAACCACGCTGCTGAGGTCATTGGCCATATCGTACTCCTGAAGTACTCTGTCGAGGTCGAAGTAAACGATGGCGCCCTTCTGTGCGACGGTTTCGGTGCTCTGCTCGGACTGGGCGGCTGTGCCGGCGTTGTTCTGGCAGGATGTGAGGGTTGCAGCCAGGGTGACTGCGAGGCTGAGAATCAGACTTGTCTTTTTCATATCGTAACTTAAATTTTAACAGTCAAAAAAGTGCGGATAACTGACGTTTTACGCGGGAAATGCAAAAGTAGGCAAAAAACTTATAATTTCCGCCCCAAAGACCATTTAATTTGTAAACGTGTATTTCAGAACGCTTTCCTGATGGCTTCCAGATAGGCTTTCACGGTGCTCTCCAGACCCATATACAGGGCGTCGGAAATGAGCGCGTGCCCGATGGAGACTTCATCCGTCCAGGGGATGCATTTCAGGAAATACGTGAGGTTCTCCAGATTCAGATCGTGCCCTGCATTGAGCCCCAGGCCGCATTCCCTTGCCCTTTGCGCCGTGACGAGATAGTCCCGTACCGCTCCGGAAGGGTCGTTAACGTACTCTTCGGCGTAGCCCGCAGTGTAAAGCTCCACCCTGTCCGCTCCGCACTCCGCGGCGCCTTCCGCCATCTCCGGCAGCGGATTTATGAAAATGGATGTGCGTATGCCGCGGCTGTGGAAAAGCGCGCAGGTCTGCGTGAGGAACTCCCGGTTCCGGATGGTGTCCCAGCCCTGATTGGACGTGAGGACGTCATTTCCGTCCGGAACGAGCGTCACCTGAGTCGGAACCACTTCGCAGACGAGGTCCACGAAAGCCGGGATGGGGTTGCCCTCGATATTGAATTCTGTCTTTATGAGCGGTCTGAGCGCACGCACGTCAGAGTATCTGATATGTCTTTCATCAGGCCTTGGATGTACAGTGATGCCCTCCGCGCCGAAAGACTCGCAGTCCACTGCGGCCTTCTCCACGTCCGGGACATTCCCGCCGCGCGCGTTTCTGAGCGTGGCGATCTTGTTTATATTTACACTTAGCCTTGTCATTTCGCCGCAAAAATAAGAATAATGTGCAAAAAAGTTGATATTTTTGGAGCACAGTATGAAAATCGGAGTTTATATAAAGAAGGAAGAACTGCTCTCGCAGGACAGGCTGAAGCGGTTGCTGGATGCTCTCCGTCCCAAGGTCAGCGAGCTCTATATCACAGAGAATGACACTCTTAAGGAAGGAACCGACGCTCTTCTGAGCGTGGGAGGCGACGGGACATTCCTTTCCGCCGCCCGCATCGCGGCTCCGCAGGGAGTTCCCGTCCTGGGCGTGAATCTCGGACGTCTTGGATTCCTCTCCGAGTACGAGCCCGGCGAAGTCGTATCCGCATTGGCCGGAGGCCAATGGATAATCGAGGACCGGGAGATGCTGGAGGCGAGAGTCGAAGGTCTCGATCGGCCGCTCTTCTGCCTGAACGAGGTCTGTGTGCACCGCACGGGCACCGCGATGCTCAGCGTTGTCGCGGAAATCGACGGCGTCGCGCTGCCGACCTATTGGGCGGACGGTCTGCTCGTCGCGACCAGCTCCGGTTCGACCGCATATTCTCTGAGCGTGGGCGGTCCGATCTGCACTCCCGAGGCGAAAGTTCTGATAATTGCACCTGTCGCTCCGCATAATCTGAATATGCGTCCGCTTATCGTTCCGGACAGCACAAAAGTCTGCATCTCAGCGTATTCCCGGGACGGGGACATCACTCTCAGCGTCGATAACCAGACCTTCAGCGTGCCGTCCGGCGTGCGGCTGAACATTTCGCTGGCACAATTTTCGCTCAAGAGGATCCGGCTCGAAAGGTCGAACTTCATAAAGGCTCTTAACAGCAAGCTGTTCTGGGGCGAAGATGTCAGAAATCTCTAAGTAGCTTCTAAAAAATGGAAGAAAACAAACGGATACCCGTCCACGTGTCCATCATTATGGACGGTAACGGACGATGGGCGCGCGGGCGCGGACTCGAACGCGTTGCGGGTCATTACGAAGGCGTGGAAAGCGTGCGCGCAGTCACCGAAGCCGCAGTCGAGGCAGGCGTCAGGTACCTGTCTCTCTTTGCGTTCAGCGAAGAGAACTGGGCACGCCCCCAGCAGGAAGTGGAGTCGCTTATGCACCTGATGTTCGACACGATGGCCTCCGAGCTCGAGACTTTCCTTCGCAACGGCATACGTTTCCGCGTGCTCGGCAACCGCTCCCGCTTCAGCGCCAGGATGCTCGCCCGCATCGAAGAGATGGAGGCCGCCACAGCGTCCAATGAGCGTCTGACTCTTGTGCTTTTCTTCAGCTACAGCGGCAAATGGGATATCCTGCAGGCGGCGAGGCAGCTTGTCCGCGACTATGCGGGGCATCCGGAAGATATTGACAATGTGAGTCTTGAAGATTTCGACAAACTGCTGATCACTTCAGACATTCCGGATCCGGACCTTATCATCCGCACTTCCGGGGAGCAGCGCCTCAGCAACTATCTTCTCTGGCAGGGGGCCTACTCGGAATTCTACTTTACAGACACGCTCTGGCCGGATTTCCGGCGCGAAAGTTTCTTCGAGGCCCTGGATGAATATTCAAAGAGAGATCGCCGGTATGGAAAAGTGAAATAATTGCGTATATTTGCAGGTTATTAGGAATGAAAAGTCAGTTGATGCAGAATTTAAAGACAGCCATTGCGGCACTGCTGCTGTTTCTCCCTTGTCTGGTGAGCGCTCAGCAGACCGATGTGACAGTGGATTATAACAATCCCCACAAATACATTGTGGGCGGAGTAAGCGTTTCCGGAAACCACTATTTCGGCAATTCCCAGATTGTTTCCCTTACGGGCCTTCAGAAAGGGATGGAAGTCACCATCCCGGGCGAAGACATCTCCAATATCGTGAACCGCCTGTGGCTCCAGCGCTATTTCGAGGACGTGGCCGTATATATCGACAGCCTCAGCACCGCACAGGATTCGGTCTATCTGAGAATCGCCATCAAGGAGCGCCCGAGAGTCTCGCGCTGGGACTTCACCGGTGTGCGCAGCGGTGAGAAGAAGGATCTTCAGGAAAGGCTCAACCTCCGCCGTGGCGGCGAATATTCCGAGTATGTCGCCAAGACATCTTCTGACATCATCAAGCGTTTCTATGCGGAGAAGGGATTCATAAACACCACCGTGACTCCTGAGGTGAAGAAGGACAGCATCATCCGCAACGCCATACGCGTCAACTTCAAAGTCGATCGCGGCAACCGCATCCGCATAAAGACCATCAATTTCGAAGGCAATACCGACGTAAAGGACTTCAAACTCGCCAAGTCGATGAAGAAGACCAAGTCGGCCAAATACTACAACTTCTTCAGCAGCAAGAAGTTCAATGAAAAGGAGTATGAGAATGACAAGAAAGGCCTCATCTCCGCCTTCAACGAAGCCGGCTACCGTGACGCCCGCATCCTGAAGGATTCCATCTATTATCTGCCGCCGAAGAAAAACGGCAAGGTAAACCGCCTCGGCATCGATTTCAAATTCGACGAAGGCGACAAATACTATTTCCGCGACATATCCTGGACCGGCAACTCGGTCTATTCCACAGATGTGCTGAACCAGGTTCTGGGCATCAACAAGGGTGACGTCTATGATGTCGTTACGATGGAGAAGCGTCTTCGCGGCGGCGGCAAGGAGAATGAAGCCGCGGTGAACAAGCTTTACACCGACAACGGTTACCTGTTCTTCAACGTAACCCCTGTCGAGCTGAACATCCAGAACGACTCCGTGGATGTGGAGATGCGCATCAGCGAGGGCAAGCAGGCCACGCTGAACAACATCATCATAAACGGCAACACCCTCACGAACGAGAAGATCGTCCGCCGCCAGATATTCACCCGTCCGGGTTATCTTTTCAGCCAGAGCGACTTCGAAAGATCCATCCGAGAGATCGCCTCGCTGGGCCAGTTCGATGCCGAGGCGATTATGAAGGAAGGCGGATATTCCATCATTCCTAACCAGATAAACAATACCGTGGATCTGGTCTATAACGTGACCGAGAAGTCTTCCAGCCAGCTGGAACTCTCCGGAGGCTGGGGCGGAAAGACTTTCGTGGCCACTGCCGGTGTGGTATTCAACAACTTCTCCACCAAGCGTATGTTCGACAGGCACGCCTGGCAGCCGGTACCTCTGGGAGACGCCCAGAACCTGGCCTTCCGCTTCCAGACGAACGGTACCTACTATACGGCCCTTACGGCCAGTTTCACGGAGCCTTGGCTCTTCGGAAAGAGGCCTACTTCCCTGAACCTTTCCACCTACTATACCCGCCAGACCAGTTCCTACATCTATCTGAACATCCTCAACAAGGACAGAATGATGGAGATTTACGGTTTCTCGGCATCGCTGGGTAAACGTCTGAAATGGC
The DNA here is from genome assembly GCA_963620825.1 of Kurthia senegalensis. Classification (GTDB taxonomy): domain Bacteria; phylum Bacteroidota; class Bacteroidia; order Bacteroidales; family UBA932; genus Cryptobacteroides. Next base: position 42,931 of record CAVFAZ010000061.1, read on the forward strand.
CTGACAACTATTTCGTCCTCTATAACGGACTCGGCTGGCAGACTTATGACCTGCACAACTGGTATTCAGGATACTTCTTTTTCGACAACGGCGTTTCCCACAACATCAGCTACTCGCTGACGCTCACCAGAAACTCCACGGACCAGATCATCTATCCTCGCGCAGGTTCCGAATTCACGGCATCCCTGCAGCTCACTCCTCCGTTCTCGCTGCTTCGCAAGAAGGACTGGGGCAATCTGGACGCCAACGGCGACCCTGTGAAGGTGGACAGCTGGAAAGACATCAATTACGACAACTGGAGTACCGAGAAGCGCTTCAAGTGGATTGAGTACCACAAATGGAAATTCTCGGGAACCGTATATACCAAATTGGTCGGAGACCTCGTGCTTATGAGCAGGGCTCAGTTCGGCTACCTCGGCTACTACAACAGAAAGTGGGGCTATTCTCCGTTCGAGGGCTTCCTCGTCGGCGGTGACGGTATGTCCGGCTACAGCACCTACGGTTCGGAGGTCATCGCCCTCCGCGGATATGAGAACTATGCTCTGACTCCGCTCAGAAGCACTTCCTATAACTCCAACGGTACGGCTTATGCCGGAAACGTCTATGACAAGTTCACGGTCGAGCTGCGCTACCCTGTAGTGCTTCAGCCTTCATCGACCATCTATGCGCTGGCCTTCCTCGAGGGAGGTAACTGCTGGGCTGACATCCGCGAGTTCAACCCGTTCCAGATCAAAAGGTCTGCGGGTGTGGGCGTGAGAGTCTATCTGCCTATGATCGGTCTTCTGGGTGTTGACTGGGGTTACGGGTTTGACGCCACCGACAGCAAGAAGAGTCAGTTCCACTTCGTTATCGGACAGCAATTCTAAAGTAATAATTATTTAAAAGCTATTGTAATATGAAGAAAATTCTTATGGTTGCCGCATTGGCACTCCTTTCCACAGCGGCTTTCGCTCAGAAGTTCGCTCACGTGAATCTCACTGAGGTCATCCAGCTTATGCCGGAGATGGACGAGGCCCGCAAGGTTATGAACGCATCCAGCAAGGAAACACAGGAGACTTATCAGGCTATGGTCGATGAGTTCAATGCAAAATACTCCACCTATCAGCAGAAGGTCAGCACCTGGACCGCCACCATCCGCGAGAGCAAGGAAAAGGAACTCTCCGATATGCAGCAGAGGATTCAGGAGTTCCAGCAGTCCGCAAGCCAGGAGCTTGAGAGCCAGCAGAACCAGCTTATCGCTCCTATCCAGCAGAAAGCCATCGAGACCATCAACAAGCTCGCCAAGGAAGGCGGATACATCTATGTGTTCGATGCTGGCACTTTCATCTACAAGGATGACACCCAGAGCGTGGACCTCACTCCTGCAGCCAGAAAGGCTCTGAACATTCCGGAAGGACGCACTCTCGAATCTCTCCAGGCAGAGCTTCAGGCCCAGCAGGCAGCTGAGTAACAGTGTCCCTGTCACATAATATAAAAGGCTGAGACCCGAAAATACTCCGGGCTCAGCCTTTTTTATCTGCGTTCGCCGATTTGCGGTCGCCGAGCCTGTCGAAGTGCCGCCCTGTACTGCGGTCGCCGGGCAGGTCGGGGCGCCGTCAGGTTGAAACTTTTATTTTGATAAAATAATCGCCTCTTTGGTATCAAATTAGCATTAAAATATATACCTTTGGCGAAAATTAAAAGAAAACTAATATCTATCAGAAGCAATGCAACATAAAGTTATTGATGCTAAAGATGTTGTGATTCGTTTTGCGGGAGATTCAGGTGACGGAATGCAGCTCACCGGGTCTCTTTTTGCTGATATGTCCGCCATTTACGGCAACGAACTCTCGACATTCCCCGACTATCCTGCCGAGATCAGAGCCCCGCACGACACCGTTTCCGGCGTGTCCGGATTCCAGGTGCACATCGGCAGCCAGGATGTTAACACCCCGGGCGATTACTGCGATCTGCTCGTGGCGATGAACCCTGCCGCTCTGAAGGCAAATGCGAAATGGTGCAAGCGTCACGCGATGATTCTCGTCGATCAGGACGCATTCAGCGACGCCTCTATGGAAAGAGCCGGCTTCGCCACGAAGGATCCGTTCACCGAGCTCCACGTGGAGGACCGCACACTCATCATTTCTCCTATCACCACCCTCACCGAGGAGTGTCTGAAGGACAGCGGGATGGACAGCAAGAGCATACACAAATGCAAGAATATGTTCACTCTGGGTATGGCCTGCTTCATCTACAGCCGTCCTCTGGAGTATATATTCCAGTATCTGGAGCGCAAGTTCTCGAAGAAGCATCCGGAGATGATAGAGCCGAACAAGAAAGTCCTCAATGCGGGCTACAACTATGCGGCGAACGTCCAGCTCATCCCGAACACCTATACCATCGCTCCTGCCGAACACAAGAAGAAAGGCACATACCGCAATATCACGGGTAACCAGGCCGTAGCCTGGGGTCTGCTTGCAGCCTCGGAGAAATCCGGACTCCCGCTTTTCTGCGGTTCATATCCTATCACGCCTGCTACCGCCATACTCGAGGAACTGGCCATCCACAAGAGCCTGGGCGCCAAGACATTGCAGGCTGAGGACGAGATTGCCGGCATCTGTACGGCGATCGGAGCCTCCTTCGCCGGAGACCTTGCCGTCACCACCACTTCAGGCCCGGGTCTCTCCCTCAAGAGCGAGGCCCTCGGACTGGCAGTGATGACCGAACTTCCTCTCGTCGTGGTCGATGTCCAGAGAGCCGGTCCTTCCACCGGTATCCCTACGAAGACCGAGCAGACCGACCTGAACCAGGCCCTCTACGGCCGCAACGGCGAGTGCCCTATCCCTGTGATAGCGGCCCACTCTCCTGCACACTGCTTTGACGCTGCCTTTATGGCCTGCAAGATAGCCCTGGAGCATATGACTCCTGTGATGCTGCTTTCCGAAGGATTCCTTGGAAACGGCAGCGAGCCTTGGCTCATTCCTTCGATGAAGGATTATCCTGAAATCCATCCGCCTTTCGCAGAGTCCTGCGAGGGCAAGTTCAAGCCTTTCGAAAGGGATCCTGAAACGCTCGTTCGCAAATGGGCCCTTCCTGGACAGAAAGGATTCGAGCACAGAGTAGGCGGCCTGGAGAAGACCCACGAGGGCGTGCTCTCGTCAGATCCTGCAAATCACGAGCTTATGGTTCACGAACGCGCCGAGAAAGTCGCAAGAATCGCGAACTGTATTCCAGAACAGACATTGGCCTTCGGCCCTGAAAAGGGGAAACTCCTGGTCGTAGGCTGGGGCGGAACTTACGGACACCTGCTTTCCGCAGTCCACGAGGTCGGCGAGCAGGTGGCATACACGCACTTCGACTTCATCGACCCGCTTCCGCGCAATACGAAGGAACTCTTCTCGCATTATGACAAGATTCTCGTGTGCGAGCTTAACAGCGGACAGTTCGCAGCCTATCTGCGCAATCTGTTCCCGGAGTGCAATTTCGTGAAGTATAACAAGGTACAGGGCCAGCCTTTCCTTATCGGCGAGCTGGTTG
>CAVFAZ010000062.1:0-11095 GCA_963620825.1 Kurthia senegalensis
AGAACTTAAGATTAAGACCTACGAGAACGGTTCTCGGACGCGGATAGTATCCGAGATCGACGCCGGAGGCCCAGCTGTTCACACCGTAACCGATTTCAGGGTCCATACCGTCATACTTTGTGAAAGTGAAGGCGTTCTGTACCTGGAAATAGAGACGGGCCTGAGAGAAGCACTCGCGCTTGATCAGTCTGGAGAAGTCGTATCCCAGAGTGATGTTGCTGATGCGAAGGAAAGATCCGTCCTGGATGAACAGGTCGGAGAACTGCCAGTTCACGTTGGTCTCGGTTACGCGCGGATACTTGTTCGAAGTACCCTCGCCGGTCCAGCGCTGAAGAACTGCGGTGGTGTAGTTCGAGGTCTTGTTTCCGACATTGCGGTAGCTCTGGACAATGTCATTACCCACTGATCCGCTGGCTGTTACGGAGAAGTCGAGTCCCTTCCAGTCGAAACCGAGGGAGAATCCGTATGTGAAGTCAGGCATACCGTTGCCGAGATTGACCTTGTCGGAGTCGTTGATGGTGCCGTCGTGGTTGATGTCATAGTATTTGACGTCACCCGGCTGGACGGTGGATCCCTGAAGGACGCCGTTGCCGGCTGCGATCCAGTCTTCGATCTCCTGCTCGTTCTGGAAGATGCCTGCAGTCTTGTAGCCCCAGAAGTAACCGATAGGCTCGCCGTTGCTGCAGCGGTAGAACTCGGTGGAGTTGTCATAGAGCTGGCCGGCGCCTGAGGTTCCGTGGATGATTCCGTCTTCCGTAGGAATGTTGCCGACACGGTTCTTGTTGTAGGCACCGTTCAGGCTGATGTTGTAGCTGAAGTCCTTGCCAATGGTGTCGTTCCAGGTGATACCGAGTTCGACACCGGAGTTCTTCACGTCACCGCCGTTGATGTAAGGAGCGCCTGTACCTGCGGTTCCCAGGATAGGAGCCTGTACGAGCCAGTCCTTGGTGTTCTTCTGATAGTAGTCGAAGTTGACGTTCATCCTGCTGCCGAAGAAGCGCATATCGAGACCGAGGTCGATCTGCTCTGAAGTTTCCCACTTGATCTCCTCATTGGCGAGGCGGCTCTCGTAAGCTCCGTAATAGTTGGACTGTCCGTCACCGCCGAGAGCTGTACCGAAGTTGTAGTAAACGCCTGAAGTGGTGATAGGAGATACGAACATAAGGTCGCCGATGTTCTGGTTACCTACCTGTCCCCAGCTGGCGCGAAGCTTTGCATAGTTCATTATATGAGTTATCGGCTTTGCCCATTCCTCATTCGTGAGGATCCAACCCGCACTGATGGACGGGAAGTAACCCCAGCGGTGTCCGCTTGCGAACTTGGAGCTGGCGTCTGCACGCAGGGTGGCTGTAGCCATATAGGTCTCCTTCCAGTTCCAGCTTACTCTGCCGAAGTAGCTGAGCATACGCTGTGAAAGTGAAGGGGAGCCCCAGGCGCTGAGGCCGTCGGTGGAGGTGGCTGCGGTACCGTTGCTGATATAAGCGTGATCCCAGTCATCGAAGCCGCTCTTGAGGGTGGCATTTGAACCGCCTACACCCACACCGTCGAACTGATAGGACTCCATACCGAGCAATGCGCTGAAGTTGTGGTCCTTGACGTCGAAGGTATAGGACAGGGTGTTCGTCCAGGTGAGCTGCTGGTTATGGCTCGCGCTCTGGCTTGTGCTGGTTCGGCTCGAAGTATTGTAGCTGTAAATCGAGAACTTGTAGAGCGGAGTGAAGGAACGGTAGTCCGATGCATAATACTCGTAACCGGCATTTGTACGGAACTTGAGGTTCTTTATGAACTCGATCTCCGCATAAGCGTTGAGGGTGATGCGGGCGGCGTTCGTCTGGTTGTTGTTCGTGGTCATCATCAGGCCGTAAGGGTTGCCGTCTGCATTGTACCAGTCGCTGCTGGAAGTGTCGTTGTAAGGAGAATCATAGGTATTGTTGTCGCTGTACACCGGTGCGAAAGGAGAGGTGTTGAACGCGCTGCGAAGGGAGTTGTTATAGGCATTGCCCACCGCGATACCGTTGTTCTTCGTATAGATGAAGCTCGCCTGCTCGCCGATCTTCAGCCACTTCTTCACTTTCCAGTCGGAGTTCACGCGGAAGTTGTAGCGCTGATAGTTGCTGACATCCTTTCCGCCTACGATACCTTCCTGGTCCATATAGCCGAGGGAGATGGCATAGGTGGTCATCTCGTTTCCGCCGGTCACACCTACATTATAAGACGAAGTCTTGGCGTTCTTCACGAACATCCGGTCAACCCAGTCTGTGTCGATGAGATTGCCGTTCTCGTCATAGATGCTCTTGTAGCTGCTCCAGTCATAAACTTTCTTGCCGGAGTTGAGGGCAGCCTCGTCGAGGATGGCCATATATTCTTCGGCATTGAGCATATCCACGCTGCGGGCCTTGTTCTGAACGCCCACGTAGCTGTCGAAGCTTACGACCGCACGGCCTTCCTTACCGCTCTTTGTGGTGATGAGAACCACACCGTTCGCGGACTGGGATCCGTAGATGGCTGCGGAGGCAGCATCCTTGAGGACGTCGATGCTCTCGATATCGGCAGGGTTGAGGCTGGCGATGTCACCGCGGATACCGTCTATAATATAAAGAGGATCCGAGCTGCTGACGGTACCCATACCGCGGATATTGACCTTCATGCTTGAGCCCGGCTGGCCGGATGTGGAGATGATGGTCATACCCGGAGTCTGGCCCTGGAGAGCCTGCAGAGGGTTCGTGGTGTTCAGTTTGGCGATGGTCTCGCCCTTTACATTGATGTTGGCTCCCGTGACGAGTTTCTTTTTCTGAACGCCGTAACCTACGATTACGACCTCGTCAAGTGAGTTCTGGTCTTCCTGAAGGGAGATGAATAGTTTTTCGCCGGCATTGGCGAGGGTTAATTCCTGAGTGATGAAGCCCAGGAATGAGATTTCGAGAGTCTGGCCGATCTTCGCATCGATGGAGAAGTTACCGTCGATGTCGGTAACTACGCCCAGCGTTGTCCCCTGCACCTTGACTCCTGCGCCGATAAGCGGCTCATTGTCAGTCGCGGAAACGACTGTTCCCGTGACGGTCTGTGCATTGAGAACACCTGCTCCGATTCCGGACATTGCCTGGAACACCAGCAATGCGGCGACCAGTGCAATCTTAACGAGAATAGAATTCTGAGATGCTTGTCTCATAATCACACTTTGGTTTAGTTGATAATTATTGTTATTTGGTTGGTTTTGAATCAAGTTCAGCTGTTTTTTCTTTTATGTGGCTTTTCGGCTTTAGCAAACTTAAACACATTTTGCGCTCCATTTTGATACAATCTTTGCCATTTATGGTACTTTACCCACAAATCCGAGGGTCTTTACAGCAAAAGTCCGCCATTCGGCAAGGGAAGCGAAAATTTGATTAATTTTGCGCGTTATGAAAAAGTTTGGAGTTATTGTATTTTGCACATTATTTCTGACGGCCGCTTTTCAGCTCGGCGCCCAGACGAAGGCCCAGAAATATGTCGATCAGCTCAAAACCTGCGGGGAACTCAGGCAAGCCGCGTGGGGCGTGAACGCACGGAAATTGGACGGCCGGACGGTCGCCGAGTACCGCCCGGATCTCCGCCTGCTTCCGGCGTCCAACGTAAAACTTCTCTCCACCGGTCTGGCACTCAGGGAGTTGGGAAGCGACTACCGCTTCCGCACATTGCTCGCTTACAGCGGGCGAATCGAAGACGGGGTGCTCCGGGGGGACCTTTATATTATGGGCGGCGGCGACCCGACGCTGGGGGCGAGAGACTCGGTGGCCCCGCCGCTTCTCACGACGTTCTGCGCGTGGGAAAAGTTCATCCGTGACGCGGGGATCACCCGCATCGAGGGGCACATCATCGGCGACGGGCGGTACTATGACGGCGAGAGCGAGCACTTGAGCTGGGAGTACGAGGACCTCGGAACCGACTACGGCGCGGGGGTGAGCGCGCTGAGTTTCTACGAAAACATTCAGGAGTTCGAAATCGTGCCTGGAGCCGCGGCGGGCGACAGCCTGAAAGTGCGCACAGCCTTTCCGGAGACACCGTGGATGGAGCTCAGAGTCAATGCGTTGACCGGAGCGGAGGGCTCGTCGAACACTCTCGTCTATTTCAACACAGACCTCGCTCCGGTCGGCGAAATCCGCGGCAGTCTCGCGGCGAAGCGCAGAGCATATCGTCTCTCCGGCAGCAACCGTTTCGGAGCGCTGACCTGCACGTACTACTTCTTCCGCTACCTCGAAGCGAGCGGCATCCGCGTGAGCGAGGGGCCTGCCGACATCGACAGTCGCGGGAGGCTGCGCAACTTTTCCGATGAGGCCTTGACGGCCAATGCGGCCCCGGCCAATGCTCTTACGGTTCTGGGTGAGTATCAGTCGCCTGCACTTAAGGAAATAGCCCGGAAAACCAATTATGAAAGTGACAATTTCTATGCGGAGACCCTTCTGCGGGCTCTTTCTATAAAGCGCACGGGATCATCCTGTTATGATTCCTGCGCCGTGGCTGAAAGCGCGGCGCTGCGCGCCCTCGGGCTGGTGCCGGAGAGCGTACGGATTGCTGACGGAAGCGGGCTTTCCAGGAACAATTATATCTGCCCTTCATTCTTTACGGACTATCTTGCGGCCGTTCGGAGTTCCGATTTTATATATACTCTCCCCAGCCCGGGCAAGGGAACGCTGACAAGCCGTCTCCGGACAGCTCCCGAGTCGGTGCGCAGCCGGGTGTTTATGAAGAGCGGAAGTATGGGCGGAGTGCGGGCTTTCAGCGGCTATATCCTGCCGGCGGATTTGTCCAAGGCTGATACGGATACCATCGTGTTCTCCATCATAGCGAACAACACCACTGTGGATGTTTCGCGCATCAATTTCCTGATGGACAAGATAATAACGCTTCTGGCGGAGGAAAATCAGTGAGTTCTATGGATTCATTAGAGGGGCTGGCCGGGAGTAAGGCCGAATCGCTGCCGGAATTTCCGGACGGAAAGAGATACCGGACCTATGTGGGCTATTGCCGGGAAAAATATGGCGAGCGGCTGCAGAAACTCGTGATCGATGCGGGGTTCACCTGTCCGAACCGGGACGGGACCGTGGGGCGGGGCGGCTGCACCTATTGTGACAATGCGGCCTTCCATCCGGGCTACAGCAGTCCCGGAAAATCTATTGCGGAACAGCTTTCCGAAGGCATCGAGTTCCATAAGGTCCGCTATCGCAATGCGGGGCATTATCTGGCTTATTTCCAGTCATATTCAAATACTTACGCTCCCCTGCCGGTGCTTCTGGAGCGCTGGGGCGAGGCCCTTTCGCATCCTTCAGTCGTGGGGATTGTCGTGGGGACACGGCCGGACTGCGTGGATGGGGAGGTATTGGACGCGTTAGCGGCCATCGGCGAAAGGAAGTTTGAGCAGGCTCGCGGGCGGTTCGAGCGGCCGGTGGTGGTGGTCGAGTACGGAATTGAGTCATGCTATGACCTGACACTGGGACACATAAACCGCGGACACGATTTCGCCTGCGCGCAGCGGGCCGTTGCGATGACGGCCTCACGCGGGCTCGACTGCGGGGCTCATTTCATCTTCGGGCTGCCGGGCGAGACTCCTTCGATGATGCTGGACGAGTGCGCTATGATTAACGACCTGCCTTTAACTTCGGTGAAATTCCATCAGCTGCAGATTATAAAGGGCACGGCGATGGAAAAGGAGGAAGCCTCTTATCCAGAGCGCTTTACGCGATGGACACTGGACGAATACCTGGACTTTATCGTCTCCGTGCTGCAGCGGCTCCGTCCTTCGCTTGCCATCGAGCGGGTCGCCGGAGAAGTCCCTCCGCGCTTCGTGAACGAAACCCGCTGGGGCCTCATCCGCAACTTCGAAATCTTGCGCCTGCTCGACGCCCGCCTCTCCGAGGTGGGTGCCTTCCAGGGGCAACTTATCCACTAATCGCCGAATACCGCCCCGCAAATCACCGAATTTTGCACACCTCCCTCGGCACCTTCCAGGGCGGGTCCTCCGCCTTCCGTATATCCGCCTCACCGAGCTTGGCGCCTTCCGGGGGCAGTTGCTTGGCGATCTTCCCCCTTCGCGGCACCCGGGTATCAATTAATACCTTTAAGTGCGTCTCTGCTTCTCAAAATATAACGCAGAGACGCGTTTTATCGATTTGATTGATACCCGGGTGGGCATCGCCGAGAATTTATCCTCAGAAAGGGCGTGATTTATGGACAAGTTGAGTCGGCGAGGGATGTCGGAAGGATTTTTGCGTTTTGCGGTGCAAAAGACGGGAGGGATTCACTATCTTTGGGGCCTGAAAAAGGTAAGGGCTGTCTCGGAGTGGCTGTGAGGGGTAGAAAACGAAAACAGGCAGACTTTTTAGCCATAGTTCCCGGGCATTGGCCGGGGCCGCGTAGGGATAAAATTTATAAAATCATAATATGAAACAGACAGTTTTGGTTTCAGGGGGCGCCGGGTTCATCGGCAGCCACGTGACGGTCGAGCTTTCAGAGGCCGGCTACGATGTAGTAATCGCCGACAATATGTCGAACTGCGACGACACCTGCCTCAAGGGTGTCCGTCAGATTACGGGACGGGACTTCCCGTTCTATAAGATGGACTTCTGCGACGCTGCGGCCGTAGAGCATCTCTTCAGCACGGAGCATATTGACGCCGTCATTCATTTCGCAGCCTATAAGGCAGTGGGTGAATCAGTTGCAGAGCCGATAAAGTATTATAAGAATAATCTTACCTCCTTCCTGAACGTTCTGGAAGCCGCCAGCAAACACGGCTGCAACGTATTGTTCTCCTCCTCGGCCACAGTCTATGGCGAACCGGAGAAACTCCCTGTAACAGAGGATTCTCCGCGTCAGAGCGCCACTTCGCCTTACGGAAATACCAAACAGATCTGCGAGGACCTGCTGCGTGACAGCGTAAAGGCATATCCTGAGAAGATAAAGGGCATCGCCCTTCGTTATTTCAATCCTATCGGAGCCCATCCGTCCGCCCTTATCGGCGAACTTCCGCGCGGAGTCCCGAACAATCTCGTGCCTTTCATCACCCAGACTGCCAGCGGTGTACGGGAGTGCCTTTCCATCTTCGGAAACGACTACCCGACCCCTGACGGAACCTGCCAGAGAGACTATATTGACATCGTGGATCTTGCCAAGGCCCACGTATGCGCGGTGCGCAGGATGCTGGACGGGAAGATGGAAAAGAATTACGAGATTTTCAACGTCGGTACCGGCCGGCCGGTTTCAGTGCTGGAGCTCGTGAACACTTTCGAGAGGGTTAACCATCTGAAACTGAATTACAAGTTCGCGCCGCGCCGCGCCGGTGACGTGACCGCCATCTGGGCCGACCCGACTCTTGCCGAGAAGAAGCTGGGCTGGAAGGCCGGCCGCTCCCTCGACGAGACCCTCAAGGCCGCCTGGGAGTGGGAGAAGCATATCCGCGGGATAAATTAGAGCAATATGGTTTCTCGAAGCTCCTAAGGAGCGCTTGCGCGACCGGAGGGGCTTGGGGAGTTCTCTCCCCAATGAATAGAAGAGAAGCGGCGCGAAGCGCGCTTGCGCGACCGGAGGGGCTTGGGGAGTTCTCTCCCCAATGAATAGAAGAGAAGCGGCGCGAAGCGCGCTTGCGCGACCGGAGGGGCTTGGGGAGAACTCTCCCCAATGAATAAAAACGAAGCGTCAGCTTCGGAACAGACTTTTGACCAGGGCGGGAACATCTGCGACCTTAACGACGCGAATGTTTCCGCTCGCGGCGTCTGTGGAGGCGAACTCCGAGATGTAGATGGTCTTGAAGCCGAGGCGGGCGGCCTCGGTAATTCGTCGGTCGATCTGCGAAACCGGGCGGATCTCCCCGCTCAGTCCCACCTCGCCCGCGAAGCAGCAGTCAGACGGAATGACGAAATCAAAGCAGGACGAGAGCACCGCGCAGATGACCGCCAGATCGACCGCCGGATCCGTAACCCGCAGACCCCCGGCCATATTCAGGAACACGTCCTTCGCCCCGAGCTTGAAGCCCGCCCGCTTTTCCAGCACCGCCAGCAGCATATTCAGGCGTCGCACGTCGAAACCCGTCGCCGAGCGCTGCGCCGTTCCATATACGGCTGAACTCACAAGTGCCTGAACTTCAAATAGAAAAGCCCTGCTTCCGTCCAGCATCACACTCACCGCCGTGCCGCTCAGATTTCCCTCGTGCATCGGAATCAGCATCTCCGACGGATTGCTCACCTCACGCAGACCCTTGCCCGTCATCTCGAACACCGCCAGCTCGTTAGTCGAACCGAAACGGTTCTTGATACTCCGCAGAATCCTGTACGACCCGCGGTTCTCCCCTTCGAACTGCAAAACCACGTCCACAATATGCTCAAGTATCTTAGGACCGGCGATATAGCCGTCCTTCGTGATGTGCCCGATGAGAATCACCGGCACGCCCGTTTCCTTCGCAAAGCGCAGCAGCCGCGCCGCCACCTCCTTGATCTGCGAAACGCTGCCGGGCGACGACTCCACCGCCTCGCAATACATCGTCTGCACAGAATCGACAACCATAAGGTCGGGGCCGAGGCCCCTGGCCTCGTCCAATATGTTCTCAAGGCAGGTTTCGGCGTAAATGACACATTCTGAGGCGTCTCCGCCAAGCCGGTCCGCGCGCATCTTCACCTGCCGAACGCTCTCTTCACCCGTGACATACAGCGTCTTGAGCTCCGGACAATGCAGCGGAATCTGCAGCGAGAGTGTGGATTTGCCGATGCCCGGCTCGCCGCCGATCAGTACCAGCGACCCTTGCACGATACCTCCGCCCAGGATCCTATCGACTTCCGCACTGTTAAGCGAACGCCGCAGTTCCCCTTCGGGGTTGATTTCGTGGAGCTTGACGGGGCGCGAACGCTCCACTCCACTGAAACCGTCTCTGGAGCCCGCCGAAGACTTCTTCGCCGCCTTCGGTTCCTCTATCATAGTATTCCACTCGCCGCAGGCGGGGCAGCGCCCCATCCACTTCGAGCTCTCATTGCCGCAGGAACTGCAGTACCAGACCGTTTTCGCCTTTGTCGTCATTTTTCTTATTATTAAACGGCCGGTTCCCGGCCAATACGGAATTGTGCTCCGCCGTTTTCCGTGGCGGACCGCGCCCAACCATCTTCCAAATTTACAAAGAACTTCGCACACTTCAAACGAAACTGCGGCGAGAGGTCTGAGGTTTTTTCTTATTTTTGTACGATTCTTAAATTTCGATACGATTCTTTATATGAGAAAAGTGATAATCTGTCTGCTGGCGGGAATGATGGTGACTCTGACCGGGGCGGCGCAGGAAACGCGGCTTGCCGGGGTTGAGACTGCACAGGAAAAATGCTGTGCAACCCAGGGGGCAGCTGCACAGGAGAAGCGCTGGGCCGTGGTGGAGCTTTCTGTGAACAATATGAGGGAGCAGCCGGACTATACTGCCGAGATGGGAGACCAGAGCCTGATGGGAACATTGGTCGAAATAGTCGGGGAGAAATCATATTGGAGGCAGATTGTGAATCCAAAGCCTTACAAAGCCTGGGTCAACGAGATGGGCCTTGTGGAAATGACTGAAACAGAGAAAGATGCCTATCTTGCAGCCCCGAAATACATCTGTACTGCCGACTACGCCAGGATATGGAGCGAACCTTCGGAAAAGAGCCTGGGAGTGTGTGATTTCGTGGCGGGGGATCTGGTGCGAAAGTGCCTGAACACTGACGGCAAAGCCCTGAGACATAAGGATTTCGTAAAAGTTATGCTGCCTTCCGGCCGGACCGGATGGGTGCGGAGAGAAGCCGTAGAGGACTTTCAGGATTGGACGTCGTCGCGAAGCGCGACGGCCGCAAATGTCCTGGGCGCGGCGTACCGCTTCATCGGAGTGCCTTATCTCTGGGGCGGGACGTCGATCAAGGGCGTGGACTGCAGCGGGCTGGTCTGGTCGGCGTTTTTTCTCAACGGTCTGCTGCTGCCGCGAAACGCTTCGCAGCAGGCAAAGGTCGGCACGGAGGTAGCCCCTGATATTGAACATCTTATGCCGGGAGACCTGCTTTTCTTCGGACGGGCGGCGACTTCCGACAAGCCTGAGAGAATCACGCACGTGGGCATCCACATCGGGGACGGGATGTATATCCACTCTTCGCAGCTGGTGCGGATCAGTTCGATCGACCCGGCCTCGGAGGACTATGCCGGACGACGGCCTCTGCGCGCCAGGCGAATCATCGGGGACGATTCCATTCCGCGGCTAGCCGCGAGTCCTTATTACTTCCGCCCAGACGCCGCACAGACGAACAGATTTTGCAAACTTCCGTAAAATCACTATCTTTGCGGCCTGTTACAAATAAATTGACTTATGAATCTTAGAGACATCAAAAAGGACATCGAGTACGTTATCAGCGCATTCATCGATGATTGCTACATCTTCGCATCTATGAGACCTTCAGCTTCAGACGACGAGCTTTCCAAGCTATTCGATGAGGCTATCGACCTCTACAATGAGCTCAGAGACCGCTGCGCCGAGAAGGCGGAGGGCAGCAAGAAGGCGCAGTTCAACGCTATCCGCAAGGACCTCGTCATCAAGACCGACGCTCTTTACAACAAGCTCAGCGACGTCATCAAGGCTACCGCCAAGGAGTAAGCCTCACGACCCCAGATATTTACGAAGGCTGACCGGCACCCCGGCCAGCCTTTTTTGCGATGACAGGCACAGGCGCCGAGCGATATAGAGCGCATCCCAGGCATCCTGGCAAGCATTTTTCGTTTCTTTATGTATCGTGTCTGCAAGATCTACGGCTAATCAAACCCAGGCTTTTGCAGACGAGCCTTTAATTCACTGTGGTGCGTACTCCCCAGCCCCCTTGAGTCGCTCCGCTCCGTTTCCCTGTCCAGCTTTTTCTCGTCCAGGACTCACTCACCAGAACCGTTTGTCCTCAAAAACACCAATTTTTGAGGACAAACACCCCTCGCTGGGCAATTTGTCCACGCTAAAACGTTTTTTCAGGGACAAACCTCCGTTAGACCTCAACTTATCCATAAAAACAGCCCTTTTTGAGGATAAACTGTATTTGACTGAAAAAAGTTGACTCACAAGAGAAGTTAACAATGTTTCATTTAC
>CAVFAZ010000063.1:0-14302 GCA_963620825.1 Kurthia senegalensis
CGCTCCCTACCAGACTTCCCGTCACCTCCACACCGCCCTCCGCCACGTCTTCCGAATCCGGAAGGGAGCGGATTTCCCGATTTTCGCTCCCTACCAGACTTCCCGCCACCTCCGCACCGTCCTCCGCACCGCCCTCCGCCGCATACTCCGCCCGCCACCTCACGCCCCGCCCTCCGCCGCATATTCCGCACCCTCCACCCAAACATCAAAACCCCGTGAAATTTGTATAATATAAAATTTTAGAGTATTTTTGCCCCCAAATAGTGTTTTGATTATGAAAAAGATTTTAGTCGTACTCTGTACGCTTTGTCTGCTTACAGCTTGCCACAACAGCGGCAACAGACAGAAAAAAATGAACACATTCGAGTCCGCCCAGGCTGCCTTCATAGCCTCCATCACTGCCGAGGACTCCACAGCCGTGAAGGCTGCTACGGAAGATGTCATGTCACTTCTTCAGGCTGGAAACATTGACGAAGCCCTCACCCGCATCTACGTGGTGGAAGATGATGTCCTCTATCCTCTGAATGACGAATCACTCCTTCGCCTCAAATCCAAATTCACGCGTTTCCCTGTCCTCTCCTATACGATGACAGAAATGGCATTCCAGACATCCGCCATCAACGACGTCACATATCAGTACGTATTCGCAGAGGGTCAGGACGGCTCTTTACCTGCCACCCTCAAGCTCGCCTTCAATCCCGTAAAGGTCGAAGGCCAGTGGTATCTCACCTTAAAGGACGCCGGTATGACCAGCAAGACTTTGCAGGAGAACTGCCAGATGGATCCTACGGCACCGGCCCCGAAAGAAATCAGACTTCCTGAAAATCCGGACGAAAAGAAATAGAGGCTGCCATAAACAGCTACCATAAACAGCTGTCATAAACAGCAACCATAAAAGGCAGCCATAAACTGCCAAAACATTCCGATAAATCATTTGAAATATATTTTTTAATATCACATCTATGAGAAAATCAATTTTAGTTATCGCTTCACTTTTCCTGTCTCTCGGCGCATTCGCCCAGACAAGCAGCGAGTTCACTCCACGCTGGAATATCGGCGTTAAGGGCGGTGTAGGTTACACGGTAGGTGAGTATTCATCTTTCTCCAAGTTCCTTTCACCTTCTGCAGTCATCGATTTCGGCTATCAGTTCACACCTGTATTCGGTCTGCGTGCTGATCTCTCCGGTATCCAGGGCAAGGGTTCCGTAGGCGAGGGCAAGGAATATGCTTTCAACTATGGCCAGCTCGGTCTCGACGCTACCTTCGATCTCTGCAACCTCTTCGCAGGTTACAAGGCCCGCACAGTGAATCCTTACGTATTCGCCGGTGTAGCAGGAAACCTCCGTTTCAACAACGACGAAGCTCTGGATCTCAAGACCAGCTTCGCTTCTGACAACTTCCTCTGGGAAGACCCTACCATCAGCTTGGCAGGTAGAGCCGGTATCGGTATCGACTTCAGACTTTCTGACTGCGTAGCCCTCACAGCTGAAGTTGCCGCCAACCTCCTTTCCGATCACTTCAACTCCAAGGACGGTGGTTCAGCCAGCGTATTCGATCATCAGTATCAGGCCCTCATCGGTCTCAAGTTCAACCTCGGCAAGAAGAAGGCCGCTGCTGCTCCTGCACCGGCACCAGTACCGGAGCCTGTAAAGCAGGTTGTTGAACCGGAACCTGCACCAGTAGTTGCAGAACCGGAACCGGAACCGGAGCCAGTTGTTGAGCCTGCAAAACAGGCAGTCAACCTCACAGAGAACGTATTCTTCGTAATCAACAAGTGGGACATCCGTCCTGCAGAGCTTGCCAAGATCGAGGAAATCGTAAAGGTTATGAACGAGAATCCTGAGACCAAGGTTACCATCACCGGTTACGCTGACAAGGCTACAGGTACCGCTTCCCGCAATATGTTCCTTTCTCAGAAGCGTGCAGAGGTCGTTACTGACAAGCTCGTCGAGCTCGGCATCGCCAAGGACCGCATCTCTTCAGCTTACAAGGGCTCCGAGGAGAATCCTTATCCGACACCTGAGGAGAACCGCGTTGCCATCTGCGTAGTCAAGTAATCTCACAGAGACAGAACACATATACTTAATTGACCGGCCCCGCAAGGCCGGTCAATTTTTTATTCGACCGCGAAGCGGTCAATGCTTGTGTCTGGCATTGCAAACCTTTTTATTCCGAGGCACTTAAGGAGCAAAGCAACCGGAGGCAGTCTGCCAGAAACGGACATTAGCAAAAAGGCTGACCCGATAAGGCCAGCCTTAAAACCGTATATAGTCCCCCGATTAGTTCCCCTGCTTGATAGCAGCCTGAGCGGCAGCCAGACGCGCGATAGGAACGCGGAACGGAGAGCAGCTCACGTAATCGAGACCGATTTTGTTGAAGAACTCCACTGAATCAGGATCTCCACCGTGCTCGCCGCAGACACCGCACTGAAGCTCAGGCCTCTTGGAACGGCCCTGCTGGATACCGAACTCCACGAGACGGCCCACAGCCTTCGTATCGATAGTCTGGAACGGATCGGCGTCCAGAATCTTGTTACCGAGATAGTCACCCATAAATGTACCCACATCGTCACGGCTGAAACCGAAAGTCATCTGGGTCAGGTCATTGGTACCGAACGAGAAGAACTCTGCGGTACGTGCCATTCTGTCAGCGGTGAGAGCAGCGCGAGGGATCTCGATCATAGTACCGAACTTGTAGTCGATGGTCACGCCCTGCTTAGGCTCGATCTCTGCCTTGATTCTGTCGCAGATAGCCTTCTGGAAGCTAAGCTCACGTGCGGAAACCGTAACAGGAATCATAATCTCCGGCTCCGGATGCAGACCTTCCTTGATAAGTTCAGCTGTAGCCGTGAAGATAGCCCTGTACTGAGTCTCGGCGATGAAAGGATAGGTAACGTGCAGACGCACACCGCGAAGACCCATCATAGGATTGACCTCGTGCAGGCCCTCACCTCTCTTCTCGATCTCAGCGACGCTCACGCCAAGCTCGGCAGCAAGCTCCTTCTTCTTTTCCTCAGTCTTGGGAACGAACTCGTGAAGCGGCGGATCCAGAAGTCTGAATACCACCGGCTTGCCGTCCATAATGCGCATAGTAGCCTTTACGGAAGCCTTGATGAACGGCTCGAGCTCTGTCAGAGCGGCCCTTCTCTCATCGTCAGTGTCGCAGAGAATCATCTTGCGAAGCTTTGCGAGAGGAGTCTCGGAATTCTTGCCATAGAACATATGCTCGATACGGAACAGACCGATACCCTCGGCGCCGAACTGAAGAGCCTTCTCGGCATCCTCAGGAGTGTCGGCATTCGTACGGATGCCAAGTCTGCGGTACTTGTCAACGATGGACATGAATCTGATGAAATCAGGATTCTCGGAAGCATCCACAGTAGCGATCTGGCCTGCATAAACGATACCCTTGCTGCCGTTAAGGCTCAGGAAATCACCCTCGTGGAACTTCTTCCCGCTCTCGCCGAAGCTCAGAGTCTTAGCGGCGAAATTGATCTTAAGCGACTCGCAGCCCACGATACAGCACTTGCCCCAGCCGCGTGCCACGAGAGCAGCGTGAGAAGTCATACCTCCGCGCTCGGTCAGAATACCTGCGGAAGCTCTCATACCCTCGATGTCCTCAGGCGAAGTCTCCTCGCGCACGAGAATCGTGTCAATGCCGTCCTTGCGTGCAGCCATCGCAGCCTCGGAAGTAAAGACGATCTTTCCTACCGCTCCGCCCGGAGATGCAGGCAGGCCTGCGGCCAATTTCTCTGCGTCCTTTTCGGCCTGCGGGTTGAGGATAGGATGCAGAATCTCGTCCAGCTGCTTGGGAGCGACTCTCATAACGGCTGTCTTCTCGTCGATCATACCCTCGTCGAGCATATCGATGGCCATCTTCAGAGCGGCCAGACCGGTACGCTTGCCGATACGGCACTGAAGCATCCAGAGCTTGCCCTCCTGAATGGTGAATTCGATGTCCTGCATATCGCTGAAGTGCTCCTCAAGACGTCTGCGGATGTCATCCAATTCTGCATATACTTCAGGCATAGCTGTTTCCAGGGATGCGAGATTGCGGTTATGGTCATTTTTGGTGGCCTCGTTAAGAGGGTTCGGAGTGCGGATACCCGCAACTACATCCTCACCCTGGGCATTGATAAGCCACTCGCCATAGAACTTGTTGTCACCGGTGGCAGGGTTTCTGGAGAAAGCCACACCTGTAGCTGAATTCTCACCCATATTGCCGAATACCATAGACTGTACGTTCACAGCAGTGCCCCAGTCATCAGGAATCTTCTCGATGCGGCGGTAAGCGATGGCTCTCTTTCCGTTCCAGGACTTGAACACGCCGCCGATGGAACCCCACAGCTGAGCCTCAGCAGTATCAGGGAACTCGACGCCGAGAACTTCCTTAACCTTCTTCTTGAAAGCATCGCAAAGGTCCTTGAGCTCCTCTGCAGTAATCTCTGTATCAGAAGCATAGCCCTTGGCCTTCTTCAGGTCTGCCATCATTCTGTCCAGCTGCTGGCGGATGCTCTGGCCGTCCTCAGGCTCGATCCCTTCCGCCTTCTCCATAACGACGTCGGAATACATCATAATGAGACGTCTGTAGGAGTCGTAAACGAAACGCGGGTTGCCTGTCTTCTTGATCATACCCGGGATGGTGGCGGAGCACAGACCGATATTCAGGATGGTATCCATCATACCGGGCATAGAGCTTCTGGCACCGGAACGGCAGCTGACGAGAAGCGGATTCTCAGGGTCGCCGAACTTCTTTCCCATAATCTCTTCGGTAGCCTTCAGAGCGGCTGCGACATCAGCCTTCAGCTCATCAGCATACCCTCCGCCGAGCGCATAATACTCGGCGCAACATTCTGTAGTGATGGTGAAACCGGCAGGGACTGGCATACCCAATCTGCTCATTTCCGCGAGGTTAGCGCCTTTTCCACCAAGTAGTTCCCTCATTTTTCCGTCTCCTTCGGCGGTTTTTCCACCGAAGCGATAGACTCTCTTTTTGTTTTCAAACATACCTATGTTTATTTATATAACTGTAATTTTCGCCGCGAATTTACACATTTTTCACGTACCTGCAATAAACTAATTTCAAGAGTTTTTCAGCAGGCTCACAACTGACTACAAAAGTTTTGCCGCAAGTTCCGACAGTTCGCTTCTTTCTCCCCTGCGCAGGAAAATGTGCTCGAAAACCTTCTGCCCGTCCATCTTCTCTCCCAGATGCGAAAGACCGTTGGACCACTGGTCCAGATAAGGCTGGTCGATCTGGAAAATGTCTCCGGTGAACACCATCTTCGTGCCCTCTCCGGCGCGGGTGATAATCGTCTTGACCTCGTGCGGGGTAAGATTCTGCGCCTCGTCGATGATGAAGAACACCTTCCCGAGACTTCGGCCCCTGATATAAGCCAGAGGGCTTATGAGCAGTTTCTCCTCCTTGAGCATCGCCTCGATCTTCATAGCTTGCTTGCTCGACGGGCTGAACTGCTGCTTGATCACGTTCAGATTATCCATAAGCGGCTGGATATAAGGGCTCATCTTGCTCTTCTGGTCGCCCGGCAGGAAACCGATGTCCTGATTCCCGAGAGTCACGGTAGGGCGCGAAAGGATTATCTGGTCGAAATCCTTCTCCTGCTCGAGGGCCGCCGCCAGGGCGATGAGCGTCTTTCCCGTACCCGCCCCTCCGGTAAGCGAAACCAGCGGGATATCCGGATTCAGACAGGCGTCCAGAGCCATTTTCTGCTCCACGTTGCGCGGGCGGATTCCATAGGCTGTGTGCGATTTTATCAGCACGATCCTGCGCCGCTCGGCATCATACCTTCCCTGTATCCTTTCCGCGTTCCTGTCCTCCTTCCAGGAGAAAGTGTAAAGCTGGTTCGGCTTCGGCTCATTGGACGCGACAGCGTGCCAGTCGAGTCCATCGCCGCTTCCGTATGCGAGCTTCTGGAGCGTCTCGCCCGGCAGCTCCAGGTCAATGACCTCCTTCTGCGAGTTCTCGATCTTGTCCTCTTCGATCTTGTCGGTCAGGTAGTCCTGCACCTCCATTCCGGCGGCCTTGGCCTTCATCCGCAGGTTTATGTCCTTGGTGACGAGCGCCGTGAAGTACCCCGGGTGGTTGTCGCGGACCCACATCGCCGTAGCGAGGATGCGATGGTCCTGAATGTCATCCTTGAACAGGTCGCGGTATTCCTCGGTGAACGGGTGGTTCGGCTCTATCTTGATGAGTCCCAAGCCTTTGGCTATCTGGACTCCGTCGCGCCCGAACATCTTTCCGTCGGTGATCCGGTCGATTTCGCGAACGAAGCCGCGGGCATTGTACGCCAGGGCGTCGTTGCCTTTCTTGAACTTGTCCAGCTCCTCGATCACCGCCATCGGAATGACGAGATTGTTGTTCTGGAACTTGCGTATGGCCTTGTAGTCGTGCAGGATGATGTTGGTGTCGAGCACGAAGAATTTCGGTTTCCCCGAACTGGCCTTTGAAGTATTAGCGTATTGTGGCATAGCAAATTATTAGTATCTAGTCTTCTCCTTCGCAGCTGCTCTGGCTTCTCAGTATCGACTCCAGTATGCTGCTCACCGGCGACTGGTCGGTGACCTTCACCTGCACTCCGTTCCGTCCGCGGCGCACGTGCCCCAGCGGGAAGAACGCCACGTCCTGCAGCAGGAATTCCGCATCCACGTAGTCGTAGTCGATGTCCGCGATCTGCATCACGACCCCCGGCAGCTCCGCGAAGAGCAGCCGCACGATGTCTTTTTCGCCCGTCGCGTGAATCAGCGACCCCAGATCGACTTCCGCCCCGACGCCTTCCTCGGTCATATTCTGCAGCGCGGCTATCAGCCCGCCCTCTCCGACTGTCACTCCCGCGAGCGCCACGCCGTCTTCGACCATTTCGCGCACGACTTCGTAGCAGTCGATAAAGTAGTCTGCGTCAAGCAGTTGAGGCGTACCTTCCCCGCTCACTCCGAGCGCTGCCGCGAGCTTCGACCCTCCGAGTCTGAACTTCCCGTCGTCGAACGGCACATAGACGATCCACGCGCTCTCGTCGTTCAGGAATTTCGCCGGGCGCGCCCTGTGCGTGCTCAGCTTCGGGTCCGCGTTCTCCTCCTCGATCTCCTCTTCGGGGCCTTCCTCGCGCAGGACGCTGGCCTTCACGGAGAGCGTTGATCTTCCGGGAGTCTCTGAGTATGAGTAAGTTTTGAGTCTGATGCCGAGTGCGTCGATGTAGTCGCTCGCGGCGCTGGCCGACGCGTAGAACGATGCGAGAGCCCCTATCTGCCCGCTGTCCCACTTCCAGTCGAGCGTCAGCGCGAGGTTGCCGAGCTTGAAATGGCCCTTGCGCCAGATCGCTTCGAGCAGGCGCAGCGCAATCTTCTGCCGGGTGTAGAAATCGACGAACGGGAGCTGGGCGGCCTTGCGCGGTGCGCGCACGTCCAATACCATTCTGAGATATTCGTCAATTTTTCCCGTTTCTGTCACGCATGGTCTGATGAACGGGTCGATCGACTCGTCCACTATGGGTGTGAATGCCGTATCAGGCTGTGCCGCGGGTTTTCCCACGAGACAGCTGTCCAGAAGCTGGGCCGGCGTGAGTTCCTGTTCTTCGCCGTCGATCAGATAGCTTGAGTATAAAACTGAAGTCATTCTCTGCAGTTTTCTCCAATTATTGTCGTAAAAATAGTTAAATTTGGGTTCAGTTGCAATTTTAGAAGAAAAAATGGACAGAACTCTATACCTGCAGAAACTTGACTGGATTTTTCACCGCTTTCCTTCGGTGCAGAAAAGCGGTTTCGCCAAGGATGCGTACAAGCCCGGTCTGGAGCATATACAGGCTTTCGCGGAGCTGCTCGGTCATCCTCAGGGGCGTCTCAGGACCATTCACGTGGCTGGAACGAACGGCAAGGGGTCGGTCGCGAATATGCTCGCCGCGGCTCTCTCCGCTCTCGGCTTCCGCGTCGGTCTCTACACCTCCCCGCACATTCTCGACTTCCGCGAGAGGATGAGGATTATTGATGCCTGCGGCGCAAAACTCATTTCCGAAGAGGAGGTGATGGAGTTTCTGGAGACTTATGAAAAGGACTTTGTTAATCTCGATCTCTCGTTCTTTGAAATTACTACTGGGTTGGCGTTCAAGTGGTTCGCGGATCAGGAAGTCGATTACGCTGTCATCGAGGTGGGGCTGGGAGGAAGGCTGGACAGCACCAATATCATTACGCCGCTCATATCCGTTATAACGAGCATCGGTCTGGACCATTGCGACCTGTTGGGAGACACCAGAGAGAAGATTGCGGCAGAGAAGGCCGGAATCTTCAAGAGGGGAGTCCCGGCTCTGGTTTCCTCGCGCGATGAAGAGACCGCTCCGGTATTCGAGAAGATTGCCGCTCAGGTCGGCGCGCCGCTGTATTTTGCGGACGAGATGGATGCCAGGGGAGAGGCCTGGAGGGCGGAAACACTGGCCGCGATGGACCTCCAGGGCGACTGTCAGAAAGAAAATCTGCGCACGGTCTGCGCCGCGCTGGAAATATTGATGCCGGAGGCTCCGGAGAAGGATTGGAACGCTATGCGCTGCGCCATAGAAAGGACAGCGGAGATAGCCGACTTCCACGGAAGGTGGGAGATTCTCTCGCGTGACCCTCTGACTATCTGCGATATAGCTCACAACCCGCCGGCGCTGAAAGGTAATTTCGCCAAGCTCGACCGCATGCTCGAGGCAGGGGAGTGTGATGACCTGCTCATCGTCTATGGCGTGATGGCTGACAAGGACCTCGGCTCGATAATGCCGCTTATGCCCCGCAGGGCCGAATACATATTGGTCGAGCCCCGCTCGGCCCGCTCAATGAAAATCGACGAGCTGCATCGCCGGATGTCCTCGGTGTTTTCGACGGGCTCACTCACCCCTGCTGGCTCCGTAGCAACCGGCGTAGAACTCGCTCAAAAACGCGCCGCGCAGCTGAAAGCGCAGGGCCGCCGGCCCCTTATTTACATCGGTGGCAGTACTTTTGTAGTAGCCGAAGCCGTTGAACTGTTTTGATAAAATCACCACTATGAAACGCATAGCACTATTTACCCTTTGTCTCATCGTAATAGGATTGACTTGTATGGCTGCAATGATAACGGGCCGCGACCCCGATACCGGCAAGGACCGGACCATCGAAAAACTCTGGAAGGACTATGAGGCCGCGCAAGCCTCCGACCTCCCGCAGAAGCAGTTGGAAATCCTGCAGGAAATCAAGCACGCAGCCTCCGCAAAAGCCGCCTGGTACGACTTCTACCGCGCCGGAGAAGACTATGTAAGCGTAAAGGGCTCAGTGAATTGGAAAGACCGCGAAGCCGCTTCCGAAAGCTGGGGAAAGGAAGTCGAATCCTGCGGAGCCCCGATTGTCGTATATGCGTACAGACAGGACAATTGCATCGCAGTTCTCGACTATCTGAAAGAGCATCGCGCACAACTCGAAAAATCCTGCAACAGAGACTTTTACGAAAGCCTCAAGCAAAGCTGCAAGTTCGGCCCCGTTCTCCCGGACCTCCTGAAGAGCGACTACGACTACGCTCTCTGGGACCTCGCGACTGCAAGCCCGCTGGAGCAGGATCAGGCCCGCGAAGCTCTAAAGTCCCGCGTTTCAGGCAATTACCCGCTCGAAGCATTCCTCGAATATCTCCCGATCGCAGGCCAGGACAGCAGCAAAGCCTCCCTCGAAGAGTTCGCCGCCCGCTATAAGGGCAAGGCCGCAGCGCTGCTCGCCGGCGAAGACCTCCTCTCTCAGAAGTTCCGCACGCTTGAGAACGCCAAAACCTCCGCGAGCTCCGACTACAAGGCCCTGCGCGAAGAAATTAAATCTTTTGAGACCGAACGCAAAGCGTTCAATGCCGATGAGGCGAAGATCGCTTCCTGCTGCACTTCTGCCGCCCGGCTTGCCGAGACTCTTGACGGCAGGGATATCGGTGCCAACATCCGGGACGGCGTTCTGACCGTTGTCCTGAAGAATGTTCCGAAAGTGTCTCTGGAACTCAAACTGGACGGGAAATCCACTCTGAAAAAAGAGCTCGAAAATACCCGGAACAGCTATTATGTTTCTGATACCGTGAAGTTTACGCTTCCGGCAATGAATGACGGAACCTATACCGTCACCCTTTCTTCCGACAAGACCAAGGCCGAATTCGACTATGACCGCTACACCCTTTCCGCCGCACAGAAACGCGATTCGAAGGGCTACGCCGTTTTCGTTGCCGACTATCTCAGCGGAAAGCCTCTGGAAAAGGCCGATGTTCGTCTTCTGGACTGGAAAGGCCGCGATGTAGCTTCTTATAACGGCCTTACCCTGAACGGCTTCACCTATCTCCCTTCTGAAATCACCGACAAACTCACCGACACTTCCCACAGCTGCTCCCTGGAATTTTCCGTGACGGAAGGCGGAGTCAAGCGTCTGAGCCGCAAGCTATCCGTAAATACCTCTCTTGCAAGCTACAGCACCTCCGCGAGCGAGAGCCTGAATGTCCAGATACTCACTGACCGCAAGGCCTACAACCCTGGTGACACCCTCCAGTTCAAGGCGATTCTCTATTCCGGAAACTACCGGACCGCCTTCCGCACCGTGGAGGCCGGACAGAAATACAGGGCCGTATTGAAGGACGCCCAATACAAGACCATAGCGTCCAGGGAACTTACCACCAATGAGTTCGGCTCCGTCGCCTCGGAATTTACCCTCGAACGCCGCGAGCGCAACGGCGAATATTCCCTCAGCATTGAAGACGGAGAACGCACTGTAGGCAACACCTATTTCATTGTGGATGACTTCGTTCTGCCTTCCTTCGAACTGACTTTCGACAGGGACGGCCATCTCTATCTTCCGGGAGACGAGATTACTGTGAAGGGCTCCATAAAAAGCTATTCCGGTCACAGCCTGTCTTCCGCCAAAGTTGCCTATACGGTGGCCCGTTCCGGCGGTGTCGTTGAGGAAAAGACTCTCGTGCCGGCTTCTGACGGCAGTTTCGCCATTAAAGTAGCCACCGACGCATCGGCTCCTTACTCAAGCTACAGCCTGAAAGTAAAGGTTACGGACGCCACGGGAGAGACCCTCGAATGGAACAGATGGCTGAACGTAAGTTCGGAAATCCCTCTCTATGTCAATATCCTCGACACTCAGGATGGGGATTGCGACCAGGGAATGGACATAATCAGCTCCGACCGTCTCAGAATGAACATCAGCGTGGGGGAGAGCCTCAAGCGTGAGAGCCTTCTCATCACCTGTTCCGTTTACTTCAAGGACAAGGAAATCCATCGCAGCGTGGCTGAGAACGGTAAGGATATTGAGGTGGATTTAAGTTCTTATCCTTCAGGAAATTATAAGATCAGGGCCGAGGCCTCCGCAAAGGATGCCGCAGGCTTTGTGAAATCCGGCAAATACGAACGTGAATTCCTGAAGCTCAAGGACGGCGACACCGCTCTGGACGCTCCGGTGGAGAATGTCTTCAGAGTATTGGAGGGGCAGGATGTCGCCCTCCAATTGGGCGCAGCCCGCGGACCTGTCTGGGCTGTGGTCGAGATCTGCGGATACGAAAACCGCTCGCTGGTTTCGCAGGTCGTGCATCTGGACGGCGTTCAGGGCAAGGCGGGTTCGCTTAAGACTCTCCGCTACGAGTTCGGTGCTGACTGGGGTGATGCCGTGACGATGTATGTATTTTATTTCCGCAACGGCCGCCGCTATGCCTACCGGCACGAGTACCGCCGCACGCAGGCCGCCAGCGACGACCTCCCGCTTTCCTTCACCCGCTTCCTGGACAAGACCCTCCCGGGCCAGCCTTATACCTTCATCATCAAGACATTGGCCGGCGTGGAATGCGCCGCCGGCATCTTCGACAAGAGCACGGAGACCATAAAACGCAACGAGTGGCGCCCTGTCCGCCTCTCGACTCCGCAGGCTCCGTATATGCGCTTCTCCTATCAGAACGGCGTGAATTCCGGGGACGGGGATTATATTGCAGGTTACGGCATTCAGCCGCGCCGGAAGATGTATTCCCTTATGTCGCGGAGCTCGGATGTTATGGCTGTGGCGGAGGAAGCGACCGAGGATTCCTTCGAGATGATGAGTATGGCCTCGAACGCTGCTCCTGAAGCCTCTGAGGCTGAAGCTGATGCGGACGTGGCAGTAAGATCGGACTTCGCTTCCACCCTCGCCTTCGAGCCTTTCCTGCGCTCCGACGGCAACGGCGAAATCCAGCTGGATTTCCGTACCTCTGACAAATTGTCCACTTACATTGTCAGTCTCTATGCTCACGACACTCAGATGCGGAATTCGGTTCTTCGCCGCGAGATGGTGGTTTCGCTTCCGGTGAAACTCTCCGTCGCCGAGCCGCAGTTCCTGTATTCCGGTGATGAATATACGCTCCGCGCCACTCTGTCCTCGACCGCCGAAAGCAGCGTCAGCGGAACCCTTCGCCTCGAAGCCTTCCCGGGAAGCGGTTATAAGACTCTCAAACCTCTGATTTCCAAATCAGTACAGCTGAGCGTCGCTCCGGGCGAGAGCAAAGTTGTTTCGCTTCCGGTGGATGTCCCTGAGGTTGAGGAGCTCGGTCTCAAGCTGACCTTCGTCGCGGACTCCCAGAGCGACGGGAGCGATGCCGTATTCGTCTCAGTGCCAGTGCATAAGCCGGCCCAGACCATTACCGAAGCCCACAGCGCAGTGCTCCGCTCCGGCGGAAACGCCCAGGCGCTCATCGACACTCTCCGTTCTCAATTCGTTAATTTTGACGGCCTTGCGGCCAATGTCAAAGTGACTTCGGTGATTGATCTTATCCGCGAGGCTCTGCCTTCGCGGGTCAATACCTCATCGAAGGATATCCTTTCCCTTACCGATGCCTTCTACTGCGCTCAGCTTTCTTCCCATCTCGGCTCTGAAGTCAGTGGCGCCGAGGGACTTGTCGATAAGATTCTGGACTGCAACAATTCCGACGGCGGCTACGCCTGGTTCGCGGGAATGACCTCATCTCCGGTACTGACGGCGGTTGTGATTGGCCGCTTCGCGGCCCTCAAAGAAAAAGGGATTGCGCTGCCTTCCGGGCTTGAAGAGAGTCTGGCCGCCAGCGTCAAGTATTTGGACACCAGCTATTTCGCCAAGTCCGGCAGGCCTGCCTGGTGCGGAGGGCTCTCGCTTGAACAGTACCTCTACACCCGCTCGCTCTATGCCGGCCAGCCTCTCGCCGCTTCCACGACGCGCGAATTCCGCAAGGCTGTCCGCGAGTATCTCGTGCCTTCGAAATCGCGTGGACTCAATGCTCAGATTTTTGCCAAGGCCCGCCGCTCCTATATTATATACAGGCTGCTCGGAAGCTCTGACGGCAAGTCTCTCGCCAAGTCGTTCGGCGTGAATTTCGCGACCCGTCACCGCCTCCAGAAGTCCCTCAGAGCCGATCTCGCTTCGCTGAAACAGTACGCTGTGGAGCATCGCTGCGGCGGAATCTATTTCCCGAACGCGGTTATGCCTTGGCGGGGACTGCTTGAAAGTGAGGCTTATGCGCATTCGCTTATCTGCAATCTGCTTCGCGACTGCGGAGAGTCTGCCCTTGCCGACGGGCTCCGTCTCTGGCTTATGATTCAGAAGGAGACGCAGCAGTGGGATGCGGATCCGGGCTACGTCGATGCGCTCGCTTCCGTTCTGGACGGATCCCAGGAAGTTCTTGACACAAAGATAGTTTCGCTTACGGCCTCTGGCCTTAAGCCTTTCTCTGAGATTCAGGCAGCCGGGAATGGATTCACGATTTCCCGTGCCTGCAGCGTGGAGCGTGTGGTCGATGGGAAGAAGACTCTGGTGCCTCTTTCTGAAGGTGATGTGCTCAGTGTCGGCGACAGAGTGGTGGCGGAGTACAGGATCTGGAATGAGGAGAATCGCAGTTTCGTGAGAGTCAGCGCTTTGCGTCCGGCTTCGCTTCGCCCTTCCGCTCAGCTTTCGGGCTACTGCGGATGGTGGCTCTCGCCGCTTCGCGTCTCGAGTCTTTACACGCTTATCCCTCAGGGCTATCGCAATGTGCTGAGTGACAGGACAGAATATTGGTTCGATTCCTATCCGGAGGAGAAAACGACGATTACCGAAGAGTTCTTCGTGACGCAGGAAGGCCGCTTCCAGCAGGGAGTTGTGGAAGTTGAGTCACTATATGCTCCGCACTATCGTGCCAATGGGGCTAGTCAAGAGACTTTGTGTAGCAGCGCCGGCGCATAAACGGCTTCGGATCGAACTGGTTGAAAAGCATCTGGGCTTTCACGTTGGTTTCGAGCTGCGGGTTGAGAAGCAGGCGTTTGATTCCGAACTTCAGGCACCCGTCG
>CAVFAZ010000064.1:0-12485 GCA_963620825.1 Kurthia senegalensis
CAACTCATCGAATGGGCGGAGAAATACAATGATCTGCAGTATTTTACGGAGGACCCGATAATATTCCCCCGTAAATTCGCCCTCAAGATGGAAGAAGGCGCCGCCACTCTCGCCGATGTGGAGATCGCGGCGGTCTTCGCCGCGCATTTAGCCTGGGGCAGACGCGCCCTCATCATCCGCGACTGCGAAAAGCTTTTCGACGAAATGGACTGGAGACCTGCCGATTACGTGATGGCGGGAGACTGGAGGGATGACGAACAGTCACTCCACAGGACCATAAAATGGAGCGAAACAGCCCGTATCTGCCGCCGTCTCAGAGAGTGGTACAGCTGGCACGACAGTCTGGAGGGCCTGAACCGGAGCGATTTCAGAACCACGATATTCGGCAGGAAGGATGACCCGAAAGCCCCGGACAAAAAGATCAACCTGCTGCGCCGCTGGATGGTCAGAGACGACGGAAAAGTGGATTTGGGATTGTGGAAGAACACTGACAAGAATGACCTCGTGATACCATTGGATGTGCACGTCTATACACAGGCCGTCGAACTGGGGCTTACCCGGAGAAAACAGAAAGACCTGGTCACCGCACTGGAAATCACCGCCCGGATGCAGGAAGTATTCCCCGGCGACCCTTGCCTGGGAGATTTCGCACTGTTCGGCTACGGGGTCACGAAGCATAAAGACGAATTAACAGATGCCTAACCTGTACATAATATCCGGATGCAATGGATCGGGCAAGACAACAGCCTCCTATACCATTCTCCCTGAGATGCTTAACTGTCACGAGTACGTGAATTCCGACGAGTTCGCCAAGAGCCTTTCGCCCTTCGACCCGTCCGCGGCTTCGGTCACGGCCAGCCGCTATATGCTGATGAAGATAGCGTTTATGTTCCAGCACCGTCTGGATTTCTGCGTCGAAACCACGCTCGCCACGAGAAGCCTGCTGAAAAAGGTGGAGGAGGCGAAAAACAACGGCTATTTCGTGACCATCATCTATCTCTGGCTGAATTCCCCCGAACTGGCCATACAGAGGGTCAGGGCCAGGGTTTCGACCGGCGGACACAATATCCCGGAAGACACTGTACGCCGCCGCTACCAGAGGGGACTCGAGTATTTCTTCAAGGAGTACCGCAATCTCTGCGACAGATGGATTCTCGCCGACAACTCCAGGCCGCCGTTCAAGGTAGTGGCGGAGGGCACGCACGCCAGCACGATGATAAAGGACACGGACAAATTCGCCCTGATATGGAGTATGGCATACCCAGAGGACTCCGACTATTAAAAAATTGAAACTGAAATGATTAGAGACAGACAATACTACTTCGACACTTTTTCGATAACTCTCCGCCAGCTTGAAGACCTGGTGACGGAGGGCCGGAAAAGCGGCGGCGACTACTGCGACCTCTTCTTCGAGAACACTTTCCAGAACACGCTGGTACTCAGGGACGGAAGCGTCTCGTCCGGCGGGACTCTCGTCGATTTCGGAGTGGGCATAAGAGTGCTGAAGGGAGACAAGACCGGCTACGCATATTCCGAGAGCACCGACCAGGCGTCCATGCTCGAGGCGGCGAGAGCGGCGGCCAGCATCAGCGGCCGGGAAGTCAATGCAGGATTGGCCGGAGGCCGGGAGGACAAACCAACGTCCTGCGAGTGCAGGTACTTCGGGCGGCCGAATCCGGCGGCGGACCGCTACCCTGCGAAGGAGGATTGGCGGGAATGCCCCCAGTCGCGCTTCCTGAGCGTTCTGGAACGGATTGACAGCGAGATACGGCGGCGGGAGAGTTCCACGGAGAAGGTGATGGTCATCTTCTCCTCGCAGATGCGCGACATCCTGATGTTCAACTCTTTCGAGGAGCTCAAATACGACACTCACCCGATGGGAAGCATCTCTGTTTCAGCGGTTTTCCGCCGTGGCGACAGACGCGAGACGGGCACGGCGTCGAGAAGTTTCAGTATGGGCGCGGAGATGATAGACGACGTCCTGATCGAAACTCTGATCTGCGAGACCCTCGCGAACGTGGACGAAAGTTTCGAAGCGCGGCGTCCGAAGGGTGGCAGAATGCCTGTCGTTATGGGAGCCGGCGCCTCGGGCATCCTGCTTCACGAGGCGATGGGACACGCCTTCGAAGCCGACTTCAACCGCAAGGGCCAGTCCGTTTTCGCCGACAAGCTCGGCAAACGCGTGTGTCCCAAGGGGATAACCATAGTCGATGACGCGACGATCCGCGGCAATCGCGGATCTCTCAACTTCGACGACGAGGGCGTGCCCGGGCAGTACACCACAATGGTCGAAGACGGCGTACTGACCTCCTACCTGCACGACCGCATAAGCGCCGACTTCTACGGAGTCAAGCCGACCGGCAACGGCCGCCGCGAGTCCTTCCGCTACAACCCGATCCCGCGTATGCGCACGACCTATATGGAAAGCGGAGACGCGAAAGCCGAAGATCTGATTGCATCGGTAAAGAAAGGCATCTATGTCGATAAATTTGCAAACGGCCAGGTCAAGATCGGCGAGGGCGACTTCACCTTCTACGTCAAGAACGGGCGTCTCATCGAAAACGGCCGTCTGACGATGCCGGTAAAGGATATCAACATCATCGGAAACGGCCCGCAGGCTCTGAAGGACATTCTCGGCGTGGCGGACGACCTGAAAATCGACAACGGCACCTGGACGTGCGGCAAGGAGCAGAGCGTGCCGGTCAGCTGCGGAATGCCGACGGTCCTCGTGCGCGAGCTCACCGTGGGCGGTGAAGTTTGAGCGGTCTTCGACCAATGATTTACCGGGCCGCCTGAGAGGCGTCCAATGTTTAAGAAAAGTATGAAAAATATAATAAATCCAAATGAAGAAGCGCTGCTGCGCAAGTGCCTGGAAATAGCTCAGGAGTACGGAGCGCAGAAAGCCAGGGCCGTGCTCAGCAAGGGATGTCTGGACTCGATTGCCATACTCAACGGAGAGGTGGACAAGGTCTCGCATTGTCTGGACCGCGCAGTCAGTCTGAACCTTTTCGTCGATGGACGTTATGGAACCTTCTCCATAAACCGCCTGGAATATGATGCGCTCAAGGATTTCATAATCAAGGCCATTGATACGGTACGGATGCTTGCCCCGGACTCCTGCCGCGATCTTCCCGACCCTTCCAGACTGGAGAAGGGAGCCCTTACGGGTCTGGAACTCGGAGTCTGCGACTCTTCTTACGACACAATAGACTCCGACAGACGCCTTCAGACAGCCCTCGGGGCCTCCATATTCAATGAAGTGAAGGCCGAAACCCACGACTGGAAGATAGTGAGCGAAGAGGGGGAATATTCCGACAGCATCTTCGACACGATACTGATGGACACCAACGGGGCGTATTGCCGTCATATCCAGACCGTTTTCGAATTCGGCGTGGAAGTCACGGTGGAAGACAGGGAGGGAAAGAAGTTCAGCAACTACTGGTGGGACTCCGCTTCTTTTGCCGACAAACTGAATATCAAAGACATATCCCGCACGGCACTGAATCGCGCGGTGGCGTCCATCGGACCTGTCCGGCACGACGGGGGCCGCTTCAATATGGTTCTCACCAGCGACTGCGCCGGCAAGGTGGTCTCCCCTCTTTTCAATGCCCTGAACGGCTACTCGATTCAGCAGAACAAATCCTTTCTCACAGGGCTTCTGGGCAAGAAAGCCCTCTCCGAGGGCCTGACCATAAAGGAGACCGGCCGCACCCCTGGCGAAGGCGGCAGCCGCCTCTTCGATTCGGAAGGGATGGCGGTGAAAGAGGAGACAATTATAGACAACGGCGTGATAAACAAGTACTTCATAACGACTTACATCGGTGCCAAACTGGACTGCGAGCCCACGAACGACGACACCTACCGTCCTGTATTCACGCCTTGGCCGAAACCAATGGGAGAGGCTGAAATCCTAAGGGAATGCGGCGAGGGCATACTCGTGACCGGCTTCAACGGCGGAAACTGCAACCCCACGACTGGCGACTATTCCTACGGAATCGAAGGCTTCTTCTTCAGGGACGGAAAGGTCACGGAGCCGGTCAGGGAGATGCTCATAACCGGCAATCTGCTGAAGCTCTGGAACTCGCTGAAAGCGGTCGGAAACGACCCGAGACCATGTATGTCGAAACAAATTCCTACCTTAGCGTTCGAAAAAGTGGAATTCAGAGGATAAATGCGTACAGCTGTCGTCATACTTAACTGGAACACAAAGGATTACCTTCGCCGCTTCCTTCCGGGACTCCTTCAGAGCCTCGAGGGGCTCGATGCGGAGGCGGTAGTGGCCGACAGCGCCTCCACCGACGGCTCGATGGAGATGACTGCGGAGGAATTCCCTGATGTACGCAGAATCCCGCTTGACCGGAATTACGGATTCACAGGCGGATACAACCGCGCACTGAGCCGGATCGATGCCGAATACTACGTTCTTCTGAATTCCGACATTGAAGTTACGAAGGATTGGCTGCGTCCGCTTGTGGAGTGGATGGACAGCCATCCGGAGTGCGGAATCTGCGGATCGAAGCTGCTCTCGTTCCAGGACAGGGGAAGTTTCGAGTACGCCGGAGCGGCTGGAGGCTGTCTGGATGCATACGGATTCCCGTTCTGCAGGGGCAGAGTGCTGAAAAGACTGGACCGCGACCGCGGTCAATACGACTCCCCCGCCCGGGTCCTCTGGGTGAGCGGAGCCTGCCTTATGATACGAAGCAGCCTCTGGAAGACCCTCGGAGGCCTGGACGACCGCTTCTTCGCCCATATGGAGGAGATTGATCTCTGCTGGAGGGCGCAGCTGAGAGGACAGCAGGTCTGGGTGGTGCCGGAGTCGAAAGTCTATCATCTCGGCGGCGGAACCCTGCCTGCAAGCTCTCCCTGGAAACTGGAACTGAACTACCGCAACAACCTGCTTCTGCTCGAAAACAATGCGGCAATGACTTATGCCTCAATGGGGTCATCGCCTGCCGGGGCGCTGCGCAAGGCTTCGTGCCTGATACTGCGCCGCAGAGTCATCGACTGGCTCGCCGCAGCAGCTTACCTTCTGATGCTGAAACCATCCAGCGCTGCCGCAGTAGTGAAGGCTCATCGCGGGTACAGACGCCTGCGCAGGGCTCCGGAGCTCAGTGAAGTCGAGCGCTGCAGCCGCGAACGCCCGGAGGTATTCGGGCTGAGCAACGTATGGATATTGGCCGCGTCAGCGTGCCGCGGAGATAAGATATTTGACTGGTTATCAAAGAATAACGCTTATGAAAATCGTAATCGAAGGAGCTGGTGAAATCGGCTCCCACCTCGCGAAGATGCTCAGCCGTGAAGCGAACGAAATCACGGTCATCGATCCGGAGCGGTCGAGGCTTGACAGGCTTATTTCGAGCGCGGATGTAGCTGTGGTTCAAGGACATTCGTCATCGATTCGCGTGCTGAAGAAGGCGGGCGTCGGCAGTGCAGACCTTTTCATCGCGGTGAATCCCTTCGTGTCGCAGGAAGTGAACATCGTGAGCGCTATTCTCGCGAAGCGTCTGGGCGCCGCGAAAGTGACTGCGAGAGTGGATGACGAGGAGTGTCTCACACCTGACAACAAGCTGATCTTCAAGAGTATGGGCATCGAACTGATGTTCTTCCCGGAGAAGATTGCGGCAGATGAAATCATCGCGCAGCTGCGTCACACGGCCACGACGGACAATATGGACTTCGCGCACGGCAAGCTGCAGATTTCAGTGTTCAAGCTCGAAGAGGACTCCCCTCTCCTGGATATGAACATCGCCGATTTCGCGGCCCTTGCGACTTCAGACGACATCCAGTTCCGAGTCATAGCCATCTCGCGCGGCGACGACACCATCATCCCGAAATTCGACACGCGCTTCAAATATCACGACCTGGTATTCATCATCGCCAAACGCGAAGGCGTGCAGATGCTTATGAAGTATCTGGGCAAGGCGAACATTGAGGTGAACCGCCTGATGATCTACGGAGGCACCGAGATGGGAGAGCAGGTGGCGAAGGCAGCGGTGAACGTCATAGACGAAATCAAGATCATAGAAAAGGACCGCGAACGTTGCCACGACCTCAGGGAAATCCTTGACAGTCAGATAACTGTAGTGAACGGAGACGGCAAGAATCCGGATTTTCTGGTCGAGGAGTCGATTCGCGACTACGACGCTTTCGCGGCTCTGACAGGCAGCGACGAAACGAACGTGCTGGCCTGCGTGATGGCCAAGCGCTTCGGTGTGGGACTGACCATCGCGGACATCGAAAATGTGGAATACATCCGCCTGGCGGAGGATATGGGCGTGGATTGTGTGATAAACAAAAAGCTCCTGACAGCCGGCAAGATCTTCAAGTTCACCCTGAGCGACAAGGCCCGCTTCGTGAAATATATGAGCGGAACGAGCGCCGAGGTGCTCGAATACGTGGTGGCCCCGAAGAGCAGGATCACCTCCAAACCATTGAAAGACATCGGTTTCCCGCGCAATGCGGTTATCGGCGGTCTGATCCGCGGAAGCGAGGCGCAGATCGCCATCGGAAGCACGCAGATAGAGGCATACGACAGAGTTGCGGTTTTCGCCCTGCCGGAGGCCGTGAAGGAAGTGGATAAATTTTTCAAATAGGATGGCAAGCTACCTGCAGGTCGAGAACCTGTCCAAATCATACGGCCCGAAAATACTTTTCGAGCACATCGGATTCAACATAAACGAAGGCGACAAGATTGCGCTCATCGCTCCGAACGGCACCGGCAAGACTTCGCTCCTGCGGATACTCGCCGGGCAGGACAAATCCGACTCGAACGGCAAGATAACATTCCTCAAGCAGATCCGCATCGCCTTCCTCGAGCAGGAGTACGAGTTCGAGCCATCGCGTACCATATTCGAGCAGGTACTGGCTGACTCTCAGCCATTTATGAAAGATCTCGACGAGGACGGACGCTTCGGGTACGAGATGCGCATCACGCGGCTGCTGACGGACTTCGGTCTGAACGGCGAGCAGAAGATGAACGGGCTCTCCGGCGGCGAAGTCAAGCGCGTCGCACTGACGCAAATGCTTGCCACTGAGGCGGATTTCTACATAATGGACGAGCCGACGAACCATCTTGACACGGACGCGATCGAGTACCTCGAGGACAAGCTCTCGCACTCGCGCTGCACGCTCTTTATGGTGACGCACGACCGCTATTTCCTCGACCGCGTGTGCAACACGATTATGGAGATGGACCACGGCGCGATTTACACGTATCGCGGTGATTATGAGAACTATCTGGAGAAGCGCCAGGAGAGGATTGACAATTACAACGCAGAGACCGACAAGGTCCGCAACGTCCTTCGCCGCGAGCTGGAGTGGATTCACGCATCGCCCTGCGCGCGCACCGGCAAGGCGAAGTACCGCAAGAACGCCTTCCAGGAGATCAAGGCACGGGCGGAGCAGGTTTACCGCACGAAACAGATATCTATCGACCCGAGCGTGGGAGTCGCCTCGCGCCTCGGAAGCAAAATCATTGACTGCAAAGACGTCAGCTTCTACTACGAAGGCAAGTGCTATCTCTCGCATTTCACCTACAATTTCCAACGCGGCGAGCGCGTCGGCATCGTGGGGCGCAACGGAGTGGGCAAGAGCACGTTCATCAATCTGCTGACCGGCAGCGACACTTGCGGCGGCACGCTCACGGGAGTCATCGAACGGGGCGAGTCACTGAAAATCGGATATTACCACCAGTCCGGCATCAGCTTCGACGAGGACCAGACCGTCCTGGAGACGGTCAATGACACCCGACTTCTCAGCCAGTTCCTCTTCCCTCACGATATGCTCGAGAACAAGGTCGGAAGGCTCTCGGGAGGCGAAAAGCGAAGGCTGTACCTTCTCACAATCCTGATGCAGCAGCCGAATCTGCTGATTCTCGACGAGCCTACGAACGACCTGGACATTGTGACCCTGAACATCCTCGAGGAGTACCTGCTCTCATTCAGCGGCACGCTCATCATCGTCTCGCACGACCGCCATTTTCTCGACAGGCTCGCAGAGCATCTCTTCATCTTCTGCGGCGACGGCGTCGTGAAGGACTTCATCGGCGGCTACACCGAATACCGCTGTTACTTAAAGGATTACGAAGCTGAGCGCAAGCTCTCTGAAGCCGCCGCGAAGGCAAAAGCGGCCGCTGCCCGCGCAGCGTCCAATCCAGTTCCGGACTCCGGGGCTACGCCTAAAAAGAAAAAGCTCAGCTGGAAGGAGCAGCGGGAAATCGAGTCTCTGGAAGCCGATATGGCCAGGCTTCAGGAGGAGAAAGCCGCTCTGGAGCAGCAGCTTTCAGGCGGTCTGGAGGACTATGAAAAGATCCGGGAATGTTCCGAGCGCTATGAGGCGGTGAAGAATGAGCTGGACGAGAAGGAGATGAGGTGGCTGGAATTGAATGACTGATATGACAAGATGGCAGGCCCCGGGCGGCTGGCAAAGAGTTTGATTAAACCGTATGCGTATTATAAAATCGAGTATTATGGCAAAAAATAATAAAAATATGTCCCAGGAGAATGAACAGGTAAAGGAAGAGGCTGTGAAAGAGGAAGTTGTGAAGGAGGCGGAGGAGCCCAAGCAGGAGAAGAAGCAGTCGCGTTCGGAAGCTAAGGCTGAGGCTAAAGCCGAGAAAAAGGCTGCAGAACTGGAGGCCAAGGTGGCCGAGCTGGAGAAAGAGATCGAAAAGCAGAAGGCCCAGGTGAAGGCCGAGAAGGATGACTATGTACGTCTTATGGCAGAGTTCGAGACTTTCCGCCGCAGAAATGCCGAGGACAGGCTGAAACTTGTCACCAGCGCTTCGAAGGACACGATCAAGGGTCTGCTTCCCGTTCTGGATGACTGCGAGGCTGCGATGAAGATTCTCTCGACTTCTTCAGACGAGGCTGCAAAGGAGGGTACCACCCTCATTTACAACAAGTTGCTTTCATACCTGAAAACCAAGGGTCTGAGCATCATCGAGGCCAAGGGGCAGAAGTTCGATGTGGATTTCCACGAGGCTGTGGCGCAGTTCCCTGCCGCTGACGAGAGTCAGAAGAACGTCATCATCGATGTCGTAAAGACAGGTTACAAACTGGGAGACGAGATTCTGCGTTATGCGCAGGTAGTTGTAGGAGTGTAAATTATGGCAGAAAAGAGAGATTATTATGAGGTCCTGGGCGTGGACAAAAGCGCCTCGGCCGACGATATAAAGAGCGCCTACAGAAAAGCGGCGCTCAAATGGCATCCGGACCGTTGGGTAAACGGAACAGATGCTGAAAAGAGGACCGCGGAGGAGAAATTCAAGGAAGCTTCCGAGGCTTATGCCGTCCTTAGCGACGCTGACAAGAAGGCCCGTTATGACAAATACGGATTCGCGGGCGTCGAGGGGCAGGCCGGACCTGACTTCAGCCAGGGCTTCGGCGATCTGAACGACATTCTGAACAATCTCTTCGGAGGCGCCTTCGGCGGTTCCTTCTCGGGTTTCGATTTCGGGGGCTTCGGCGGAAGCAGAAGCTCAGGCGGCACCAGAACCAGGGTTTACCGCGGGCGCGACATCCGTACGAGCGTCAGCCTTACTTTAGAAGAAATAGCCAACGGCTGCACGAAGGAAGTGACCATCGAGCGCAGCAGGCCTTGTCCTGACTGCAACGGTGCGGGCACGCGCAATGCTTCCGACATCAAGACTTGCCCTACCTGCAAGGGTTCCGGACAGGTTCAGCACGTGACCAATACCCTCTTCGGCCGCACTATGACGACGAGTGTCTGTCCTCAGTGCCAGGGAGAAGGCAAGATCATAAACAATCCTTGCCGTACCTGCGGCGGCACGGGTCTGGTCCGCAAGAAGGAGACCGTGCGCGTTGCCATTCCGGCAGGTGTGGAGGAAGGTATGCAGCTCACGCTCAAGGGCGAGGGCCAC
Organism: Kurthia senegalensis; assembly: GCA_963620825.1. Classification (GTDB taxonomy): domain Bacteria; phylum Bacteroidota; class Bacteroidia; order Bacteroidales; family UBA932; genus Cryptobacteroides. Next base: position 9,881 of record CAVFAZ010000064.1, read on the forward strand.
AGTGCTCCGCACAATGGCCAGAACGGTGATCTGCTTATAGTCATAAAGGAGCAGCCGCACGCTTCTCTGGAGCGCAACGGCAACAATCTGTTCTGCACTCAGATCATTTCCGTAATGGATGCGATGCTCGGATGCGAGATCAATATTCCTTGCATCGACGGTTCTTCATACCGTCTGAAGGTGGATGCCGGTACGCAGTCAGGCACTGTCGTGAAGGTTCGCGGCAAGGGTCTGCCGACCGTAAACGGCGGCTATCTCAGTTCCAAGGGCGATATGTACGTGAAGATTCTGGTATGGATTCCGCGCAAACTGAGCCGCGACGAGCGCTCGAAACTCGAGGAGATCCGCTCCAGCAACTCCTTCACCCCGGACCCGTCCCGCGACGACAAGCAGATCTTCGAGAAAGAGAAGAAGATATTCTGATAGTGGCGCACGATAGCGGCAGGCTCCGGATTGGAGACCTTCCAGCCTCGGGTCGAATAGCAGTCCTTCATATCTTTTCATTTCAAGATGGGGTGAAAAAGGGGGCCTTTTTCACACGGAATAATATTTTTAGAGGTTGCGGTGTGAAAAACACGGGGACTTGCACACCGAATGGGTGATTATTTCTGAACCGTATAAAAATCAATGATATTGCGCAGCGCCCGCTGGCAGACAGGGCAGAAGGCCGGGGCGGCGTTGGTGCGCATACGGCAGTCCTCCTGGGCACGCCATACTCCCTTCGTCTGATAGCCGCCGCCTTCCACGAGGCCAACTACGCCCTGCTCATACAGGTCCTTCCATTTCTTCGAGAAATCGGCCATAGTCGTGATGTTCTGCTCCCAAGGCTCGATATCCGGATAATAGTACTCCACATACTGGTCATCATAGGCGTACTCATCGGTCAGACCGCCGAAACTGTGCCCGAATTCGTGAACCACAACTGGAGCGAAAGCGCTGTGGTGAGCCGTGGTGAGAGTATAGGAATTATAGATTCCGCCTCCGCCGTAAGTGTCTGTATTGGCGAGGATTATAATATGTTCATAAGGCACTCCGGAAAGGGCGTCGTGCATCTGCGAGAGATGCAGGGTGGTAAGATATCTGTCCGAATAGAAAGTGTCGAAATGGGAATCCACGGCGGTCCGGCACCATTTTCCCTCGCGGGGAACGCTCACGCCGCTGTCCTGCGAAGGGGCGGCGACAGCCACAATATTGAAGCGGTCCTTCATGGAAGCGAACGGTTCGTGGGTAAGCAAAGCATCGACCGTAGCCTGAGCATCCTTGTAGAAGCGTTTCATCTCCTTTTTTGTATAACCTTCGGAAAGTATCGCCACGTCGATCTTGTCCTTCGAATCCCCGCTGTGCAGCAGCACGCGATAAGGATTCTCCACCTTCACCGGACGTATCAGGATATCCGCAGGATCCACGGTATGAGTCATCCGCCCCGCCACATTCTCGTGAAAATCAAACAGTTTCACTTCGATATTGGCCGGCTTTGCCGGCATCGGAAGAAGGAACACGTTTTCGAAGCTCTTGCGGGTGCGGGTCGCTTCCTCCGTCGCCTGCCACTCCTGGAAGAGCGTGCAGAACGACATCCTGTAGAGCGTGTCGCCCGAAGCCGCGTCGGTCATCAGAAGCTGCCCGTTGCCGCGCAGCGGAACCTCAGTCATATTCACTCTGCGGCCGGCCCAGCCGTCCAATGTCTTGAGCTCGCTCAGTGCAATATCGCAGGTCTTGTCGGTACCCGAGAAAATATAGTCCACGCGCAGGGTCTTCTCCTGAAAATGGTCCTTATAGAAATCCCGGGCCTGCAGAAGAGTCGTTCCGCAGAGTAAAACCGATAGTAAAAGCAGTTTACGCATAATGATTATTAATCGTTTCAGCAAATTTACTAAATAATCCCGACTTTGATGGCAAAATCAAGTTATCTTTGACCATATAAGGAAAACACTCTTTCATAGCAGATAAAATCAATCAAGATCCGTAATCACCGAATTGTTTAAGATTTCACCTATACGGACGCCATTGATTTTAAGGTTATCCCATATTTGAGTCGGGTCATCAAAAGTCGCCAAGATCTCCCCTCCTGAACTTGTATGCGGCATTCCATCCAATCCCGATTTTGTCATCTCACATTTTCCATCCCATTCCGGGTTAGGAAAAATACGCCGGACTTCTACAGGATCTTTTTCCGTTTCAATCGTATACCATTGATGATCTTCAAGCCAATAGAAAAGGATGTTCAGTCCCACTATCTCCACGACATACCTGAAAATAACTTCCGGATCATCCGACTGAGCGGACTCCTGCATAATACTGCCCCAGCCAAGATCACTTTTTCTGATAGACTTTTCACCGTTATTGCCAACTCTAAAGAAATTGTCAATCAATATTTCATCTCTCATAACTAATTAATTTTCTTGTTATAAGCCAATGCGGCATTCATCAATCTTTTGTCTCGATCGCTCAGTTCATAAGTATTGTGAGAATCGTGCCTTTTTCGACCCACTTGTTTACTGTGCCAATAATGAACATGCGGAATCTCATTATTTTTAAAATCGACACTTTTATGTAATGATTAAAAAATAACTTGGTGCAATCATAGCGGTTTGATGAGGTAGTTCCA
>CAVFAZ010000065.1:0-5969 GCA_963620825.1 Kurthia senegalensis
GGAAACCGAGGAGCACCATCTTAGGCTTGGTTCCGAAAGGCTTCAGAAGGACACGCGCGAGGGTGACGTCCAGACCGTACTTGGTCGCCATAATGGCGAGGACGAAACCGCCGAGGAACAGCATCACTACCGGGTCGGCGAAGGCCGCCATAATGTCCTTGTAAGGAACCAGGGTTCCGTATTCAGGTTTGCAGAGGAAGCCGAGTCCCTTGTTCGAAACGGTAAGCAGGGAGATGACGATGATAAGGACTGAAGTGGTCCAGTTAGGAATGACCTCAAACATCCACATCAGGGCGGCGAAAACGAAGATAGCGATCACTCGCTGCTGAGAAACCGTGAGTGCGTCAATGCCGAAGAAGCTCGTAGGCACAGCCCAGAGGAAGGCTGTAATGAGCAGAATGATCGGCAGAACCACGCAGAACTTCACGTTCAGTTTTTTTGTTGCCATTATAAAATTTGATTAGAATTAATCGGTTTATAACAAAATATCTGCAAATATAGTCATTAAAGTGATGATTCGGAAATAAAAACCCTACGATTTAGTTCTTCACGCATCTTACCGGAGCGGCTATGCGGTAGCTCTGTTTGGCTCCGTTTATGGTGCCGTTGTTTTTCATCGGCAAAAGGGACCAGAACTGGAAATTCGTTATAACTCCGTCTTTTTCAGTGAGCGAAGCGAAGGAGGATCCGCAGATGTAGCCAGACGCCACCTCTTTAGTATAAGTGTCCCGCCACCCCAAAAGCGTGGCCGATTCAGACTGGTTTGTCTGGATGATCACGGCACCGTAAGCCACCACATTGAAGCCGTCGGCATTGATGAGACTCATCAGAGCTTTTCCCTGAACCGCATCATAGTATGGAGCTGCGGTATTGATATTTCCATAGGTCGCAATATTGCCCACGAGGTTATAAATGTCGTCCACGGTAGGGACGTGCCAGCCCGGAGGGCAGATGCCCTGCACGCCTGAAAGAGACTTGGCCTGCTCTTCGGTCTTAAGATCTCCGACAGAGAGGCCCAGCGCGGTCTCTATCTGATAAAGATAGCCGTTCGACTTGATGACGGACTCGTCACGGGTCTGCACGACGGCGGTATGTTCGGCGTTGAGAACTATCGGGTAATAGATTCCGGCGGTCAGGTTGGTGATATCGTCGCAAGGGGTGAGCCCTGAAGGAATCACACGCAGATTCTCCGCCATCCAGGTCTTGCCGTCCTTCAGTTTGACGGTCTTGTAGGTCTCGCCCTCATAGACGAAATATCCTTCATCCTCATCGATATCGCCGCCCGGAGTCGGGTCCGGAGTCGGATCCGGATCTTCGCCAGGAGTAAGTGTTCCGCCGTCTTCCCAGGCGTCGATCCCGCCGGAAAGGCTGAACCGCACGCCGTCAGCAAGCACCTCAGCTTCAATCTTATACGAATAGCCTGGCTTCATAGTGACTTCCGTAAAATCCTTCACCACAGATCCTCCGGAAGCAGTCTTTACCCCCACTCCGAAGGCTATGGTCTGAGGCACCACGATGGCGCGGTACTTCACTCCCCTGCTTACTTCCTCCATAACGATATCCTTGAGACCTGCGCTCTCATCCGCCACGAACTGGGTACCGTCCTCAGACAGAACGCATTTATTCAGCAAGCCCTTCAGGGTAATCGCGTCTATGGAAATCCCGGCCTCATTCTTCACGTTCATCACGACCTGCGAAAGCTGATGGCGGAAAGCCATGGTGACCGCGGTCTCCTGAGGCTTGACGGACGATTTCGTCGCAAGCATCAGGTCGTAAGCCCCCGCGCCCGCTCTCTGGTCAGTTCCGACCTCGAAAGATTGAGGGAAACCGCTCTCAGAATAAGGATAATAAGCCGCCAGAGCACTGCTCTCGCCACCGTCGTCGTACCATTTCAATTCACCTGAGAAAACCCCGCCGGAGTAGCTCAGAAGCGCATTTTCAGCATAAGCCGAGCCGTCCGCGCGGGTCACGGTCACTCCGATCCGGTCGCCGTCTTCGAAATTCACCTCCGTGGCGCGCGTAATGAGCGGATCAATGCTCAGTCCAGGTGCTTCGAGCGAGCCCTGAGGCTGCTTTCCGCAGGAAATCACAAGCGGCGCGGCCAATGCCGATACGATGGCCGCAGCCAATGTTATCTTTTTCATATATTCTTAATTTTCAAAATGTTATACCCAAACTAAATCTGACTTCCCATCGCACGGAGCCCGTAATGGTCTCAAGACCGAACGCCTTGCGGCCAAGCCCTGAAGCCTCCAGATAAATGCCCTTAGGAAAGGTATATCTGGCTGTCAATCCCCCGTCCAGACGGCCGCAGGTGCGGTATTCCATATCCCAGGCATAATAATCTTCGAGACGCTGCATCGAAGTCTGCACTCCGGAAGTCTCGCTCACTGAAGAGGAACTCTCCTTCACGTTTCCGTCCGACCATTTTACCAGAGCGCTCCACTGCCAGCAGCCGGTGCGGAGCACAGGCTCGGCGGCCAGGCTCCACTCCACAAGTTTCTGAGTCACGATGAAGGGGTACATCTGGGAGGCCTTGGATTTCGTCCGGGTACGGTCCCAGCGGAGCCTGAGGTCGAAGCCATCCGAAAGGTATTCATACTCGTCGAAAAGCGTGAACTTTTTCTGCGTAAGTATCCGGTTCTGACCGTATTCCACGACTGTTGACACGCCGTTTTCAGTCACCTTGTCCAGGACGGTTTCATAGTTTTTCAGCCATTCGAAATCGACTCCGGCGCGGGAATAAGCCCAGCCTCCGGCGACTTCCGAACGGGAAGAAGCCAGAACCTCGAAGATGTTCGAAGGGCTGCGGTACCAGATGGACTGCTTCTCGCCAATGGCCGTGAACGAATGGAGATATGAGTATTGGACGAAGGAATCTTCGTCCGCAAGCTGCAGAGCCACGCCGTGCGCGCTGCGCTTGACCGGGAAACCGTTGATTCCCGCCTCGGCGAGATGCACTCCGCTGCCGCTCCAGACCTCGTTGCGGCCGTAGTGCAATCCCTTGTCGAGGAAGGCGTAATAGCTTGATTCTGCGGTGCCTACCTGCTCTGCGCTTATGGTCTCGCTGTCCTTTCGGAAGATATAGTTAAGTCCTACCGACTGGTCAGTCCCGGCGAAGATGTACTGGATGCCCGGAGCTACGGTCATATCCAGACGGTAATTGGTATGGCGGAGGTCCTTGCGCTTGGAAAGGTTCGAGGAGCGGTAGTCCATCTTCGCACCTATTCGCCAGCTATCGGAAAGATCCACGCTGATGCCACCGTCGAAGGCATAGCTCTGAAGGGTCTTGCGACCGGGGGTAAATTCAAGGATATCAACAGGATACAACCCGGGAGTGATAAACATCGAACTGCACATGTTCCGTCCCTCCCTCTGCTCGAAGGAGAAGCTTCCGATCATCGAGAATTTCTCGAGATGCTTTATGGTGGAGGCCTGAGCCCCGGCATTCCAGGAGGATGTGGGGTCGCTACTGCGGCGGAAATCCCCACCCTCAGCCCCGCCGTAAAGTTCGGCGAAGGAAATGGAGGAAAAGTCCCCGCGAAGGCCGGTCACATTGTAGCCGTCATTCCAGAGATTATGCCTGCGGACCCTCTCATAAGTATTCTGGGCCGTGACAGACAGGGCCGTCGCAAGCGACAGCGCGACAAGGGTGAAGACCCTATTTATGCAGACTTTGAGTTTCGCGTTCATAGAAATCATCACTTGAATTGTTGCTGTCGGAAAGAACTTCATAACCGGCTGCCGCAGAGGCGGTTTCGTCGGTTTTACGGAAGAGGGTATGACCGAGATAGGTATCGGAAAGGGTAGTATAGCCCGCGTCCAGGGAAGGCGGGAGACGTTTGGCATTGGACGAAGACGTCCCGCTGAAAACTTCGACCGCATCGACTACCCAGTCCAGAGGAATGGCGGTGACCTGCGCGCCGGTGCTGCCGGGTATCGGAATCACGGCGCCGGAGGTCTGCACGAACTCGCGCATCGTCATCCCCTGCGCGCGGTAGAGAACCACAGCCGGAGAGTTGATGGAGAAGGTGTAAGCATTTGCTATGCCGGTCTTTACGACCACCTCGAGATAGTGGTCCTGAGCGATATTGGTGCCCGGAGCGGGATGATAGTTCGTATTCGTGAAATAGCTGTTGTTGTAGCAGACGAAGTATCCCGGAACGTTCAGATCGACGGAAAGCGGGAACTGGCGGGTGTGATCGATCGCGCCCTTCAGGCATACGACCGCATCGCCACCCGGAGCGAGCGGGAAGCTCTCCCCGTCGCCGCCGAACATCCAGACCGCCTCGGAAACCGGCACATAGTCCGGATAGACAGCCTCGCCGGTAGCCGGGTCCTTGGAAATGAAAGGATTGGAAGCCATCGCATTATACGGATGCAGAGAACCTACACAGAGGCCGTCCAGGTACTGCGTGCGGTAGTCGTTGTTGTGCAGAATGAGGTACTGGTCATAAAAATAATTGCCCTGCTGAGGCAGCCGCTTGCAGCCGCCGCAATAGATTTCCTTGATGACTATGGACCCGGACCTGGAGTGCATCAGACTGATATTCACGCTGCCGGAGGCATTGACGCTAACCTTGTCGGCGGCCCCGTTGAAGATGTCCTCTTCCAGCATGTCGGAAATGTTCACGCGATAGACTCCCTTCGGGAGGCTGAAGGTCGCGACTCCCGAGGCGTCGGTCAGGGCGGTGTAGAGCGATCCGAGGTTCACGTCCTCGACCTTCACACCCACGCCCTCGCGGACATACTGCGTGTAGCCGTCCGGATAGACAGCGGTTACGCTGAAGGTGCAGAGGCTGCTCTCATACGGGTCCCTGTCCATAAAACGGCCGCAGGAAAGGGCTGAAGCCAATATCAGAAGATATATGATAGACTTTTTCATAATTACATTTTGATTCTGCAGCTGAGGCCGTAATAGAACGAAGGAGTGAAAATGGCTCCCACGCCGGTAGCCATCGAGATGACATAAGGACGGGAGTTCGTGAAGTTGTTCGCGAAGAAAGAGAGCGAGACGTGCTCGCCGATTTCCTTCGTAATGCTCAGATTCGCAGAGAAATAGGCCGGATAACCGTCCTGGGCGAAGGTATAGGCGTTGCCCGACTTTATGATGAGGTTCTGGAACTCCGGCAGAGCCGCTTCGGCCGCAGTGAACTCGTGGACATTGCCGTCCAGGTCCATATAGGCCACGGGCCAGATGGCTGTGTAAGAGTCTCCGTCATAGATGTTTCCGCCGGTCGCAGTCTTGCTGTCCGCTGAAACCGTAAACGCGTAATCGCCTCCGTTATAGCGGGAAAGATTGCGCGAACGCGTCAGCAGCGAAGCCTCCAGACGGCAGGTGATAATCAGGCGCGCCTGCGGGATATGGGTGATGGCCGTGAGGTTCGCATCCAGATTATGCGTGACCTTGCCGTTCACCACCGCCGTGGAATTGCCGCCGTTGGCATAAATGCCGACATACTGATATGAGCGGTTCGCGATGCCGGTGTGCGACCAGCCGGTCTGGTAGTAGTACGCGAGCGACTCGTCCACGGTGCGGGTCCAGGTGTAGGAAGCGTCGAGGCGCAGCTGGGTGAAAATCGGCTCAATCTGAGGGAAATCCACGGTGAGCTCGGCTCCCGCGCGGTCAGCTTTCGCCCCGTTGTCCTGATAAGTGGACTTGACGAAGGTCCGGTCGGTGACCTTCACGTCCATCTGAGTCCAGAAATCGCTGTCGGAGCCGCGCATATAGACCGCTCCAGTATTGCTATCGACCTTTATCTGAGGGTCGTCCGGGATGCTGTAGCCGTCCGGCAGACGCAGGATGTCGTAGGAAATCGGAGTGTAGCTCGAAGAGAGCCTGTAAGGATAGAGAGTGCGGTTCCAGAATCCGACGAGCGAGACCTTCGTGCCGAGGAAGGATGCGTCAACGCCCACTTCCGCATTGCGGCCGCGCTGCCATTTCAGATTCTCGTTATAGAGCACGCTAT